>JBNMKT010000010.1:0-27968 GCA_050874485.1 bacterium
ACGAGCCAGTATCTGCTGTACCATAGAGAGTTGAACGGTGTCTATATCGGAAAAGACGGATATTTGTTTGATAAGGTCGTAGACAGTGATCTATCGCAGGAAAACTACAGAAAAAATATCGGATTTATCACAGCTTTGAGAGAACATGCGGACACAGAGGTATCTGTGATGCTCGTGCCGACGCCGGGAACCGTATTAACGGATCAGCTGCCGACACGGGCTGTGCTGTATGACCCTGCGCCGTATGAACAGCTGGGTGATGAACTGTGCGAGGCCGACTCTGTACGGTGGATCACACTTCGGGATGAACTGGTGCGTACTGTGCATGACAGCCTGCGTCCGGTGTATTTTAAGACAGACCATCACTGGACGACGAACGGTGCATATATGGGAGCTGCAGCGTATCTGCAGGCACACGGCATCACACCTGCAGCGCAGGAGACCTATGATGTGCAGGTATGCAGTGACCGGTTTTATGGTACGTTATATTCAAAAGTAGCCGGCCTGCCCGGGGAGAAGCCGGATGAACTCGAACTGCCGATGAAGCTGCCGCAGGAGATCCGCCTTGAGACAAATGGGGCACCTGCGGATGCACTCAGTGCCAACGGGACACATGAGATGCCACAGCTCAGCGGGATCTATGACCTGAGCAAGCTGGATAGCAAGGATAAATATGCGGTCTATTTCGGTGGCAATTATGGTTCACTCACGATCACCAATCCTTCGGCACAGACAGATCGCAAGCTACTTGTGATCAAGGATTCCTACGCAAACAGCATGGTACCGTATCTGATCGACAGCTATGCACAGATCACGATGATTGATCTGCGCTATTATAATGAATCCGTGTCAGAGCTGACGGCGCAAGGCTGGGACGAGATACTGGTATGCTATGAGATGAGCAACTTTATAAAAGATAAAAATCTTTTTAAAATTTTAAGATAAAGGTGTAGTGTATACCCAAGAGTCTTCGTTTGGTTAGATGTAAGTACCTCAGAAAAGCTACGGTGACGACCGCAGTGAGCGCGCAGAGGAGACAACAATATGTTACTATTTTTATCCATGCTGGATACAGAGGAAGAGCAGAGCAAGTTCGCATTTCTGTATGAGAAATACCGCTATCTGATGTGGTATGTGGCAAAAGACATCTTAAAAGATAAGGATCTGGCTGAGGATGCCGTGCAGGAAGCGTTTTTGACGCTGACAAAGCATCTGGATCAGGTAGAAGACCCTCATAGTCCGAGGGCGAAGCGGTTTCTCGTGACGATCACCAAGAGCCGCGCGATTGATCTGCTGAGAAAAGAGCAAAGAGCAGAGTTTACAGAGTATGAGGATGCGCTGGGTGATACCGAGGGGGCAGACGATACGCTGGATACATATCTGAAGGTGGAGGCTTATGAACAGCTTGTGGATGCGATCCGCAGCCTGGATGAAAATTACCGGGTAGTTCTGGAATGCCGTTATCTGCATGAACTGTCAGAGAAAGAGACCGCAAAGGTACTCGGGCTGGCAGAAAAGACGGTGAATGTACGGACTTACCGGGCGAGAAACAAATTAAAGCAAGTGCTTTGGCAGAATCAGGGAGGTAATGTATGAGTCTGAATATGAATGGCGAGCGACTGCTGGCCGAGGCACTGGCAGATGCAATGAACCGGGATCTCGAATCGGTCCCTTCGCAGGAAGAACTCCGGGCGCAGCATCATTTTTCCGGATCTTTTGAGCGGGAGATGCGAAAACTGGAAAAACAGACCGCACAGGGGGCAGATGTAGCAGAATCTGATAAGGTGACTGCATATCCCGCAAAGCGATGGAGGCGTTACGGCGCATGGGCAGCGGCATTGGTCTGTGTGGTTGGTCTGGCTGCGGTGGCAGCATCCGGTGGCCTGCTTCATATGGGAGCAAAGAGTGCACCGGCCGAGGGAGAGATGTCAGCGGCAGATGGTGCAGCCAATGAAGGTGTAGAAGAAGAGACATGGGACACCGCAACCGATCAGGCGGGTGATGCGGATCGTATGATGGAGTCGTATGATGATGAAATCGATGATGCAGGCGATAGATCGGATGATGCCGCTCTGCCGGAGGATGGATCGGATGAAAAAGCGGCAGCCCCTGACTGGCAGACACAATTGCTGCGAGAGAGTGCGAAGGCTGATGAATGGATCGACTGGAACTACGAGCAGATCAGCGAGGATGGTTCGATCATTCTGGAGACGGTCACGCATGATAATCTGACGGAAGAGTCTGGAATTCAGGAGCTTCGGGTGAGTGATATCTATGAAGTCTATTATGAACAGGCGGATGGAACGTGGACACGTGTCTATTATACCGCGGATCGGCGTATCGGTGCATTTCGGGGTGGTGAGCAGGAAGAACAGTGGTATCTGCTGTCAGATCTGAATATGACGCAGTCTGGAACCTACCGGCTGGTGCGGCAGGTCAACCAGTACCGGCAGGTATTACAGTTGAATGTGGAAGCGTGGTAGGCAGGTTTGGAGTATCAGGAAAGGGGGACGTATTATGAAGAAGAATATGGGAAGTAGAAAAAGAACATGGTTGGCAGTGTTGCTCGCACTTGTGATGGCATGCAGTCTGGCTGGCTGTGGAGCCGGCAGCAAATCGGCGTCTATGGCAGATCAGGCGACGTCAGATACATCAGCTGCGGCTGATGGGGGAAGCTACGATGTCGAGGAGGACATGGCGGTCGATGATTCGATGGATGATGCAGCGATGGAAGAGAGTGGCATGACCAGTGAGAACGATCCGGGGACATCGGAGGCGGCCCAGACAGACGAAAAGATCATCTATACCTACAATTATTCGGTTGAGACAAAGCAGTTTGATACATTTATGGATACGGTACAGCAGCGGATCAGCGAATATGGCGGCTATCTGGAGAGCTCCGAGACAAATGGCAATACGAATCTGAATATGACCAGATATGCAAATATGGTGATCCGTATACCGGCGGATAAAATGAATCAGTTTTTAGCCATGGTCAAGGAAAATTCCAATGTGACCTATGCTGGATGTTCGACAGAAAATGTGACACTCAGCTATGTAGACTTACAGAGTCATATCAAGGCACTCAAGGTCGAGCAGGAGACATTGATGGGACTACTGGAGCGTGCGACAAAACTGTCGGATGTGCTGAAATTACAGGAGCAGCTGACGGATGTGCGCTATCAGTTAGAGAGCTATGAGTCACAGCTGCGTGTCTATGATAACCGGGTTGATTATGCGACCCTGTATCTGGATATCAATGCAGTAGAGCGTGAGACAAATGTCGCAGATAAACTCAGCTACGGAGAAGAAGTCCGTCAGGGATTGTCAGATACGTTCTATGCACTGGGACAGGGATTCCGGAGCTTCTCGATCTGGCTCATTGTCAATCTGCCGGTGATCCTGCTGCTGGCAGTGATCGTTCTGGTAGTCGTTGTGATCATCCGCAAGGTGCTCAGACGGCAGGAGCAGGGAAAACGTAAAAAATGGGAGGTAAAACAACCGGAAAAAGAACCGGAAAAAGAACCGGAGGATTCTGGTGTTACTGTTCACAGGTAGGCATTTTCTGAACTGAAAATGCCGTATGATACAGTGGTGATAGCAGATTTTGCCGATTTGGAATGCGAAGCATCGGCAAAATCCGTTACTGGAACGAGGTACGAGTGAACAGTAACATTCTGGTAAATAAGACATAGTTTCAGAGGGCAGCCCTTGCGGTTGCCCTCTTGATTGTGGTACAATGACCCCAAAGAGCGAAAAATAAGAAGGAGGAACAAACAATGTATCAGAAAGTAAAAAAACTGCTGGCAGCGTTGTGTATCTTTGCACTGGTGTTTACCGCGATGCCTGCTGTGCCTGCAAAGGCAGCGACAGCAGTTCCCAAGTTCAAAAAGACTTATGCCAATCTGTACCAGAATGGCAGCACGAAGGGTAAATATACATATACCCTCACGAATCTGAAAAAAGGACAGACCGTCAAGTGGACAGTCACCGGTCCCGGCAAATCCTATGTGAAGTGGAAGAAGGCGACCACCAAAGTGAATGGAAAGACCGCCAGCAATACGTTCACAGTCAATACAAACAATGCTATGGCTGCAAAGAATAAGAAGGTGACTTTGCAGGCAGAGGTGCTTTCCGGGAAATCATCGCTGTGCACGGTGTCAGCCAATGCCAGAATCAAGATCAAGCCTACGAAAGTGACGCTGACGACACCTGATGAGGTGGATGATGTGCTCTATGTCGGCAGCAGTTATCAGTTTGGCTATCAGCTGACTCCGGTGAATGCGACCTGTACCAACGAATGGACTGTGACCGGTTCGGATCAGGCAGATTATTCATCTTATATGAGCAGCACCGGTGTATTCAAGCCGATGAAGACGGGTGTCTATACGATCAAAATGAATGCCAAGATTGGCAGCAGTGTGGTAAAATCTGCATCTGTGACGGTAGAAGTCGCAGATTATATCGTATCTGTGAAACAGACCGATGCCAATAAGATCGAAGTCAATTATTCTGGAGATATGCACAATAATGTGGCCAAGGATGATTTTTCTGTCAAGGACACAGCCGGTGCATCATCCGTGATAAAAAATATGGCATTCTCTGCAGACGGAAAGACAGCGAAGATCACGCTGCTCACGAATCTGCGCGATGGTGTATCCTATACGGTCAGCGATTCACTGACATCCAAGGATTTCAAGGCGAGCGTCGGCATTCCGGTCAAGCTGGAGATCCTGACACAGAAGGTGACTGTAGACAAGGAGACTACGATTGAATATGCACTGTATGATGAGAATGGAGTCAATGTAGCGGCTGCATATCCCGGCACATTGGATTATGATGCGGAGGTAACAAATGGTTATCTTACAGATGCTAAAAAGCTGTATATGACCACGATCGGCAAGACTGCCACAGTGACAGTGAAGTATACGAGCAAGACAGAGGCAGGCCTGATACTGGTAGGAACCGGTGTCATCACCTGTGAGGCAGCATCGACATCTGTCGACACTAATTTTACAATGACGACAGCGACAACAGCGCCTGATTATTCTGCGAGCAGCTACAAGGATAACAGACGGGTAGCGATCGGAAAGACCTATTATGCACATTTCCGTGCACTGGATACAGACAAGAGCGAGATCAAGTATACATCCATAAAATATGAATCCTCTGATCCGGATTCACTGATCATCTCAAAAGATGGAAAAGTAACACCGATTCGCAGCGGACAGGTCAACGTGATCATCACTGCGGTGTATGCGGATCAGGAATACGCTTACAGTTATGATGTTACGGTAGCAGATGCACCGAAGCTGACGACATTAACTTTAAGCACCAGCAGCGTGACAATGTCCAATGTATATAGTTCAGAATACCGCCAGTATATTGATGTGACGGCGCTCGATCAGTATAGTGAGCGGCTGGCACTGACTGGTGAGACGGCTACTGTGACGAATACAACGACCAGTCTGATCAATACAAGCGTGGCAAGCTATGACGCAGCGAATGACCGGATCGTGCTCAATGCATCCAATGCGATACCGGGAACTTATAATTATACACTGACACTGACTTCAGGTGGAGAAAAGGCATCTGTAGCATTCTCTGTTGTGATCGTCAGCGTATCCAGCGTACCTTCCAATGCAGCGACAACCTATGCGATTGAGATGGATAAGCATAGCGATGACCTGTCATTGACTACAGATGTGAATGGCAGCCGCTATGTCAATGTGCGGCTGGCACAGTACAAGGGCGGTGTATTTACCAATTATGCGATGTTTACATCTGCGACTGTGACAAAGGGCAGCGAATACTATGGTTCAGATCTGACTGTAGCAGGAACGACTGCAAAGCAGACGATCGGGGCAGCCAACCGCTTATCGTTAAAGACACTGGATATTACATCCGATGCATGCCGCAAGGCTTCCACCGGAACCTACAATATCACTTTACAGTACTACTCACAGACAGATAAGGCATATGTGACACTGGCATCTACATTGACGCTGACAGATAAGCAGGATGAGCCGGAGATCACGATTGAGCGTGTGACCGCATCAAAGAGCTGTACAACAGCACTGGAACTGGCACAGAATTGCCTGATTCCTGAGAATGGTACGATTACAGAGTGTGTTGTGACCGGAGAGACACAGCCTGGTTCGAAGGTTACGGTCAAGGCTGGAGACCAGATCAATATCAAATCAGTGACTGTGACCGGTACTTATCAGATCGCTGGTGACAAAAAGATCACCATGACATATACAATTAGTGTGGGAAAGACATTGACAAATATTTAGAAGAATATTTCAAAGAATGTTTTAAAGTATATTCCATAGAAAAACCGTGATCCTCACATGGGGATCACGGTTTTTGCTTTCATTACATTTAACTATTGGCATCATCGCTTGACAGATAGCGCATCCGGCTGCTATCTGTTTTCTTATTTGCAGATGTATAGGCGACTTCCTTGCCGCCGTTCATGACGCGCATACAGTTCGGACATAGTGTGCCAAAGGATACCGGTACACCACATCGCTGACAGCGGGTGTTCATCATCTTATTTTCTCCGGTTACATATTCGATACGTCCCTCTTTGATCCATTTGCGCACTTTGTTCTGCGGAATATGGAAGATCTCTGCCAGCTCAAATTCCGTGACATCGTGTGTGCGGATATATTCCCGGATTTCTCTAAACAATACATCATCCTCGCAAGCGGGACAATAATCTTTTTCGTAATCAATCGGCAATGCTCTGCCGCACATAGTACATGATTTATAATTGCTTATTTCTTCAGGTCGTTTCATGTTACATCCTCCTCTGAATGATTACTGGTTATATAGAGAGATAGAATATCCTGTAGATATCTACGGTATTGCTCACAGATCGAAGCCGGAGAGACAATGCGTATGCGATTGCCGAAACCGGACAGCCAGCCAAAAAACTGGTGGCTGACAGCCACGCTCGCACGCACCTGTAATTCCCGGTCGGATATGGGGCGCATCGGTACATCTGTCCCGAACCGGTCGATCATGACACCGGCCAGCGAATTGTCACAGCGCAGGGTGACAACCGTCTCGTCACCGGCAAACATGCCGAACGTCTTTTTGGCAAACCCGGCAATATCCAGCGCCTCGAATACCTCACGTCCCAGACGGGGCTGCTCTAAGATGCTGAGACTGAGCATTTTATCTACGCGGTAGTATTTTAATATGGATGCTATGTGATCGTAAGCGATCAGATAGTAGTTTTCATCTTCCCAGGTCAAAAGCCAGGGGCTGACCTCGTAGAAAGCGCCTGATTTGCGCGGAACGAGCTGTTTGGAAGCAGACCATTCACAGTAGAGAAAACGGATCATGCATTCCGATGCCATGGCAGCATAGATTGTATCTACACTGTAATAGATCTGTTCATTGACAGATTTACCGCGCTGCGCGACTACTACCTGACGATGCAGCTGACCAGCCTCGGCGTGGCTGGTGAGTGTCTCCAGCTTGGCGATCAGTGCACGGGATTTCTTAGCAGTCACAAATCGGGATGCCTGTACGGCATCTACAAGCAGCTTGAGCTCTGCCAGCTCAAATCTGCGGCTGGCGAGATAATATCCCCGCGGATCGCTGCGCGTTGCAATGATATCGAGTCCGAACCGCTGCAGGGTATGAATATCATCATAGACAGTTTTTCGCTCAACGCGGATACCCTGGGCGTTCAGATAGGAGATGATCTCAGCCGTTGACACCGGATGCTGTTCATCGGTATGTTCATATAGAAGCTGCGCTAAATACAGGATTTTCAGTTTTTGACCATATGATTTGGGCATAATGCATCCTCGTAATCAGATATTTCATGTAACTGAGAGGTACCAGACAGTTACAATTCAGATACAGTGTAGCACACTTTGAGGAAAATGGGTAAAAAAATGTATGAAAAAACGACCGCCGGAGCGATCGTTTTTTCGAGGAGTTTAGTTATGAAAATGTTACATCTATATAGGGAATTGTTGCTATCAACATCTCTGTTGATAAACATAGTATATCTAGCAAATGTGACCAAACTGTGTCCGAATAATAAAAGAAATCTAAAATAAATCTTAAACAATTCTAACGTATCATGCCTTGTATCGCCACAATCTCTGTGCTAGAATAAAAAACGGTAATGAAATGAAAGAAAACAAGAAGGACGGTCTCAATGACAATAAATACTTTTTTCCTAAAGCTGCTCAGCAATCAGGTTCTGATGGGAGGAATCGCCGGGTGGTTCGCGGCACAGTTCTGTAAGACGCTGCTCTATGCAGTCATCAACCACAAGCTGGACATCACACGCTTCTGGGGAGATGGTGGTATGCCATCGGCACATTCCTCGACGGTGAGCTGTATGGCAGTGACAGCAGGTATCGTATATGGGGTGGATTCTTTTCCGTTTGCGGTCTGCGTGATTGTGGCGCTCATTACGATGCGGGATGCCATGGGTGTGCGGCTGGAGACCGGTAAGCAGGCGAAGCTGCTCAATGAGATGGTGCGGCTGTTTTCGAAGGACAATCCCAGTCTGCCGGAGCAGCGTCTGAAGGAGTTTGTCGGTCATACACCGATGCAGGTGTTGATCGGATGTTGTACAGGCTGCGTGATGGCAGTACTGTTGAATCTGCTATATGCCTGACAGAAGATAAAAAAGTGGAATAGAGGTTGATATAAAATGAGAGATTTGACAAAGGGTAATCCGATGAAGCAGATCTTATTATTTATGCTACCTATTTTGATAGGAAACGTACTGCAGCTGACTTATAGTTTGGTGGATACCCGTGTCGTAGGTTCTGTGCTGGGGGATACTGCACTGGCGGCGGTCGGAGCGACGACTTCGCTGAGCACGCTGGTGATCGGTTTTCTACAGGGACTGACCAATGGTTTTGCTGTGATCGTGGCACGGTTCTTCGGCGCAGGGGATGAGCATGGGCTCAGACGTTCGGTAGCGGCATCGAGTGTACTGTCGCTGGGTGTCAGTCTGACGCTGACGGTGCTCAGCATCGTGTTTTTGCGTCAGATATTCGGTGTGCTGCATATCGGCGGCGATATCTATGCGTTATCATATGAGTATATTGTAGTGATATTTGCCGGAATGACGGTATCGATGCTGTACAATCTGTGCGCAGCGATGCTGCGGGCGATCGGAGATTCCGTGACACCGCTCATCTTTCTGGCGATTTCTGTAGTTTTAAATATTTTTGGAGACCTGTTCTGTATCTGTGTACTCCATATGGGTGTGCGCGGAGCTGCGGTGGCGACTGTCGTAGCGCAGTTATTCGCAACGATATTGTGTCTGTTATTTATTTATAAAAGATATGAGATTCTTCACATTCAGAGAGAGAGCTTCAGATTCTCCAGAGAACTGGCAAACAACCTGCTCAGCTGCGGATTATCCATGGGATTTATGGGATGCCTGGTGAATATCGGTTCGGTTGCGCTTCAGACGGGTATCAATACACTCGGAAATGATATCATCGTCGCACATACGGCGGCGCGAAAGCTGACGGAGCTGTTTATGCTGGCATTTGGTGTGATCGGAACAACGATGGCGACTTATTCCGGACAGAATTTTGGAGCTGGACGGATTGACCGTGTGAAGGAAGGCGTGCGCGCCGCGCTGACGATCGTATTTATCTGGTGTGGTGTCGTACTGCTGTGCAGCTATACGATCGCACCGGCATTGATCCGGCTGGTCACAGGTACCAAGAGTGAGACAGTCGTCGCTGCGGCATGGTCGTATCTGAAGTTCGACACATTGCTCTACTGGGTGACAGCGATCATCGTCGTGCTGCGTAATACGATGCAGGGCATCGGAGATCATGTGACTCCGATCGTATCGAGCAGTATCGAGTGCATTGGTAAGATCATACTCGTGAATCTGCTCGTGGAGCCGTTCGGCTACTGGGGTATCATCGTCTCTGAACCCATCACATGGTGTTTTATGGTGATCCCGCTGATTGTACAGTACATACGCAATCCGCTGCTGAAAAAGGTCAGCCAGATGTAGTCAGAATAAATCATTTCTGACTGGTATGGCAACCTGTGTAATATAATCATTGCAATTCTCGCCACGGTTCGGTGGCCCTTCTAAATAAATACAGCGATAATGTCCGGTTGTTTCTACGTGGTGCAGCCGGACATATTCATTTAAGGCAGAAATTGCAGTCCCAATCCCCTCATATGGACCACGGTAATAGATGCACAAGGCAGGTGTCTCGGAAAAATCTATCCGTTCAGCGCCATCAAATGTATCATTGACAGGAATGCAGCACATGAGATCCAGGTCAGCACTTTCACTACCCATACGCATCGTGAACATCCGGGCAACCATAGACATCATGCCTGTTCTGGCTGCGGCAATATAGGTGTCGCGCAGTCTGTTGGCAGCATCTGTAGTATCTTCACACTGATATCTGCGGCAGAAGCATACCTGCTGCGGGAGAAGCACCCGATGTACACTGAGATCCCCCTGTTTCGCAGCACGGACCTGCAGCATCTGGATATTACGATCAAGCGCGGCACGCAGATTCATCAACCGCTCGAGATGGTGATCCAGATTGCCGGTATCATAGTAGTATTCTGCGATTTCCGCAAGTGACAGGCCGAGCGCCTGTAAGGAGCGGATCGAACGGATCTGAGTCATATTGTCCGCTGTATAGTAACGATACCCGGTCTGTTCGTCCCTGACAGCCGGTGTCAGCAGCCCCATATTTTCATATACCAGAATGGTCTTTCTGGTCACGCCGAGAATCTTGGTGATCTCGCCCATTTTAAATAGATTATCATCCTGTTTTTTCATATTTTTTCCCTTGTGATATGTCATTACGGTCGATTCTGTTCACGGTAACAAGACCTATTTGCTTGACTTGTCCCCTAGGGTACAACATATAATTAGTGTAACAGAACCCTGTAGATCCTACAAGGCGAAAATAACACGAGGGAGGGATGTTATGAAAGTTACGGGTCACAGAAGAATGACCGGCTTAAAAAGATCTGTCATATTCACACTGATCATAGCGATGCTGGTCACGCTGATTCCGACAGACGCATTTGCTGCATCATCTGCCTATCTGACAGAAGATCCGAATGCCGATCTTTATCCATTTCCGTTAGACATGGATTTCCTGTCGAATTATCTGTACGGCAGTGAGGAAAATACAAAGGGTAAAGTATATGCGACGTATGCGCGCGAAGTTCCGAAGGAATGGATACCCCGTGAGATGCCGGCCAGTCTTAAGAGCAGTTACTGGGGGAAGGCTGTGGTGCATACCGAGGTAGCAAAGGCGTATTTCTATCCGGGTGAACCACCGATTGACTACCATAAAAAGCGAATCGAGGAGCTGAATCAGACTGCCTACCGCTATCTGGGAACCCATCCTGAGGGTCAGGCAAATCTCGCCTTTTACTGTGCGGTAACGAGCGAATTCCAGGTCATTGCATACGATGCGAACTGGGTCGCTATCTGGAGTCCGGGTGGAATCGATGTCGGGCAGGGACTGACAAGTACCTGTGGCGGACTTGGAACAGAGCAGTACGCCAGCTGGAAACCGGGTGTGTATTTTATGCCGCGCAAATATGTATACATCACCGATGCGAGAAATCAGCAGTTAGACATACCGAAGATCACAGCATCGGGAACGGCGACCTGCAATATTTATGTAAAGACGACTCCGGCGAGTGATAAATATGTGACTGCGGGACTGATCGAGACAAACCAGCTGTTTCAGGTGACAAAGACGACTCCAATCAATGGACATTATCAGATTTATTATAAGCAGGGACTCTACTATGTCAATGCCAAATATGTAAACCTGCGGATGTCAGACGAAAACAAGCCTGTGATGCAGTATCACGCGGTTGTGACCGCCAAAGACCCGGTTGATATCACCTCACAGGCAACTGCATCTGCCGCTGTAGAGGGAACTGTGAAAAAGGATGCCAAACTGCAGGTCGTTAAGAAAAACGCTGGCAGCGGTTATTCACAGGTGTGGTTTAATTCAAAGAAGTGCTACATCCCTACAAAGTACCTGGGCGGATTTGAAGATTATTATTCGCTCGCAGACATCAAGAAACTGGGAAAGGCGAAGGGAAAGCTCGTCCTCAATGCACCGTGGTCCGGGGTGGGCAACACAGCGTATACAGCGGAGGGTCTGAAAATCCTGAAAAAATACCATATGAACCCGGATAAAGCTGCGCCGAAAATCAAGGCGGTCAATGGTTCTTATCACATGAGTGATGGCGATAGTGCTACCGTGTATGGAATCAGTAAATATAGCTATTATTCAGAAGACTTCCCGGATTATAAGGAAAAAGTGACGATATACAAAATACTGTATAATGGAAAAGTATGCTACACGATGGATCTGGGACATGAAACAATTAACTATTACCCTGGCAATAAATATTCAAAAAAGGTTACTGCGGAGACGAAACAGCTGTGGATCTATTGTAATAAAAATAGTGGCGGAGGATACGTGGAAGCCTATAAGGTAGACGGTTACTATTACTACTATAAACTGGATGATATTGCATACTTGATGTCAAAGACAAATAAATCCTTTAACGTGACATATGATAAGGCGCATGATGCAATTATCATTGACAGTATGACTCCGTATAAGGGGAAAGCTGCGACTCTGAAGAAGGGCAACGGCAAAAAGCATAAAGTGATCGTGCCCACCACCAGCTTTGTGTGGGATGGTGAAGTAGTGGGAATCCCCTGCTACAAGATCGATGGAAAGTATTATGTGTCAGCAGCTGCCATTGCTGCATTGACAGATTCTCGCTTTGAAGATACCCATTATGGGTGGAGTATCGCGACGACCAGACCGAACAAAATAGACGCTTACGGCTAAAATACAGTAGGTCAAAAATAAGAACCGGAGGCTCAATCGAGCCTCCGGTTCTTATTTTGGCTTTCCTATTTATTTCTGATAGTTGATCGCTGCCTCCACGAACCCACGGAACAGAGGATGCGGGCGGTTCGGGCGTGATTTGAGCTCGGGGTGTGCCTGTGTAGCGACAAACCACGGATGAGCCGGTTCTTCGATCATCTCCACGATGTGTCCGTCCGGAGAGAGACCAGCGAGCAGCATACCGTTTTCTGTCAGTACACTGCGGTAATCGTTGTTGACCTCATAGCGGTGACGATGACGTTCGTGGATCGTCTTGCTGCCGTAGAGACCATATGCCTTGGAACTTTCATCCAGTTCACACGGATAGGAACCCAGACGCAGCGTACCACCGATGTCGCCGTCCTCATCCTGATCCGGCATGAGAGCGATGACCGGGTGTGTCGTCTGTGGATCAAGCTCGATGCTGTGAGCGTCATGCAGCCCACAGACATGACGGGCAAATTCGATGATCGCGACCTGCATACCCAGACACAGACCCAGATAAGGGATCTCATGCTCACGTGCATACTGACATGCGGTGATCATGCCCTCGACACCACGTGTGCCGAAGCCGCCGGGTACGAGGATGCCGCTGACATCTGAGAGCAGGCTGTCTACCGTCTCATCTGTTACGAGTTCAGAATCAACCCATTTGATATTTACAGTACAACGGCCCGCGATGCCGCCGTGCTTGAGTGCTTCTACGACAGAGATATAGGCATCATGCAGCTGCGTATATTTTCCAACGAGAGCAACGGTCACTTCTTTGTTCGGGTGACGCAGCGCATCGACCATATCCTCCCAGTCTTTGAGATCCGGCTCCGGGCAATCGAGCTGGAGACATTCGCAGGCTACTTTGGCCAGATTCTCCCGCTCCATGGCCAGCGGTGCTTCATATAGATATTCCACATCCAGATTCTGGAGTACATGGCTGCTCGGAACATTACAGAACAGCGCGATCTTGTCCTTCAATCCCTGATCGAGTGGCTGCTCACTGCGGCAGACGATCACATCCGGCTGGATACCCATGCCCTGCAGCTCCTTGACGGAAGCCTGCGTCGGCTTGGTCTTTAATTCACCTGAAGCGCGGATATAGGGAATCAGTGTCACATGGATCAGCATCGCATTTTCATGACCGACTTCATGCTGGAACTGACGAATCGACTCTAAAAACGGCTGGCTCTCAATATCACCGACCGTGCCGCCGACCTCGATAATCGCGATATGTGTCTCGTCAGAGGTGTAGTTGCGGTAGAAACGGCTCTTGATCTCATTGGTAATATGAGGGATGACCTGTACGGTACCACCGCCGTAATCGCCGCGCCGCTCTTTTTGCAGGACAGACCAGTAAATTTTACCGGTAGTAACATTCGAATTTTTGGTTAAACTTTCATCAATAAAGCGTTCATAGTGTCCGAGATCAAGATCGGTCTCTGTACCGTCATCGGTGACAAACACTTCGCCGTGCTGGATCGGATTCATAGTTCCGGGATCAATGTTGATGTATGGATCAAATTTCTGCATCGTTACGGTGTAGCCGCGTGCTTTGAGCAGACGACCGAGTGAAGCGGCAGTGATTCCCTTTCCGAGACCGGAAACGACACCACCAGTGACAAATACATATTTTACGGACATAGTAGCTTCCTCCATAAGTGATAGATAAATAATAGAATTCTATATTCTTTCAATATTATACATCAAAATATTATACATCCGGGGAATGAGGAATTCACTTAATATAATTAATAATTTCTTTAGAAAATGTTAATAAAAAACGGAAAAGTATATATTGAAATCACACGGGTTTGCTTTTATAATGGTAGGAAGTACGACAAGAGAAAGAAAGTTGGTAATAAGAGTATGGAAAATGGCAATTTCGGAGGCGGAGGCAGCAATCCGAATAACAAAAATAACAATCAGAACGGTGGAAATAATAACCGTGGCAACGGTGGTGGATCGCGCAACAACCGTAACGGTCAGATGATCATGATCTTTATTCTGATCACACTGGTGGCATTGTTGTTCATGAGTCTGGTCAGCAAGTGGCAGACACAGATGACCGCACAGGAGATCTCGTATACCGAGTTCATGCAGATGGTGGCAGATGGCAAGGTCGAGAGTGTCGACCTCGATTCCCAGCAGATCGATATTACACCGAAAAAGAGTGAGAACGAGATCATACCGATCACTTATTATACCGGGTATGTCGGTGATGATGATCTGATCCCGACGCTGAAGGAGGCCGGTGTAGATATCAAGGGTGAGATCCCGGATAACACGGCCGGATGGATCTATAATATCGTGAGCTTCCTGCTCCCGCTTGTGATTCTGTGGGTATTGCTCGGATTCCTCATGAAGCGTATGGGCGGCGGCGCAATGGGCGTCGGCAAAAATACGGCAAAAGTATACGTAGAGAAAAAGACCGGCGTGACCTTCAAGGATGTCGCCGGACAGGATGAAGCGAAGGAATCTCTGCAGGAGGTTGTAGATTTCCTGCATAATCCGAGAAAATACACGCAGATTGGTGCGAAGCTGCCCAAGGGAGCACTGCTTGTAGGCCCTCCCGGAACCGGTAAAACATTATTGGCAAAGGCAGTTGCAGGAGAGGCGGGTGTACCGTTCTTCTCACTGGCGGGATCTGATTTCGTAGAGATGTTCGTCGGAGTCGGAGCTTCGCGTGTGCGTGATCTGTTCAAGGAGGCACAGAAGCAGGCTCCCTGTATCATCTTTATCGATGAGATCGATGCGATCGGAAAGAGCCGTGATACGAGATATGGCGGCAATGATGAGCGTGAGCAGACGTTGAACCAGCTGTTAGCAGAGATGGATGGATTCGATACCTCCAAGGGTCTGTTGATTTTAGCAGCGACGAACCGACCGGAAGTACTGGATAAGGCTTTGCTGCGTCCGGGTCGTTTTGACCGCCGGATCATCGTGGATAAGCCTGATCAGAAAGGCCGTCTGGAGACACTCAAGGTCCATTCCAAGGATGTCAAGATGGATGAGACGGTCGATCTGGATGCGATCGCACTGGCTTCTGCCGGTCTGGTCGGATCGGATCTGGCAAATATCATTAACGAGGCAGCAATCACTGCGGTAAAACACGGCAGGGCATTTGTGAACCAGAGTGATCTGTTTGAGGCATTTGAGATCGTAGCTGTCGGTGGCAAGGAGAAGAAGGATCGCACGATGAGCGATCAGGAGCGCAAGATCGTATCTTATCATGAGGTGGGTCATGCGATGGTTGCCGCTTTGCAGAAGAATACTGAGCCGGTACAGAAGATCACGATCGTTCCCCGAACGATGGGAGCACTCGGATATACGTTACAGACACCGGAAGAAGAGAAGTTCCTGCAGACAAAGGATGAATTGCTGGCAAAGATCCGTACCTATATGGCAGGCCGTGCAGCGGAGGAACTGGTATTCCAGTCTGCAACGAGCGGAGCTTCGAATGATATAGAGATGGCGACACGTATTGCGCGTGCGATGGTGACACAGTACGGTATGTCAGATGAATTTGGCATGATGAGTCTGGAATCCGTAGAAAATCATTATCTGGATGGACGTCCGGTACTCAACTGTGGTGAGGAAACCGCGGCGCAGATCGACAAGGTCGTTCAGAAGATGATCAAGGATGCCTACGATGAGGCAACGAGACTGTTGACAGAGAATCGGGAGATTCTCGACCGCATCTCTGATCATCTGTATGAGAAGGAGACGATCACCGGAAAGGAATTCATGCAGATCTTCCGTGAGATGAAGGGTCTGTCTGATCCGGATGAGGAGAAAAAGGACGAGGACAATGGCGTTTGATTTTGCAGAGGAATTAGCAAAGCTTCCGAACAAACCCGGAGTCTATATAATGCACGATAAAAAGGACGCGATCATCTACGTTGGAAAAGCGATCTCCCTGCGCCACCGCGTGCGGCAGTATTTTCAGGCGAGTCACCATGAGGGCATCAAAAAAGACCGCATGGTGCAGCAGATTGATCGTTTCGAGTATATCGTGACGGATTCCGAACTGGAAGCACTGGTGCTCGAGTGTAATCTGATCAAAGAGCACAGACCAAAATATAATACGATGCTTACGGACGACAAGACGTATCCATATATAAAAGTGACGCTGGGGGAGATGTTCCCCAGGGTCCTTTTTTCGCGTCAGCTGAAAAAAGATAAATCGGCATATTTCGGGCCGTATACGAGTGCGGGTGCAGTGAAGGATACGATCGGATTGATCCACAAGCTCTATCAGATCCGGACGTGTAACCGGTGTCTGCCGCGTGATATCGGTGCGGAGCGGGCTTGCCTGAACTACCATATCCACCAGTGTCAGGCACCGTGTCAGGGCTATGTGTCACAGGAAGAATACCGTAAACAGATCGATGGTGTGATGGATTTTCTGAATGGGCGGTATCAGCCGGTACTGCGCATGCTGCAGGAGAAGATGGAGAAGGCGGCTGAGACGCTGGATTTTGAAAAAGCTGCCGAATACCGGGATCTGCTCGGCAGTGTGAAGCAGATCGCCCAGAAGCAGAAGATCACACATGCAGACGGAGAGGATCGCGATATTTTAGCATTGGCATGTGATGACAGGGATGCGGTCGTACAGATCTTTTTTGTGCGGGATGGACGCATGATCGGCAGAGACCATTTTTATCTGAGAATCGTCAATGAGGATACACCGGCGCAGATATTGACTTCATTTATCAAGCAGTTCTATGCGGGTACACCGTATATTCCGCGGGAACTGATGCTGCAGACAGATATTGATGACCGCGAAGTGATTGAAGAATGGCTCAGCAAACGCAAGGGACAGCGTGTCTATCTGCGTGTGCCCAAGCGTGGCACCAAGGAAAAATTAGTCGAACTGGCTGAAAAAAATGCGATGATTGTGCTCACGCAGGATCGTGAGAAGATCAAGCGTGAGGAGGGCAGGACGATTGGTGCAGTCAAGGAACTGGCGGATCTGCTGTCACTCCCGAGGGAGCAGCTGCAGCGGCTGGAGGCTTATGATATTTCAAATACAAACGGTTTTGAATCCGTGGGATCGATGGTTGTGTATGAGAAGGGCAGACCGAGCCGTAGTGATTACCGGAAGTTCAAGCTGCGTACTGTTGCAGGACCGGATGACTATGCATCGATGCATGAGGTGCTTACGAGACGTTTTGAACATGGTCTGAAGGAGCGTGAAGAACGGCGGGAACGTGAACTGGAGGACGAATACGGTAGTTTTACCCGGTTTCCGGATCTGATATTGATGGACGGAGGACGCGGTCAGGTCAATATCGCATTGCAGGTGCTCGATGAACTGCATCTGAATATTCCGGTGTGCGGTATGGTAAAGGATGATAATCACCGTACACGCGGGTTATACTATAATAATGTGGAGGTGCCGATCGACCGTCACAGCGAAGCATTCCGGCTGATCACGCGCATCCAGGATGAAGCACACCGTTTTGCGATCGAGTATCACCGCTCGCTGCGCAGCAAGGAGCAGGTGCATTCTGTATTGGATGATATACCGGGTATCGGACCTGCACGTAGAAAAGCGCTCATGCGGACATTCCAGTCGCTCGATGCGATCCGCGCCGCCTCCGTAGAGGAGCTGGCGGCGGCAGACAGCATGAATGAGCGGTCGGCGCAGGCAGTCTATGATTTTTTCCGGGCATAGGAGCAGTCATGAGTAAAATCAGCTTGCAGATTTTTATGCGGTAACTTATTATAAAGGTAGGTATAGTTACGAATCACGAAATGATTGAGTAATGACATCATGTAATAGGGGGAATATACGATGACAAAAAAAGAGGTATCGGTCGCTAAACTGGCGCGATTATTGGATCTGAATAACTTTACGGAGCAGGTGAATCTGAAGCAGAAAAAGGTATGCATCACAGAGATCAACCGACCTGCGCTGCAGCTGCATGGCTATTTTGAGCATTTCGCAGAAGGGCGCGTGCAGATCATTGGAATGGTCGAGTTTGCATACTTACAGCAGGTGGGAAAGGAGCGCAAGAGAGAGGCTTATGACAAGTTCATGAGTTTCGATATTCCGTGCGTCGTATTCTGCCGGGGCTTTCAGCCGGATGAAGATTTTCTGGAGGCAGCGACGAGACATAATGTAGCAGTGCTCGGAACGGAGCGTGCGACCTCTGCGCTCACCGCTGAGCTGATCCGTACATTAAATGAAGAACTGGCACCGTGTATCACGATCCACGGTGTATTGGTAGATGTATATGGCGAAGGTCTGCTGATTATGGGTGAGAGCGGTATCGGAAAGAGCGAAGCTGCGCTCGAGCTGATCCGTCGTGGACACCGACTCGTGACCGATGATGCGGTAGAGATCAAGCGTATCGATGACCGGACACTGATCGGTACATCTCCGGCGATCACCAGACACTTTATCGAACTGCGTGGTATTGGTATCATCGATGTAAAGTCACTATACGGTGTAGAGTGTGTAAAAGACAAACAGCAGATCGATCTTGTGATCAAGCTCGAGGACTGGCATAAAGATAAAGAGTATGATCGTCTCGGCATGGAGCAGGAATATACTGAGTTTTTAGGCAACAAAGTCGTCTGCCACTCGCTGCCGATCCGTCCCGGACGAAATCTGGCGGTCATCTGTGAGACTGCGGCGGTCAACCACAGACAGAAAAAGATGGGTTACAATGCCGCACAGGAGTTGTATCGCCGTGTGCAGGCGAACATCGCGAAGGGGTCCAATCCGGACGACGATGAATAGAGGCGGCGAACATTAACAGTATAAAATAGGGGACGCGGCTCCCGCAAGCATATCTGTAGTATTGCGTTGTCCGGCTGCGATCACAACAGTATCCCGATCATCTGCTCCAATTGCCCGGCGGTGTCTCGCTGTCTCTTCAGCCTTGGCTCTTATGTGTCCTTCGCACACATAGCCTGCGGCTTTCAGCTATGGCAGCGCTGCGTTATCAAGTCGCTCGCACTTCGCCGGACAAACGTCGCAGATGCCGGGAACTGTTGTGCCCGCAGCCTCACATCACAGAATGCTCGTCAAGCATATTCATAGCGCAGACTGGACAGGTGTGTACTGTAATGCTGTAGAAACGTAGCGACGCGAGCAAAACAGATATGCTTGCGGGAGCCGCGACCGGGTTTTGAAATAGTTTTGATATAAATATGTAATAGTTAAGGAGTGTAAACAAAATGGAACGAAATAACGCATGGGATGCCTATCCCGGAGACAAGAAGCAGGAGGTCTATGATTTCGCGGAGAACTACCGCGTATTTTTGTCAGAGAATAAAACCGAGCGCGAATGCGTCAAAACATTCGTGCAGCAGGCGAAAGAAGCCGGATTCATGAGTCTGGAGGAGGCAGTCGCTAACGGAAGCACCTTAAAGCCGGGTGATAAAGTCTATGCCGATCATATGGGCAAATCACTCGCGCTGTTTGTGATCGGAAGTGCCCCGCTCAGCGAGGGAATGAACATTCTCGGAGCACATATTGATTCGCCCAGACTCGACCTCAAGCAGAATCCGATGTATGAGGACAATGACATGGTGCTGCTCGACACCCATTATTATGGTGGTGTCAAGAAATATCAGTGGGTGACATTGCCACTGGCATTGCATGGAGTCGTAGCCAAAAAGGACGGCACAGTCGTAGAGATCAATATTGGTGAACAGGCATCCGATCCGGTTGTGGGAGTGAGCGATCTGCTCATCCATCTGGCGGGTGACCAGCTCGAAAAGAAGGGCAATAAGGTCGTAGAGGGAGAGAATCTCGATGTCCTGATCGGTAATCTGCCCGCAGACCAGACAGACGAGGAAAAGAGTGCCAAGGAGCGTGTGAAAGCGCAGATCTTAGAACTGCTCAAACAGCAGTATGGTATCGAGGAGGAGGACTTCTTATCCGCAGAGATCGAGGTCGTACCCGCGGGGGCAGCCAGAGATTATGGATTAGACCGCAGTATGATCATGGGCTATGGACATGATGACCGCGTGTGTGCATATCCTTCGTTTGAAGCGATCCTGCAGATGGAGACACCGGAGCGCACGAGTGTGTGCCTGCTCGTAGACAAGGAAGAGATCGGCAGTGTCGGAGCGACCGGTATGCATTCGAGATTTTTTGAAAATATGGTCGCAGAGGTGCTTGACCGGTGTGGTGCTTATTCAGATCTCGCACTGCGCCGCGCGCTGCAGCATTCGAGAATGCTGTCGTCTGATGTGAGTGCTGCATACGATCCGAACTATCCGTCCGTATCCGAGAAGAAAAATGCAGCATATTTTGGCAGAGGTATCGTATTTAATAAATATACAGGTTCACGTGGAAAATCAGGTTCCAACGACGCCAATGCAGAGTATATTGCCAGACTGCGCCGGATCTTTGATGAGAACGGTGTGGCTTTCCAGACATCAGAACTGGGTAAAGTAGACCAGGGCGGCGGCGGCACGATCGCTTACATTCTGGCTAATTATGGAATGGAAGTCATCGACAGCGGAGTGGCCGTATTAAATATGCATGCACCGTGGGAGATCATCAGCAAGGTAGATCTGTATGAGGCTTATAAGGGCTACGTGGCATTTTTGAGGGAAGCATAATGCAGGATAGACAACAATTTGAACAGGAATTGGCGGCCGTCTTAGGGGCAGATCAGATCTGCAGGGAGGAACCGCTCAGCCGCCATACGACGTTTCGTGTCGGTGGACCGGCTGAGTATCTGGTGACTCCGCAGATTGCACAGATTCCACAGGTGGTGGAGTTATGCAGACGCTATGATCTGTCGCTCACCGTGATTGGCAATGGCAGTAATCTGCTGATTGCAGATGCGGGATTGCGTGGTGTCGTGATGGAGATCGGAAAAGCTGCATCTGGGATACGGGTGATAGATGAGGATGATCTGGTCGTTTCGGCGGGTACCTTATTGTCCGAGACTGCAGCATTTGCGGCGAGAGAAGGACTTGCGGGGATGGAATTTGCAGCCGGAATACCGGGCTCACTCGGTGGTGCGGTCGTGATGAATGCCGGTGCGTATGGCGGTGAGATGAAGGATATTTTATCCGGAGTCCGTGTGCTGACACAGAATGGAGAGATCCGTGTGCGTCCGGCGGACGAACTGGAGCTGTCCTATCGTCATAGCCGCATGATGGACGAACAGGACATTGTGTTAGAGGCGCGTCTGAATCTGACACAGGATAGTACGGCGGTGATCCGCGCACGTATGGAGGAATTGCGGAAAAAGCGCGTGGAGAAGCAGCCACTTGAATATCCGAGTGCAGGTAGTACGTTCAAGCGCCCGGAAGGATATTTTGCGGGAAAGCTGATCGAAGATGCCGGCCTGCGTGGTTTCCGCGTGGGAGATGCGCAGGTATCCGAAAAGCACTGTGGATTTGTCATTAACCGTGGAGCAGCTACGGCTGCGCAGATCCTGGAGCTCATGCAGGAGGTACAGCGGCGTGTCAGGGAACATAGCGGTGTAGATCTGGAGCCGGAGGTACGGCTGCTGGGATTTTAGGATGGTAAAATAGAAGATAAACAGGGAGGGGTTTTGTATGCGTTGTGTGATTTTAACCGGTATGTCGGGATCTGGTAAGAGTACTGCACTCAAGATGATTGAAGACATGGGATATTACTGCGTCGGCAATCTGCCGATCTCGCTCGTAGAGAGCTTTGTCGATCTGGCGGAGAATGACCCCGAGCTGGATAAGGTAGCGATCAATGTGGACATCCGCAGCGGACAGAACATCGGAGATCTGACGGCTGTGCTGGATCGTCTGCAGGAGCGCGGCAAGAGTTTTGAGATGCTGTTTCTGGAGAGTGAGGATGCGGTCATCATCAAGCGCTATAAGGAGACACGGCGCACACATCCGCTCGCAGAAGGCGGCAGAGTCGAGCAGGCGATTGAACGGGAGAGAGAACGTTTACAGCCGATCAAACGGCGCGCGGACTATATTCTGGATACGAGCCAGCTGCTGACGAGAGAACTGCAGGCAGAGCTGAAAAAGATGTTTGTCGAGAATCAGACATATAAGAATCTGTATATTACGGTGCTTTCCTTTGGGTTTAAATACGGGATACCGACAGACGCGGATCTGGTGTTTGACGTGCGTTTTTTGCCGAATCCGTATTATGTCGAGGGATTGCGGCCGTTGACCGGACTGGATGAACGGATACAAAATTACGTCATGGAAGGTGACCAGTATGCGGCATTTATGGAAAAGCTGGAGGATATGATCCGTTTTCTTGTGCCGAATTATGTGGCTGAGGGTAAGAACCAGCTCGTGATCGCGATCGGCTGTACCGGAGGTAAGCACCGATCTGTCACTGTGGCACAGGGATTATATGAGCGTCTGGGTAAGCAGGAGGATTATGGTCTGCGCGTGGAACACAGGGATATAGAAAAGGATGCCCACCGTGGCAAATAACAGGAGAGCGCGATGTCATTTTCAAGTGAGGTAAAAGCAGAGCTGGCAAAACAAAGCGACAGCAAACGTCATTGCCAGCTGGCAGAGCTGGCGGCACTCGAGACACTGGCGCCGGATCATGCGCATCTGGCTGAAAAGAGAACTGCGTTGGCCAAACGACTGTTCGGCGAATTGACACGGGAAGAATTGCATGCACGTATAGCTGAGCAGATGACACAGCACCGTGAATCGTTATTGAAGCGCAGCTGCTGCAAACGGGCGTTTCTGCGCGGTGCATTTCTGGCGTCTGGATCGATCAGTGATCCGGAGAAATCCTATCATTTTGAGATCGTCTGTCAGAATCCGGAGCAGGCAGAGCTGGTGCAGGAATTGTTGGAATCGTTTGAACTGGATGCAAAGATTGTACAGCGGAAAAAATATTATATTACATATCTGAAAGAGGGCGCACAGATCGTCGATGCATTGAATGTCATGGGTGCTTATGTTGCACTCATGAATCTGGAAAATGTGCGCATCCTAAAAGAAATGCGTGGCTCGGTCAACCGCATCGTCAACTGCGAGACCGCCAACATCAATAAAGTCGTCGGTGCTGCGTGCAGGCAGGTCGAAGATATCCGTTATATCCAGAGCCGGATCGGGCTGGACGAGCTGCCGCCGGCCTTGCGGGAGATGGCATTGCTCCGGCTGGAATATCCGGATACGTCACTCAAGGATCTGGGGGAACTGTGTGATCCGCCGGTAGGAAAATCCGGAGTCAATCATCGCCTGCGCAAGCTCGGAGAACTGGCGAAAAAACTAGGAAGGTGATCGAACAATGAGCAGTCAGAGATTATTATTTATATACAATCCACATTCCGGAGTCGGCAAGGTCAAAACACAGTTGTCAGATATTCTGGAGGTCATGGTGCAGGCAGACTACGAGGTGACGGTGCATCCGACGCAGGCTGCCGGTGATGCGGCACAGGTTGCGGCGGCACATGCGGGGGATTATGATCTGGTTGTCTGCTGCGGCGGAGATGGTACACTCGATGAGACAGTATCCGGACTGATGAAGGGTGGTATACACGTGCCGCTCGGCTATATTCCGGCTGGCAGCACCAACGATTTTGCAGCATCGCTGCAGCTCCCGAAAAATATGAAAAAAGCAGCTGAGACAGCTGTGGGCGGGCAGGACTTCCCCTGCGATGTCGGTCTGTTTGAAGATAAGTACTTTATCTATGTAGCGGCGTTCGGTCTGTTTACAGAGGTATCGTATCAGACGAGCCAGGAACTGAAAAATATGATAGGTCATGCTGCCTATATACTCGAAGGAGTCAAAAGCATCGGCAATCATCCCAGTTATCGTATGCGTGTAGAATACGAGGGCGGCTGTATCGAGGATGATTTTATATACGGAATGATCACAAATTCGCTGTCGGTCGGTGGTATCAAGGGTATGACCGGAGACAATGTGGCACTCAATGATGGCTTATTTGAAGTGATGCTGGTCAGAAAACCGAAAAATATCGTTGAGCGTAACGAGATTGTAGCAGCACTGACCAAGCTGCGCCCGGAATCGGATCTGATCTATACGTTTAAGACAAAAGAACTGCAGATCTCCCCGTATCAGGCGATTCCCTGGACACTGGACGGAGAATTTGGTGGTGACCAGACGCAGATCCACCTGAAAAATCTGCATCGTGCACTGACGATCCGTGTGCCGGGGGATCAGGCATAGAAAGGGCTGGATTCGGACGCTTATACTTTACATTTACAGGCGTTCGTGTTATATTTAACAAAGATATGGGTTGAAAACCCACACACTCACAATCTATACAGAAAATGGAGGAATTCACATGTTAGTATCTGCAAAAGAGATGTTAGAGAAAGCAAAAGCCGGACATTATGCAGTAGGCCAGTTCAACATCAACAACCTTGAGTGGACAAAGGCTGTTCTGTTAACTGCACAGGAGTTAAACTCACCTGTTATTCTTGGTGTATCTGAGGGTGCAGGAAAGTACATGACCGGATTCAAGACCGTTGCCGCTATGGTAAAGGCTATGGATGAGGAACTTGGAATCACAGTACCCGTTGCATTACACTTAGATCACGGCACCTACGAAGGATGCTACAAGTGTATCAAAGCAGGTTTCACATCTATCATGTTCGACGGATCACATTATCCGATCGAGGAGAACATCGCAAAGACTACAGAGCTCGTAAACGTAGCACATGCAATGGGCATGTCTATCGAGGCTGAGGTAGGATCCATCGGTGGCGAGGAAGACGGTGTCATCGGAATGGGCGAGTGCGCTGATCCGAATGAGTGCAAGGCAGTCGCTGATCTGGGCGTTGATATGCTGGCAGCAGGTATCGGAAACATCCATGGTAAATATCCTGAGAACTGGGCAGGACTCAGCTTTGAGACACTGGATGCCATCCAGCAGAAGACAGGCATCATGCCGCTCGTATTACACGGCGGTACAGGTATCCCTTCAGATATGATCAAGAAAGCGATCGATCTGGGTGTATCCAAGATCAATGTAAATACAGAGTGCCAGTTATCTTTCGCAGATGCTACACGTAAATATATTGAGGCAGGCAAGGATCTTGAAGGCAAAGGATTTGATCCTCGTAAGCTCTTAGCTCCCGGAACAGAGGCAATCAAGGCTACTGTGAAGGAAAAAATGGAGCTCTTCGGATCTGTTGGAAAAGCTTAATAAAATTAAGAATTCAAAAAAACTAAAATTTGCTATTGCTTTTTCACAGAAATAGGAGTATTTTAGTTGGCAGAGAAGCGAACGAGGGTGTTCCATATGAGGTGCACCCTCGTTCGCTATTTTAAACTATAAAAGGGAAAGGATAAGTGACTATTCAGTCAGCACAGACTGAAGGGTTGCAGGGATGAACGTTATGAGTGAAACGGAAAAATTCAGCGTATCAGAGATCTTTGGCGAAAATGTATTCAACGATGCAGTGATGCAGGAGCGTCTTCCGAAGAAGACTTATAAGCGACTGCGTGAGGTCATCGAAGGCGGACATGATCTGGAGCTGGCAACTGCAGATGTAGTCGCACATGAGATGAAGGAATGGGCGATCGAGCAGGGTGCGACACATTACACACACTGGTTCCAGCCGTTGACCGGAGTGACAGCAGAGAAGCATGATTCATTTATTACCGCTCCGATGGAGAATGGTAAAGTGCTCATGAGCTTTTCTGGAAAAGAGCTGATCAAGGGAGAACCGGATGCGTCTTCATTCCCTTCAGGCGGACTGAGAGCTACTTTTGAGGCGAGAGGATATACCGCATGGGATTGCACTTCACCTGCATTTGTACGACATGATGCAGCAGGTGCTACACTGTGCATACCGACTGCATTCTGTTCCTACACAGGAGAGGCACTCGATCAGAAGACACCGTTACTCCGATCTATGGAAGCGATCAACGAACAGTCGATTCGTTTACTGCGGTTATTCGGCAATACAACTTCTAAGAGAGTGACACCGTCAGTCGGTGCAGAGCAGGAATACTTCATCGTAGACCGCCAGAAATATTTAAAGAGAAAAGACTTAATCTTCACCGGACGTACCCTGTTCGGAGCGATGCCTCCGAAGGGACAGGAGATGGATGACCATTATTTTGGTGCGATCCGCGAGCGCATTGGCGCATATATGAGAGATGTAAATAAGGAACTGTGGAAGCTTGGAGTATCTGCCAAGACACAGCATAATGAGGTTGCTCCGGCGCAGCATGAGCTGGCTCCGATCTATGCAGAGTGCAATGTGGCAACCGATCACAACCAGTTGATCATGGAGACATTAAAGAAAGTCGCAGGACGTCATGGACTGCAGTGTCTGTTACATGAGAAGCCGTTTGCAGGTGTGAATGGTTCTGGAAAACATAACAACTGGTCTATCACTACAGATGATGGTATCAACCTGTTAGATCCCGGTTCTACACCGCATGAGAACATTCAGTTCCTGCTTGTACTGACCTGTATTCTCAAGGCAGTCGATGAGCATGCAGACCTGCTTCGTGCATCGGCAGCAGATGTTGGAAATGATCACAGATTAGGAGCAAATGAGGCACCTCCTGCTATCCTGTCTATTTTCCTGGGCGAGCAGTTAGAGGATGTGCTGACACAGCTCATCAGTACTGGTAGCGCGACTCACAGCTTAAAGGGTGAGAAGCTGGAGACAGGTGTCAAGACATTGCCCGATTTCATGCGCGATGCAACTGACCGTAACCGTACATCACCGTTTGCATTTACCGGTAACAAGTTCGAGTTCCGGTATGGTAGGTTCCCAGGCTTCGATCGCACAGCCGAATGTTGTATTGAATACAATCGTGGCAGATGCATTTTCTGAGGCATGTGATGTATTGGAGAAGGCAGACAACTTTGAGGATGCCGTACATGATCTGATCAAGAAATATGCAACCGAGCATCAGCGTATCGTATTTAACGGCAACGGATACTCCGATGAGTGGGTAGCTGAGGCAGAGAAGCGTGGATTGCCGAACATCAAATCTATGGTAGAGGCAATTCCTGCATATGCAACTGACAAGGCAGTTACATTATTTGAGAAATATCACGTATTTACAAAGGTTGAGCTGGAGTCTCGTGTAGAGATCGAGTATGAGACCTATGCAAAGACGATTAATATCGAGGCAAAGGC
>JBNMKT010000011.1:0-27553 GCA_050874485.1 bacterium
ATGTAAGAGTCCGGAACAAAAATTCGACCCGCAGCAGGCGCAGGTGATGGTAGATCACCGCCTGATCCAGTATGCAGCGTATGAATATTTTATGCTGAATAAGCCAAAGGGCTGCGTATCAGCCACGGAAGACAACCGGTATCCGACGGTGTTAGATTATATTACGGACCATCTGCGCAGCGATCTATTTCCGGTCGGCAGACTGGATCTCGATACAGAAGGGCTGCTGCTCATCACAAACGATGGCGCACTCGCCCATGAACTGCTCAGCCCGGCAAGACATATCCCTAAGACCTATGAAGCCATGATAGATGGTATCGTGACAGAGGAAGATGTCAGAAAATTTGCCGAAGGTATCGACATCGGTGAGAAAAAACTGACAAAACCGGCAGAGCTGGTAATCATAAAATCCAATGTGATTTCTCATATCCAGGTGACAATCTATGAGGGAAAATTTCACCAGATCAAGCGGATGTTTGAGGCAGTCGGAAAACCGGTATTGGAATTGAAACGTCTGGCGATGGGCGCACTCCGGCTGGATGAGACATTGCAGCCGGGAGAATATCGGCCGCTGACAACAGATGAGATCACGTATTTACGACAGAGAGGGGAATAGCAGCGCATGTTAGATGGTATCAAAGGAATTATATTCGATCTGGATGGGACGATGGTCGACTCCATGTGGATGTGGAGACAGATCGATAATGAGTTTATGGCGGCGCATGGACTCGATATGACAGATGATCTGGAGCGGGAGATTGAGGGAATGAGCTTTCAGGAGACGGCAGAGTATTTTGTCCGCACGTATCCGCTGACAGAGACGGTCGATGAGCTGATGGATATCTGGGTTGACATGGCAATTCATAAATACCGCTATGAAGTACCTATGAAGCCCGGATTAGGGGAATTTTTGCGCGAAATGAAGCAGCGTGGGATCAAAATGGGGATCGCCACCAGTAACGCACGTACTTTGCTGGATGCAGTTGCACAGGCACATGGTTTCTATGATTACATGGATGCGATACTGACGGCGAACGAAGTCAAGCGCGGAAAGCCTGCACCGGATGTGTTTCTGGCGGTAGCGGACAAGCTGCAGCTTCCACCTGCAGAATGTCTTGTGTTTGAGGATATCCCGCAGGGAATCCGTGCGGGGATTGCTGCCGGTATGAGCGTGTGTGCGGTTTCTGATGAATATTCGCATGCGCAGGAGGCAGAAAAACGTGCACTCGCGGACTACTACATTGATTCCTATACACAGGTGCTCGATGGGACGTTTGAGCGGTTGTAAAATGCCGGAAACAGTGCTAAAATAAGATGTTGGAGGCAGCATAGAGCTGCCGGTTAAAGAGGAATATTTATGATACATGATTTTTTACCTGTGACGAAGGCTGATTGCGAAAAAAGAGGTTGGGAACGACCGGATTTTGTATATGTGATTGGTGATGCATATGTGGATCATCCGTCATTTGGACCGGCGATCATCAGCCGGCTGCTTGAGTCACATGGCTATAAAGTAGCGGTCATTGCACAGCCGGATTGGAAGGATGATGCGAGTATCCGGATCTTTGGCGAACCAAGACTCGGATTTTTAGTATCCGGCGGCAATATGGATTCCATGGTCAACCATTATTCCGTATCTAAAAAACGCCGGGAAACAGATGCTTATACACCGGGCGGAGTCATGGGAAAACGGCCGGATTATGCAGTTGTTGTATATGGCAATCTGATTCGCAGAACGTATAAGCATACACCGATCATCATCGGTGGTATCGAGGCGAGTCTGCGCCGTCTGGGACATTACGATTACTGGTCTAATAAAGTGCGTCGATCCATCCTGCTCGATTCCGGAGCAGATCTGATCTCGTATGGCATGGGCGAACACAGTATCATCGAGATTGCGGATGCGCTGGACAGCGGCATTGCCGTAAAAGATATTACGTTTATCGATGGAACGGTCTATAAGACGAGAGACCGTGAGCTTGTGGAACAGGCGCAGGCATTGGAACTGCCACATTTTGAAGAGATCCGTGCTTCGAAGGAAGCCTATGCGCGCAGTTTCTATATTCAGTATTGCAACACGGATCATTTTGTGGCAAAGGTGCTGTATGAGACATATGATGAGAAATTATTTGTCGTACAGAACCGTCCGTCAAAACCGCTCACGCAGGAGGAGATGGACCGTGTCTATGCACTGCCGTATATGCGCACCTATCATCCGATATATGAGAAAGATGGTGGCATCCCTGCGATTCGTGAAGTGAAGTTTTCGCTGATCAGCAATCGTGGCTGTTTTGGCGGCTGCAATTTCTGCGCATTGACATTTCATCAGGGACGCACGATCCAGACACGCAGCCATGCATCGATCGTGGAAGAAGCTAAGAAGCTGACTTACGAACCGGATTTTAAGGGATATATTCATGATGTAGGCGGCCCGACAGCCAACTTCAGGCATCCATCCTGCGAAAAGCAGCTGACAAAAGGTGTCTGCCCGAACAAGCAGTGTCTGTTTCCACAGCCATGCAAAAATCTGCATGCGGATCATACGGACTATATTCAGCTGTTGCGGAAACTACGAGAGATTCCGGGCGTCAAAAAAGTATTTATCCGTTCCGGTATCCGGTTCGACTATGTGCTGGCAGATAAAAGTGATGCATTTTTGCGGGAATTGTGCGAGTATCATGTGAGTGGCCAGTTGAAGGTCGCGCCAGAGCATATTTCAAAGAAAGTGCTGGACAAGCTGGGAAAACCTGCACCGGAAGTGTATAAAAAATTTGTAGAGCGCTATACGCAGATGAATGAGAAGCTGGGCAAAAAGCAGTATCTCGTGCCGTATCTGATGTCCTCGCATCCGGGCGCGACCCTGACTGAGGCGATCGAACTGGCGGAATATCTGCGCGATATTCATTATATGCCGGAGCAGGTACAGGACTTTTATCCGACACCGTCTACGATATCGACCTGTATGTATTATACAGGACTCGACCCACGCGATATGACACCGGTCTATACGGCAACGAATCCGCATGAAAAGGCGATGCAGCGTGCACTCATGCAGTATCGCAATCCCAAAAACTATGAGCTGGTCAAAGAGGCGTTAGAGCGTGCGGGACGCACGGATCTGATCGGGTTTGGAGCGGAATGCCTGATCCGTCCACGGGTGATGAAGCAGCACGAAAAGCAGGGAAACTACCGGAATGTGTCAGGAAAAGCTCGCACACCGGAGCATTCCGGAGCCAAAAAGCATCCTGCAAAAAAGAAAACCATCCGGAATGTACACAAAAAGAACAAACATTAAGATCATAATAGGATTATAGTCATCAATATGAAAGCATTTACAATCAGGGAAAACGAAGCCGGACAGCGACTGGACAAATATTTAAGAAAGCTTCTGCCGGATGCACCGGGCAGCTTTATATACAAGATGCTGCGGAAAAAGAATATTGTGCTTAATAAAGAAAAGGCAACCGGTTCGGAGCATTTATCCATAGGGGACGAGGTCGTTTGCTTTCTGTCCGATGAGACATTCGAAAAATTTTCTGGAAGCAGGAAAGACACGATTGAGGAATTGAAACGGGTACCGGTTCAACCGGCATTTTCGGTTGTCTATGAAGATGACGATATGCTGGTCATGAACAAACCGGCGGGTATGTTATCACAGAAGGCAAAGGAATCAGACATCTCTGCCAATGAGCATATGATTGCATATCTACTGGAATCAAAAGCGCTGACAGAAGACGACCTGCATACATTCCGGCCTTCTATCTGCAACCGGCTGGATCGCAATACTTCCGGTATTTTACTGGCCGGTAAGACTCTGCGCGGGCTGCAGCGGCTGTCAGCAGAACTGAAGAGCCGTTCGATGGAAAAATATTATCGTTGTCTTGTCAAAGGCAATCTGCCACAAAAACAATTACTAAAGGGATATTTGTTGAAGGATGAGCGGGAGAATGCCGTGTCCATCTTCCAAAATGGAGCGCCGAACCGCAAATATATAGAGACAGAATATAATCCGGTGGAGCGATTTGGGGATTATACATTGCTGGAGGTACATCTGATCACCGGGCGTTCGCATCAGATTCGTGCACACCTGGCATCGATCGGACATCCGGTGATCGGAGATCCAAAGTACGGGGATCCCAAACAAAACCGGCTGTTTGAGCGGGCTGCCGGGATCAACCGGCAGTTATTGCATGCGTACCGTGTACGCTTTACCGATGGCAGGGAAGTGATCGCAGATCTGCCTGCGGATTTTGAGGCTGCACTGGCATGGCTGAGAGGACGGGCCGCAGCAGAACCGTCGAGAGGGTGATCACACATGGCTACCTGGAATTCGAGAGGTTTGCGTGGATCGGCACTGGAAGATCTGGTCAACCGCACCAATGAGGTATATGCGGCCAATGCGCTTGCATTGATCCAGAAAGTACCGACCCCGATCACGCCGATCAATATTGATAAAAAGACCAGACATATTACACTGGCGTATTTTGACCAGAAAAGCACGGTAGATTATATCGGAGCGGTGCAGGGGATTCCGGTATGTTTTGATGCAAAGGAATGTCACACAGACACATTCCCACTGCAAAACATCCACACGCATCAGGTCGAATTTATGCGTCAGTTTGAAGTACAGCAGGGAGTTGCGTTTTTCCTCATCCATTACACCAAAAGAGATATTTTTTATTATCTTCCGTTTCGGGATTTGCTCGTTTTCTGGGAACGTATGGAGCAGGGCGGCAGAAAAAGCTTCCGATTTGAAGAATTGAAGGAGCAATATTTTTTTTCAATGGGCAGAGGCGGTGCGTTTGTACCGTATTTGCAGGCGCTTCAGATTGATCTGGACTCCAGATGTTGACTTTTTGCATAGAATCGCTTATAATCAGAAAGATTTATTGTGCTAATGAATTATCACGTTACCATAATAAAGTGAGCGATAAGGAGAAGAAATAGAATGAAACAGAATCTACATACACCGGAAGGTGTCCGTGACATCTACAATGCGGAATGTGAACGCAAGCTATATTTAGAGCAGAAATTATTTTCCGTACTGACCGGATACGGTTATCATCCGATTGAGACACCGTCATTTGAATTTTTTGATATCTTTGGCAAGGAAGTCGGCACGACTCCTTCGCAGGATCTGTATAAGTTTTTTGACAGAGAAGGAAATACGCTGGTTTTAAGACCGGATATTACGCCCTCCATTGCACGTTCTGCGGCAAAATATTATATGGACGAGGAGATGCCGCTGCGTTTTTGTTATAAGGGCAATACATTTATCAACCATCACAGCCTGCGTGGCCGCATGAAGGAGTGTACGCAGCTGGGTGCCGAATTTATGGGGGATAATTCGGTAGATGCAGATGCAGAGATGCTGTCTATGATCGTAGATTGTCTGCAGGCTGCCGGCTTAAAAGAATTTCAGATCAGCGTTGGGCATGCGAGTATTTTTAAAGGGCTCGCAGATGCAGCCGGTTTCACCGCAGATGAGACGGATGAACTGCGCAGTCTGCTCTCGAATAAGAACTTTTTTGGTGTAGAAGAATTTGTAAACAGCCGGAATCTTCCAGAAAATCTGAAACGATGCTTTGGAATCCTCAGATGCATGTATACGTCTGCAGATGAACTGGCACAGTTTATGGAAGATGCCAGAGAGTATGAGACGGTATATGATGCCTTGCAGCGGTTGGAAGAATTACAGGAACTGCTGCTATTATACGGAATCGACCGGTATGTGTCATTTGAACTCGGCATGGTCAGTGATTATCATTATTACAGCGGTATTCTGCTCAGCGGATATACATATGGAACCGGTGAGCCGATTGTCAAGGGTGGACGTTATGATGAGCTGCTGCCGATGTTCGGTAAGAATGCGGCTGCGATCGGTTTTGTCGTAGTCATTGATCAGCTGCTCGAAGCCATTCGCAGACAACAGATCGAAGTCCCGATCCTGCATCACACACAGCTCATTGTCTATGATGCAGCACACCGGGAGGAGGCTGTTGTGACAGCCAGAAAGCTGCGCAGTACCGGAGGACGTGCGGAGTTGCTGTTATTTGATTCCACAAAGGGTGAAGCGGCATATGAAGCATATGCGAAAGAAAATCAGATCGCCAGAATCACCTGGATGCTGGATGGACGATAAAGAATGATTGGAGAGAAGGAAGAAGATGGGAAATGAAACGAGTGAACGTTATCTGACATTTGCACTTGGCAAGGGAAGACTGGCAAACCGCACGTTGAAACTGCTCGAAGAGATCGGCATTACCTGTGAAGAGATGAAGGATAAAGATACGCGTAAGCTGATCTTTGTTAATGAGGAGTTAAAACTACGTTTTTTCCTCGCAAAGGGGCCGGATGTGCCGACTTATGTAGAATATGGAGCAGCGGACATCGGTGTTGTCGGAGAAGATACAATCTTAGAAGAAGGACGTAATATTTACGAAGTCCTTGATCTTGGTTTTGGCAAATGCCGTATGTGTGTATGTGGTCCGGAGAGTGCCCGCGAATTGCTGCAGCATCATGAGCAGATTCGAGTCGCATCCAAATATCCACGGATTGCCAAGAACTATTTTTACAATAAAAAACATCAGACCGTAGAGATTATCAAATTAAACGGTTCGATCGAGCTGGCACCGATTGTCGGACTCGGAGATGTCATCGTAGATATTGTTGAGACCGGGTCTACGTTAAGGGAAAACGGCCTGCAGGTACTCGAGGAAGTATGTCCGTTATCTGCGCGTATGGTGGTGAATCCGGTGAGCATGAAAATGGAAAATGAGCGCATCACAAAGCTGATCGCAGATTTAAAACAGGTCATTCAAAAGGAGAATTGATATGCGTATTTTACAGTTGGACAAAGAGACAAAAAGCAATATTTTAGAAGATCTATTAAAGCGCAGCCCCAACAGCTACGGCGAGTATGAGGATCGCGTGGCAGCGATTATTTCTGAAGTGAGAAAAAATAAGGATCAGGCAATTTTTTCTTATACGAAGCAGTTCGACGGTGCCGATATCAACGCGGGTAACATCGTTGTGACGGAAGAAGAAATCAAAGAAGCCTATGATACTGTAGATCCGACCTTGTTGTCTGTCATTCGCAAGGCACTCGTAAATATCCGTGAATATCACGAAAAGCAGCGCCAGTATAGCTGGTTTGATTCTAAGGACAATGGTATTATATTAGGTCAGAAAGTGACTCCGCTGCGCCGCGTTGGTGTGTATGTGCCCGGTGGAAAGGCTGTATACCCGTCATCGGTACTCATGAATGTATTGCCTGCCAAAGTAGCCGGTGTGGATGAGATCATCATGACAACGCCTCCCGGAAAAGATGGCAAGATCTGTGCATCTACATTAGTAGCAGCGACGGAGGCAGGTGTAGACCGCATTTATAAAGTCGGTGGTGCACAGGCGATCGCTGCACTGGCTTTTGGTACCGAAAGTGTTCCGAAGGTGGACAAGATCGTAGGCCCCGGCAACATCTATGTTGCACTTGCCAAAAAGGCGGTATTCGGCCATGTCAGCATTGATTCCATTGCAGGACCGAGTGAGATTCTTGTCCTGGCGGATGAGACTGCCAATCCCCGCTTTGTCGCTGCAGATCTGCTCTCACAGGCGGAGCATGACGAGATGGCTTCAGCGATTCTCGTGACAACAAGCCGTACACTGGCAGAGCAGGTAGCTGTAGAAATCGATAAATTTGTTGCAGTTCTCAGCAGGAAAGAGATCATCCAGAAGTCGCTGGATCATTACGGTTATATTCTGGTAGCAGAAAATGAAGAAGAAGCCATTGAGACAGCGAATGACATTGCATCCGAGCATCTGGAGATCGTGATGAGAGATCCGTTTACCGTGATGACCAAGATCCGCAATGCAGGTGCGATTTTCCTCGGCACATACAGCAGCGAACCTTTGGGAGATTATTTTGCAGGACCCAATCACGTGCTTCCGACAAACGGAACCGCGAAGTTTTTCTCAGCGTTATCTGTGGATGATTTTATAAAAAAATCAAGTATTATCTCTTATTCAAGAGAAGCGCTGGAACCGATCTATAAGGATATCGTACAGTTTGCAGAGTGCGAGCAGCTGACGGCACACGCAAACTCCATCCGTGTGCGGTTTGAAGATCAGTAATATATTTTAGGAAGGTAGTAGAAAAGAACTTATGGACAAGAAGATTCTGGTAGCGACACTTTACCTCAAAGACGGACAGCCGGTCAGGAGCAATCGCGACCTGACACCGATCGGTGAATTGTCTACCTATGCGAAAACATATAATGACAGCGGTATTGATAAGATATTCGTATTTGATTTATCGGATGACGATGATGAACATGAAAAAAATATAGAGGCGATCCGTGAGCTGAATCGTATGATCGATATCCCGACCTGTGGTGGTGGAAATCTGCGCCGGATGGAAGATGTGAAAAAACTCATCTATGCCGGCTGTAAGCAGATTATGCTCAATGCAGCCAAAAGTGATTGTATTGATCTGGCACGCATGGCTGCAGAACGATATGGCAAGGATCGTATTCTCGTATCCGTACACAATGTAGATTTTATCTTTAAAAATCAGACAGAGATGAATGAACTGTTCCATGAAGTACTTGTCATGGATGAGTCTGTGCTGGATGCTGTGGATAATCTGTCCAATACGCCGTATGTCGTATTGTACGATGGAGCAGACTTTGCCGAGATCTACGCACTTTTAGAGCGTGAAAATGCGCGCGGTATCTGCGGTACGTTGTTTAATGATCCGCAGACAGATATTATGCAGTACAAGACGAATCTGGATGAAGCCGGACTGTGGATGGATAATTTCAAACCGGAGATCCAGTGGGCACAGTTAAAGAAAAATTCAGACGGTATGGTTCCCTGTGTCGTACAGGATTACCGCACGGAAGAAGTGCTCATGGTCGCTTATATGAATGAGGAGGCTTATTATAAGACGCTTTCCAGTGGCAAGATGACCTATTACAGCCGCAGCAGAAATGAGCTGTGGACGAAGGGGCTCACCTCCGGACATTTACAGTATGTGAAGTCGCTGACAGCTGACTGCGATTACGATACAATACTCGCCAAGGTATCCCAGGTAGGTGTCGCATGTCATACCGGCAGTCCGACCTGCTTTTTCAATGAGATTGTGAAAAAAGAATATGTTGAAAACAATCCGTTGAAGGTGTTTGAAAACAGTTACCAGTCGCTGATGAATATTAAGACCAATCCGAAGCAGGGTGCTTATATCAGTGAATTATTCGACAAGGGCTTAGACGAAATGCTAAAGAAGCTCGGAGAAGAGACGACAGAGGTCGTAATTGCCGCCAAGAATCCCAATCCCGAGCATATCAAATATGAGATTTCGGATCTGTTGTATTATCTGACGGCTATGATGGTTGAGACCGGAGTCACTTGGGAAGATGTCACAAAAGAATTGGCACAGCGCTAAAAAAATGTATGCACAATGTGAAAATTGTGCATACATTTTTTTGTATGGTTTTACCAATTGATTTTCCATTGAAAATCTGTGTATAATGACATTCAATTCCCATTCTTTTACCCTGTATCATGATATCTGGAATTGATTCCCTTTCTTCGTTGCAGATCGCAGAAGTGTCTGGCGATCGGTTTTTATTGCAGCGGAGGAATCTTATGAACAAAAATCAAACATTCAAATTCAAATTCAAATGGAAAAACATCATCACCACATTGCTGATCATTAGCTGCCTGTTCCTCGAGTCACCAGAGTCGCTGATTATGGCTGCTCATGCAGAGGAAATATCTGAGGAACATACGCCATCTTCGATATCGTTAGATTATGTGTCAGATGTTGCAATCCGCACACCTGATAGCACATTGCGTCTGTACGGCGAACCGGAACAGACGTATCAGGTGCCGGTCACGGTGTCTGCAGATTGCACAATCATATTGGATCACGTAAAAAATATGGCAGATTTTACGATTGCAGATGGCGTTCATGTGAAGCTCTTATTGCGTGGAAGCAATGAATGCAATCAGATGATTGCTGCCGGTGGCACGCAGACAGAACTATCGATCATTGGTGATTCGGCCGATGCCATGCTCACCGCAGGACAGATTGCGTGTACCAGAGGCGGGACGACACAGACCGGAGCAACCGTGCGCATCGAATCATGCACGGTCGTCTGCCAGGATCTCGGATGTGGTGGTAACGGGCGTGATAATGCTTATAACGGAGGCAGTGCGATGATCCCTAATGCAATGCCGGGCAGCAATGCCTCTGCAAACATCACGATCATTTCCTCACAGGTGATGATCAGTGGCAGTCTCGCATGTGGCGGCAACGGTGTCAGCAGTCAGGGCTCCTGGGCTGCCAATGCATCCAGTGGTGGAAGCGCCGGAACGGTATTGATTGACAGTAGCCGTGTATCTGTCGGCGGAAATGTAGCGATGGGCGGCAAAGGCGGTGAGGGAGGCATCGGAAGCAGCTATTATGATCATATAGCCGGCAACACGCAAAGCGCCTGCCCGGTTCAGATCGTAAATAACAGCCATGTCACTGTTACCGGTAATGTAGCATCGCAGCAGGATCTTCCAAAATACAGTAAAGACGGAAAACAGCAGGGACTGCATGGTGTACAGGTCATGGTCACGGATTCGACCTTGATCGCAAAGGATATTGCCAGTGGTGGAAACGGACATCAATACATTCGCTCTGCATCATCGTCCGGTGCAGGAACCAGCTATGATATCGCTGGAACTGCCGGAGGAAACGGTGGGACAATCATCGCACAGAATGCTGTGATTGAATGCAATACTGCCGTGAGAGGCGGCAATGCTGGTGAATATATGAATTATCAGGTGAGCATGTACGGAAATTATTCCGGCGATTATGACTGCGTGAACCACCCGGTGGATGGGAATGGCGGCAGCATAGATTCGAAGGATTCACAGTGGACAATTCATTCCTGTACCGGTGAAAAGGGAAGCCGCTGGAGCGGTTACGCACATCCGTCAACCTATGGTGACCAGCGCTTTTGCGGGGGCATGATTCGTGGTCGTGTCCGTGGCGCAGTGATTACGACTGATCTGACCGCTATCTGTGACGGCGACTTCGAGGCAGCTACAGAAGTCCGTAATTCGGAGGAAGCCAGTTGTGCCAAATGTCTGTTAAAAACCGATGTGGAGCTTGCGGGGACTACAGCCACAGTAACGGCAAATGAACTTAGCGGATCAGCTCAATTAGACGAAGCTGGACAATGGTATACCTATCTTGGGATTGGAAAACAGCACATCAGACTCATGGGCAGCCGCCCTTATGAAGCAACGATCCGGGTCAGACGCTCAGCAGCGTTCAATGAATTTCAGCTGAATGCCTATGGCCGCCTGAATATGGAATATGCAGATGCGCTCATCCGTGAAGATTCTTATCATTATCTGGATGAGGACTATGACTACAATGGAGATTACAGGATCAGCGGGAGTGGTGATCATAAGCTCTCTGTCGATGCAGGCGAACATCTGCTGATCTTCGATGAGACAAAGCTGGATACGTTGGAGATCAAAGGAAATTCGGTGGTAAGGATACAGTTAAAGGCGGCAGTGACTATTCGTCAGATTCTGGTCGCAGATGGTGCTACACTGATGATCGAGGGGGCTGATCTGCTGGATTATGATAGCTGCCAGGGGGTGTTGCGCAACACAAACGGCCAGCGGTTATGTCCGGTTTCGCTGATGATGGAGACTCCGGATCAGTATGAATTATGTCTGAACGAAGAAGAAAAACAGCTTTCTGCCGAAGACCGGGAATTGCATTTTCTGCTGCCGGAAGGTACCTGTCAGCTTACACTCCGCAAGGAACCCTTTGTATTTACCGGTGAATGGCAGATCAGCGGACCTCAGCAGCTCTATCAGTCGGATCTGATGCTTCGGCTGGATTGTTCCCTTGCGCCTGTTACGATTGAGGATACGTGTGTGAGCTTTGGCGCGGATCGCATTGATACGCAGGCAGATGTCTGTCTGACACAGAGCAGCCAGTTACATCGTGTTTCTGTCAAAAAGAAGGATGCCATGCTGTGGCTGGACCGGGTCGCTGCGAATATACAGATCTATGTACCAGAGGATTTTTGTGGAGAGATCCGTGACTGTTCGGGTGTACCGCTGCGCCTGGTTACGATTGAGACAGAGAAGGCAGACTATCCGATACAGTTTGAACTCGATGGAACAATCTATGATGTTGTTACGAATGCGGATGGGGTATTTACATTCCTTGCAACAATCGGTGGACATGAATTTCGTCTGATTCTGGACGATGGCTCTTACTGGATTACGGGATCACTTCGTGTCAGTGCAGATGATAAACGCAATTTTCATACAAAGGAAGAACTCACAGATCAAAAGCCAGATCCTGCGCCGGATGTAAAAGAAGATCAGACACCGGAGGTAAAAGAAGAACCCGAAACAGAGCCAGGGACAGAACCAGACACCGGTGCAGATTCTGAAAACCGTGCAGATCCTTCGGGTACAAACAATTCTGGTTCAGGCAGTTCGAGTTCGGGTGGTTTAAGTTCGGGCAGTTCAAGTTCAAGTGGTTCAAGTTCAAGTGGTTCAAATTTAAATAGTTCAGGCTCAGACAGTTCAGGTACAAATCATTCAGGTTCAACCGGCACCGTCCGACGTAATCATACAACGGATCATACGTCAGCAGCTGGTTTAGATGCCGATATACAAAGCAGTTTACGTGAAATCCAATTGCTCGGTTCAGATGAAGAATCTGACCGTATTATATATACGAGAAAGAATGTCACATTTCATATCGCTGTTTCCAGTAAAGCAGCCTGTGAATACAAGCTGGTGCATCAGGGGGAAGATGCATCTACCTTACCGTGGAATCAGTTAGATGCCGGTCAGCTGACGATCCGTGAGGATCAGCAGGATCACCGTGCCGTTGCAGTGATTTTTCGAACGACCTGTCAAAATGCAGTGAAGCAGCAACGGACCAATTATTTTTGCATTGACAGAAAACGTCCAGTCATACGCGGAGCGAAACATCTGCATCTCTATGGAAACAGCCGCAATATCCGCGTTTCTGATAATTGTGGTATCCGCGAGATCCGATTAAACGGCAGGAAGGTAACGTCAGCCTTTACGTTAAAGAAAAAAGGTGTCTATGTTTTAAGAGTAACTGATTATGCCGGTAATCGCCGCCTGCTTGCCTTTGCTATTCTGTAAAAACAATCTGTGTACAGAAATGCGCATAGTTTGTCTGCAAATGCATAAATTTATGCTGAGAAGGAAACGCTGTATGAGCATTTGACGACAGGAGGTAGGATATGCAATGACATATGACCAGGTGGAAGCGCGCAAAGAATATGTGCGTCAGGCGAGGGCATCCTTTCATGAGCAGGAAAACGAATGGGGGCAGGGCAGTGAAGCAGATGATGCAGTGCTCACACGCACGCTTGCCCTGCGGATTGTACTGGGAATTTTATTGTTCTTATTGTTTGTATTGGCAGATATTACTGATTACAAGGTATTTGACTGCTCAACGAGTACGATTGCCTCTGAGATTGAAAAAGATGATTATACAAATGCCCAAAAGTATGTTATGATGCTACTTGCAGATAAATAGTTATCAATGAAACAGATGGAGGTACTTATGAGCAGACTAGCATTGTCTGATGAGATATTACTGACAATTGACCAGCCAGCACGTTATATTGGCGGTGAATTGAATATGATAAAAAAAGACCCAGCCTCGGTAGATATTCGTTTTGCGATGTGTTTTCCGGATGTCTATGAGATCGGAATGTCACATCTGGGCATTCAGATTTTATATGATATGTTTAACCGGAGAGACGATGTATATTGTGAGCGCGTCTATTCTCCGTGGCCGGATCTTCACAGGATCATGAAAGAGAAGCAGATTCCGTTATTTGCACTGGAGAGTCAGGATCCGATCCGGGAATTTGATTTTTTGGGCATCACGATTCAGTATGAAATGTGTTATACAAATATATTACAGATTCTGGATCTCTCCCAGATCCCGTTACATGCGAGTGAGCGAGGCGAGGATATGCCGATTGTGATCGGTGGCGGCCCCTGCACCTACAACCCGGAACCGATTGCAGATTTTTTTGATCTGTTTTATATCGGTGAGGGAGAGATCAGTTATGATGCATTGTTTACCCTGTATAAGCAGTGCAAAAAGGATGGTCTTAGCCGGGCACAGTTTCTGCGGAAAGCGGCACAGATTCCGGGAATCTATGTACCTTCCATGTATGAGGTCACCTATGGCGAAGACGGCTGCCTGAGCAGTTTTACGCCGAAATATGACGATATTCCCGCTAAGGTGGAAAAGCAGCTGGTGATGGATATGACGCAGGCACCGTATCCGCAGAAGCCACTTGTGCCGTTTATCAAGGCCACACAGGATCGTGTTGTTTTGGAAATCCAGAGAGGATGTATCCGCGGATGCCGTTTTTGTCAGGCAGGTATGATCTACCGGCCAACACGTGAAAAAAATATCGAACAGTTAAAGACCTATGCTTATGAAATGTTAAAAAGTACCGGCCATGAAGAGATTTCACTGAGTTCACTCAGCTCCAGTGATTATTCGCAGTTAGAGGAACTGGTGAATTTTCTGATTGATAATTTCCATGATAAAGGGGTCAATATTTCCCTTCCGTCATTGCGTATCGATGCGTTTTCGCTGGATGTCATGGGAAAGGTTCAGGATATTAAAAAGAGCAGTCTGACATTTGCACCTGAGGCAGGATCACAGCGTATGCGTAATGTGATCAATAAAGGTCTCACAAAAGATATGATACTCGAAGGTGCAGGACAGGCTTTCGAGGGCGGCTGGCAAAAGGTAAAGCTGTACTTTATGCTCGGACTGCCGACTGAGACGGTAGAAGATATGCAGGCGATCGCAGAACTGGCCAATGATATTGCGGTGCGCTACTATGAGATACCCAAAGATCAGCGCAACGGCAAATGCCAGATCACGATCTCTACATCATTCTTTGTACCGAAGCCCTTCACACCACTGCAATGGGCACCTATGTGCACGGTAGATGATTATCTCGGAAAAGCAAAGATTGTCAATGAGGCGGTGAAGAATCAGCTCAACCGCAAGAGCATCCGCTATAACTGGCATGAGGCGGATGTCACGGTACTTGAGGGCGTGTTCGCCCGCGGTGACAGACGGATTGCAGCAGCGATTGAACGTGCGTATGAGAAAGGTGCATTGTTTGATGCCTGGTCGGAATATTTTGACAATGAGCGCTGGCTTGAGGCATTTGCCGAGACCGGTATAGATGTCGCTTTCTATACATTACGTCAGCGGGAATTAGACGAATTATTCCCGTGGGATTTCATTGATGCAGGTGTGACGAAGGAGTTCCTTATACGTGAATGGAACAGAGCCTGTGAGCAGACCGTGACACCGAACTGCCGCATGGGCTGCTCCGGCTGCGGAGCCAGAAAATACGGAGGAGGTGTATGTTTTGAAAATCAGAATTAAATTCGCGAAATCCGGAAATATGAAGTTTATCGGACATCTGGATACGATGCGTTATTTTCAGAAAGCTATGCGCCGGGCAGATATTGATATCGCCTATTCTACCGGATTTTCTCCGCATCAGATTATGTCTTTTGCGGCACCGCTCGGTGTAGGTATCACCAGTGACGGGGAATATCTGGATATTGAGGTGCATACAACCGGTACGACAGCAGAAGCTGTAACAGCACTGAATGGGGCTATGGTAGAGGGCTTTCGTGTCTTGGATTACCGCAGGCTGCCTGATCAGTCTAAAACGGCGATGTCCATTGTTTCCTGTGCGGATTATACCTTAACTTACCGTGAAGGCTATGAGACAGATCTTTCGATGGAGCAGTTACAGGAAGCTGTTCATGCATTTTATGAACTGCCTGAAAAAATAGAAGTCATAAAACAGACGAAAAAATCCGAAAAAATCATCGACCTGAAGCAGCTCGTGTATGACTTCAAGGTCGTTGAAGTAGAAGGGAAACCGGCATTTTACCTGAAGGTATCCACTGGAAGTACAGATAATACAAAACCGGAACTGGTCATGGAGCATTTTTATAAATTTCTTGGTCTCGAACTGGCTGATTTTACGTTCCAGACACACCGGCATGATGTCTATACCGGTACACAAACCAACGGATTTTTATCATTAAACGATATGGGTGAGGTCATTGTATGAGTCGGCGGATGGTGATTACAAGAATCGATCTTTTTGGCAGACATCCGCTCGTATGTGCAATATGCGAGGAGCATCGTGTCGTTGAAGTGCAGGGCATTCCGGAGCATGCGCCGGCTCAGATCCTGAATAATATCTACGTGGCACGGGTCTCCCAGGTTGTAAAAAATATCGGAGCTGCATTTGTAGAGATCGAAAAGGGCCGGAAATGTTTTTTGCCGTTGTCGGATGTACAGGACCCGGTTTATGTAAAACGCATATCGCAAAAGCAGATACTATCCCAGGGCGATGAACTGCTGGTACAGATTGTGCGGGAAGCGGTTAAGACAAAAGAGCCGCAGGTATCCACCAATCTGTCTCTGCCGGGGATCTACAGCGTTGTAACCAGTGGCAGACACCGGCTGGGTGTATCAAATAAACTAGATCATGCTACGCGTACCCGATTAAAAGAAACGGTTCTTGAAGTCTATGATAGCAATCTGGGGTTGATTATCCGTACAAACGCAGCACAGGCAGCGGATAGCGTGTTGTTGGATGAAGTAGGACAATTGCAACAGCAAATGCGTGATCTGCTCACATATGCGCCGCATAGGAGCCTGTATTCGAAATTGTATGAAGCTGAGCCAGAATATCTCAGGCTTCTGTTAAATCAACCGCTGGAAGGTGATGGGAGCATCGAAGCGGTGATTACAGATGATCCGGATGTATACGCAGTATTGCAGGCATATGTCAATGCCCATCCGCAGTCCCAGCAGAGTCTGAAACAAAAGCTGCAGTTCTATGATGACCCTCAACTGGAACTGCAGAAGCTGTACTCCCTTCAGGTACAGCTCACACATGCACTTCAAAAAAAAGTGTGGCTGAAATCTGGAGCAAATCTGGTAGTCGAACCGACGGAAGCACTGACGGTTATCGATGTCAACAGTGCAAAAAATGTGAAGAAAAACCAGCCGGAAAGCCAGCATCTTCAGGTGAACCTTGAAGCAGCCCGGGAAATCGCCAGACAAATCCGGCTGCGCAATCTGTCCGGTATTATTATCATAGATTTTATTGATCTGGCGGCAGAAGAAGACCGTCAGACACTGCTTGGTGAGATGCGCAGGCTGGTACGGACAGATCCGGTAAAGACCGAAGTCGTTGACCTGACAAAACTTGGTCTGATGGAACTCACCCGGCAAAAGACCAGAAGACCATTAAAGGAACAGTTTGCGTTGGATGAGGACTGTGAGTAATTGTTGGGAAAATTCTTCCAAAAAATGCAAAAAAATTTAGAAAAACTATTGACGAACAGACATCGGAATGTTAATATACTGGAGTATGCCGCACAGTGAGGTCTGAAAGTGTGTTCTTTTTTATCAGGGACACCACCACAACTGGCGAGTAATGATAAAATAGGAGGTGCCATATGTACGCAATTATAGCAACAGGTGGTAAGCAGTACAAAGTATCCGAAGGCGATATCATTACCATTGAAAAGCTTGGTGTAGAGGCTGGCGAGACTGTTACTTTTGATCAGGTGATTGCTGTAAACGACGGAACCATGAAGGTTGCAGATGACGTGAAGAACGCAACTGTAACTGCAAGCGTTGTAAAAGAAGGACGCGGCAAGAAGGTTATTGTTTACAAGTATAAGAGAAAAACCGGTTATCATAAGAAGAATGGTCACAGACAGGCTTTCACTCAGGTGAAGATTGAAAAGATTAATGGCTAATTGATACTGGTGAATTGTTATGACACATGTAACGATTTACACAAATCAAATGACAGCATTTACAGGTTTTTCCTGTGAGGGACATGCCGGTTATGCAGAGGCGGGAGAGGATATTGTCTGTGCAGGCATTTCAACGCTGGTGATCAATACGATCAATGCGATTGAAAAACTGACGACAACTACGATTCTGGCAGATGCGGATCAGGAGACGGGAACGATTCACGTGAACTTTCCGTCCGGCTGTGAAGCTCAGGCAAAGCTTTTAGTAGATGCCATGATTTTAGGCTTACAAGGAATACAAACAAATTACGGGAAGAAATTCCTGACACTAGATTTCAAGGAGGTGTAACCAATGTTTGAATTGAACCTTCAGTTTTTTGCACATAAAAAGGGAGTTGGATCTACCAAGAACGGTCGTGATTCCGAGTCAAAGAGATTAGGTGCAAAGAGAGCAGACGGACAGTTCGTAAAGGCTGGTAATATCATTTACAGACAGCGTGGAACCAAGATTCATCCCGGCGTGAACGTTGGAATCGGCGGAGATGATACTTTATTCGCTCTGACAAGTGGTATTTTAAGATTTGAGAGAAAGGGTAGAGACAAGAAGCAGGCTTGTGTTTATCCGGTAGCTGAAAACGAATAAGAATCAAGTGGGCTGTTGCATTTTTTGTAACAGCTCATTTTTTACCATCATATTTTAGGAGACGATTATGTTTGCTGATACAGCAAAAATTATTATAAAATCTGGAAAAGGTGGCAATGGTCATGTGAGTTTCCGCAGGGAAAAATATGTACCGGATGGTGGTCCGGATGGTGGAGACGGTGGAAAAGGCGGCGATGTGATCTTTGAGGTGGACGAGAGCCTGAACACATTAAATGATTATCGCCACAAGCGTAAATTCGCTGCACAGGCCGGTGAAGAAGGCGGCAAGAAAAATTGTCACGGTAAAAAGGGCGAGGATCTGATCTTAAAGGTTCCTGCCGGAACCATCATCCGTGATGCCCTGACCGATAAAGTCATTGCAGACATGTCTGGCGAGAACAGGCGGCAGGTTATCCTGCACGGTGGCAAAGGTGGACTGGGTAATCAGCATTTTGCTACGTCTACGATGCAGGCACCCAAATATGCGCAGCCTGGGCAGGAGGCGATTGAACTGGAAGTTCGTCTGGAACTGAAAGTCATTGCAGATGTTGGTCTTGTAGGATTTCCGAATGTCGGAAAATCAACATTTTTATCACGTGTGACCAATGCGCAGCCCAAGATTGCCAATTATCATTTTACAACGTTAAACCCGAATTTAGGTGTTGTAGATATGGGTTGGGGCGATGGCTTTGTCATTGCTGATATTCCCGGATTGATCGAGGGTGCATCCGAAGGTATCGGACTCGGACATGAGTTCTTAAAGCATGTACAGCGCTGCAAGGTATTGATTCATATGGTAGACGCCGCTTCCGTCGAGGGACGTGACCCGATCGCGGATATTCATGCAATCTGCAAGGAATTAGAGGCATTTGATCCGTCGCTTCTGGACAAACCACAGGTTATTGCAGCGAACAAGATCGATGCCTTTTATGAGGGAGAGAATGAGACTATCGCGGCATTACGTGCCGAATTCGAGCCTAAGGGCTGGAAGGTATACCCAATTTCTGCTGTCAGCGGTGCGGGTGTCAAGGAACTGATCAGCGAGGTCAAACAGATGCTTGATCAGATGGATGATACGCCAGTCTATTATGAGCAGGAATATTTTCCGGAACTGCATGTGTTTGAGAATGAGGCATATACTGTGTCTTTCGATGAGGAAAAGCAGGAGTATGTCGTAGAAGGACCGAAGATTGAAAAGATGCTCGGCTATACGAATATTGAATCAGAAAAGGGCTTTTTGTTCTTCCAGAAATTCTTAAAGGAACAGGGTATTTTAAAGGAACTTGAAGATCGTGGCATTCAGGACGGTGATACCGTGCGCATGTATGGTCTGAGTTTTGACTATTATAAATAATGGGAGGAAACCATGAATTTCACAAGCAAACAGCGCTCTTATTTAAAGGGACTTGCCAGCACGGAAGACGCGATCTTTCAGATCGGGAAATCATCGCTCACGCCTCCGCTGGTGCAGGCAATTGATGATGCAATTGAAAAGCGCGAGCTGATCAAGATCTCTGTATTGAAAAACTGCATGGATGATCCGCATGAACTGGCAGACATCATTGCTGAGCGCACACACTCAAACGTTGTAATTGTAATCGGGAAAAAGATTGTTTTGTATCGTCCAAACAAGAAAAATCCCAAAATTGTACTTCCGAAATAGGAGGCGGCTTTTATGAAAAAAGTCGGCATTATGGGTGGCACATTTAACCCGATCCATAATGGTCATCTGCTGATTGCAGAAAATGCATATGAGCAACTCGGTCTGGACGAAGTCCGTTTTATTCCGACTGGCAGATCGCCACATAAACAAGGGCAGCATATTCTTGACAGCGCAGAGCGCGTGCATATGGTAGAACTGGCGGTCGCAGATAATCCGGCATTTTTAGTCGATGATCGGGAAGTGCGCAGCGACAGATTAAGCTATTCATATCTGACACTGGAACAGATGCATGCCGAGCATCCGGAGCACAAGTTGTATTTTATTATGGGTGGCGATTCGCTGCGGGATTTCAAGACTTGGTATCAGCCACAACGAATCTGTCAATGCGCGACATTGGTCGCGGCGATACGTGATGCATGTGACTTGGAACATTTACAGATGTATGCCGATGAGCTGCGTGAGTTATATGGAGCCGATGTCTATCTTCTTCACACGCCGAATCTGTCAGTGACATCGAGTGAATTGCGCAAACGGGCTGCGACGGGCAAATCCATCCGCTATCAGGTACCTGATGCGGTACGTGATTACATTTTGGAAAAACAGTTATATCAGTAATAGATATCAGGTGTATAATAGGAAAACAGAAATACTATGAATGACAAAATTCCGGATTTACAGAAAAAAATGAAAAAAAAGCTCACCGATGACCGTTATGAGCATACCTTGGGTGTCATGTATACTGCGGCGGCACTTGCGATGCGCCACGGCGTAGATATGAACGAGGCATTGCTTGCAGGTCTGCTTCACGATTGTGCAAAATGCTATTCCGATGAAAAAAAATTTGAACTTTGTGAAAAATACGGTGTTGTACTGACTAACGTAGAGAGAGCGAATACCGCATTGATCCATGCCAAGCTGGGTGCTGTGCTGGCACAGGAAAAATACGACGTGAACAGCGAGGCTGTCTGCCGGGCAATCGCTACGCATACGACTGGTGCACCTGCGATGGACCAGCTGCAGCAGATTGTTTTTATTGCAGATTATATCGAACCACACCGCGATCGTGCCTTGCATCTGGATGAGATCCGCTATACAGCATTTCAAGATCTTGACCGGGCATGCGAGATGATTTTGACAGATACGCTGAATTATCTGTCAGGTTCATCGAATACGGTCGACCCTATGACACAGGAGACTTATGACTACTATCATAAAGGAGGACATAATAATGGCTGAAAGTGCAAAATTCGCAAAGGTTGCTTATGAGGCATTAGCTGATAAAAAAGGTGAAAATATCAAGATTATTGATATCAGTGAGATCTCGCCGATTGCGGATTATTTTATCATTGCCGATGGTGCGAACCAGAATCAGCTGCAGGCAATGTGTGATGCAGTGGAGGAAGAATTATACAAAGCCGGCTGCAAGCTGAAACAGACAGAGGGTAACCGCAATTCTACCTGGATTCTGATGGATTACGGCGATGTGATCGTGCATGTATTTTCCAAGGAGGATCGTTTATTCTATAATCTGGAGCGTATCTGGACAGATGGAAAAGAAGTGTCAGTAGAAGAATTATAAAAACAGGAATTGTAAAAGCAAAAGGAGCTGCCGTCTGGCAGCTCTTTTTATCATTAAAAAAATCTGAATACACCGAACACTTTTCCGAGAATCTCACAATGGTCTACAATAATCGGCTCCATCGTATCATTCTCCGGCTGCAGACGGTAGTAACCGTCTTCTTTATAAAATGTCTTTACCGTTGCCGAATCATCGACAAGTGCCACAACCATATCGCCATTTCTGGCATCAGACTGTCTCTGTACAAGTACGTTATCACCGTTCATGATGCCGGCATTGATCATACTTTCACCCTTCACCTTTAACATAAAGGATTCTGCATTGGGCATATATTCCGCGGGAATCGGGAAATAATCCTGTATATTCTGCTCGGCAAGAATCGGTTCACCGGCTGCAACCTGTCCGATCACCGGTACCTGAACCATTTCACGTCTTGTGAGATTAAAGTCATCATCCAGGATCTCGATCGCACGAGGTTTGGTAGGATCACGGCGGATATAGCCGTTTTTCTCAAGTGTCTCCAGATGTGAGTGTACCGACGAGGTCGATTTGAGATGTACTGCTTCACAAATCTCCCGGACAGCCGGCGGATAACCACGCTGTAAAATCTGCTGCTTAATATATTCTAAAATCTCTTTTTGTTTCTCAGTGATTTTTCCAGTTGCCATAATATTCCCTCCTGATCCGGAACCTGGAATCTATCATCAGGTCCGTTCATTTTCTGTTTTAAGTGTATCATATGCCTATCGAAAAATCAAACATATATTCCGAAAATTTGTTCGATTTCGATTGACAAACACGTGTTCTGGTGTTATATTGTCAATAGAACAGTTGTTCGAAAAAGGAGGTATACTTATGAGAAGTTCACATGCTGTTAATAAGAATGTTTTATCGATCCGGAATATTTTATTTGTGTTAGTGGCTTTGATTGTGATTTTAGTTTGTACCTTTTCATTCAGTGCGGTAGCTACAGCCAGACATACACAGGCTGCACAGCGCGAAATGCAGACGACCTATGAGAGTATCTGTATCAGCGGCGGTGATAGTCTGTGGAGCATTGCACAGAAGTATCACGGCACGACAGATACCGAATATTTTGTAGAGCAGATGAAGGTATTGAATGATCTGTCATCCGATCGCATTCAAGCCGGTGCATATATCCTCGTTCCGGTAACAAAAACATTATAATGAAACTACGATAAGAAAATTACTATAAGAAAACTACTATAAAGAAAATATTATAACAGAGCATTCATTTTGGGTTGACAAACATAAGAATATAGCCTATGATAACAACGGTTATTTATGAACGTATAATTGACAGAATCATTATGATTGTCATTTTCATAGGAGGTGAGATTTATGGACGGTTGTGGTAGTCCAAGTCGAAGTATTATTTGCGGTGACAGGCAAACATATTTTATACACGGCATGTCCATGATCTCATGAGTTCTACATGCTTATTTTCACATTGTCTAACACCGCAGAAATCAGCTATTTTACACTGTAACAGGTAGAAAGCTTTTTGGGAAAGCGGTGTTTTTTTGCGCACTTTTTTAGGCAGAAAGGAGACAATATGAGCAGAACAGAACAGGAATTATTATACAAACCCAGCTATGTTGATGAATTGCTGCGAATGATTCATCAATATACCAATACGGCGCAGAATGCTTCTGACACAGAGCAGTTGTTAGAGCAGCTGGCGGATTACCATGAGAATGATATTGCAGATGCATTGCAGCACCTTTCAGCAGATGAGCGGAAAACATTATATCCGGTCTTAGGTGTAGAACGTCTGGCGGAGATCATTCCTTATATGGATCATGCCGGTACTTTTTTGGAGGAATTAGACCCGCAGACGACGGCTCAGGTACTCTCAGAAATGGATTCCGATGATGCTGTGGATGTCCTGGAAACAATGAATCCGTCACTTCGGAGCAGGCTGGCAGCTTTACTGGAGACAGATGCCAGAGATGATCTTCGCATGCTGTTGTCTTACGCAGATGACGAGATCGGAAGTAAAATGACTACAAACTATGTAGCGATTACCAGAGGTCTTACCATCCGGCAGGCGATGCATGAACTGATCCATCAGGCGGGTGAAAACGATAATATTCTCACCGTCTATGTCGTTGATGAGCAGGGAAAATTCTATGGTGCGATCGACCTGACCGATCTGATCATTGCGCGGGAGAATGATGCGTTAGATAAGCTCATCAGCCGGTCTTATCCTTATGTAACGGCACATGAGAGAATGGAAGACTGCGTAGAACGCATCAAAGACTATGCCGAAGATTCTATTCCGGTATTATCTGATGACGGATATCTGATTGGTGCAATTACCGCACAGGATATTATAGAATTTGTAGATGAAGAGTTAGGTGAAGATTATGCAAAACTCGGTGGTCTGACTGAGAGCGAGGATCTGGATGAAACTCCGATGGAAAGTGTGAAGAAACGATTGCCGTGGCTGATTATTCTGCTGTTTCTCGGAATGGGAGTCTCATCCGTGGTAGGCGTGTTCGAATCCGTTGTCGCGGTAATTCCGATCGTCATTTGTTTCCAGTCGCTGATTCTGGATATGGCAGGAAATGTCGGAACACAGTCACTGGCCGTTACCATCCGTGTTCTTGTGGATGAACATCTGACTGGAAAGCAGAAGTTCTTTCTGGTTTTAAAAGAAGCAAAAGTAGGTTTGCTAAACGGACTGTTTCTGGCACTTCTCGCATTTGTATTTGTAGGATGCTATACGTATCTGTTTAAGTATCATATTTTAATGAAAGCATTCCTGATCTCCGGATGTGTAGGTATTTCACTGCTTGTTGCAATGATTATTTCCAGTCTTGTCGGAACACTGGTTCCCATGATGTTTCACAAGAGTCATATTGATCCGGCGGTTGCTTCCGGACCACTCATCACAACGATGAACGATCTGGTAGCTGTACTGACTTATTACGGATTAGCCTGGCTGATGCTGATCAAGATCTGTCCGATCTGAATTGACCGAATCGGAAAAATGCTATACACTAAGAGATAGGAAACGATGATTAGAGGAGGTATTTTCATATGGGACTTATTAAAGCAGCTATCGGCGCAGTTGGCGGCACACTGGCAGATCAGTGGAAAGAGTTTATCTATTGTGATTCACTCTCTGCAGATACATTATTGGTTCGTGGACAAAAACGTGTCGGAAAACGTTCTTCAAACACAAAAGGCAATGACAATATCATCACCCAGGGCAGCAAGATCGCAGTAGCAGCCGGACAGTGTATGATTATCGTAGAGCAGGGAAAAGTCATCGACGTCTGTGCAGAGCCGGGTGAATATGTATTTGATGCATCTTCGGAGCCGAGTATCTTTACCGGAGATCTCGGTGAGAGCGTGCGAAAGACATTTGCTACGATGGATGAACGCTTATCATTTGGCGGTGATACCGGTAAAGACCAGCGTGTTTATTTCATCAACTTAAAGGAAATGATGGATAATAAATTCGGAACGCCTACTCCGATTCCGTTCCGTGTCGTAGACACGAATATCGGTCTGGATCTGGATGTATCTGTGCGTGCTTCTGGTGTCTATTCCTATAAGATTGTAGATCCACTGCTGTTTTTCTCCAGCGTAGCTGGCAATGTAAAAGGTTCCTTTACACGTGATGAGATCGATGGTCAGCTAAAGACGGAGTTTGTCAGTGCACTACAGCCTGCATTTGGCCGTCTGTCAGATCTCGGACTCAGACCAAATCAGATTCCCCAGCATACGACTGAACTGGAAAATGCAATGAACCAGGCATTATCCGGCAAATGGAGCGAGCTGAGAGGTCTGAAGATCATATCTGTAGCACTTGGCAGTGTGACGCTTCCTCCGGAAGACCAGGAGATGATCAAAAAAGCGCAACAGGCAGCGATTCTGCGCGATCCTACTATGGCTGCTGCGACACTTGCAGGCGCACAGGCAGATGCGATGCGCACGGCTGCAGGCAATTCTGCAGGAGCAATGACAGGCTTCATGGGTATGAATATGGCGATGAATGCAGGTGGAATGAACGCCCAGAATCTGTATTCGATGGGTCAACAGCAGCAGGCTATGCAGCAACAGATGATGCAGCAGCCCGTACAGCCGGCTCAGAATGCACAGCAGGGTGGCTGGCAGTGTTCATGTGGTACGGTAGCGACAGGCAACTTCTGCCCGAATTGTGGTTCGCCTAAGCCGCAGCCGAGTAGCTGGCAATGTAGCTGCGGGACAGTCAACCAGGGCAATTTCTGCCAGAATTGCGGTGCAAAAAGACCCTAAAAGACCATCATGAATCGCGGAGTAATTTTGCTGAGAATTTCTTATCCGCCGCAGTGCGATCCTCGCAGAGCGTTTTATATGAGTTTTATGTGATAAGAAATTCCTATCATATAATAAAACCCCGGGGAAATTATTCCTGGGGTTTTTCTCGTAATTGCACGACACGTCCTGCCATGCGGCGGCGTTCGTCAGCCTGTGCCGCATAATGTTTTCTTGTTGTGTTGACATCTTTGTGCCCGAGTACATCCGCCACAAGGTATATGTCGCCGGTTTCCTGATACAGCGTTGTGCCATAGGTGCTACGCAGTTTATGAGGTGTAATATTTTTAACTGTGGTGACCAGTCTGGAATATTTTTTTACCAGATTTTCTACGGAGCGCACCTGCATTCGCTTTTTTTGCATGGATAAAAAGAGGGCATTGCCATGTCCAGAAGCAGCCTCGATCGTTTCGCGTTCTTCCAGATAATCAAGCAGTGCGTCAGCAACCTCATCACCGAAATATACGACAACTTCTGCGCCACCTTTTCGATGAATTTTAATTCCGTTATTTTTAAAGTCCAGATCATCGATATCGAGTCCGACACATTCTGACACACGGATCCCAGTGCCAAGTAACAGTGTCATAATCGCCAGATCACGTCTCTTTGTCTGTTCATGGTACATTTTCTGCCGTTCTGTCAATTTTTCACCGGATTCCACCTGATCTAATAACAGAGCGACTTCATCCACATCCAGGCGGGTAATGTTTTTTTCATGGATCTTCGGAGTCGAAACAAGTGAAGGCGGATTTTTTTTGATCAGTTCTTTTTTGAAAAAATAATTATACAGGCTGCGCAGACTGGCAAGTTTTCTTGCAACCCCACGTTCGTCGTTGGTATGTTCCACACCGTTTTTTTCATAATATTTTAAATAAGACAAATATTCTTCAATATCCAGTGCAGTCACCTCATCCAATAGGGACAGCGGATATTCACAGATATCCATCTTGCGGTAAACCGGGTTATTATCATGAATATATTCGAAGAAAATACCCAGATCATAGGCATATGCCAACCGGGTACGTGAGGAAGTTGTAGGTTCGATACCAACAAAATATTCCCTGCAAAAATGCGGTAATACCTGAAGCTGTTCACGCAGCCGCACAGCATTGGTGATATTTACTTTTTCATAATATGCTTTTTCTTTCATCGTAGACAGTTACTCCTTTTATCTTGCATACATGCGTTAAAAACCTTATACTTAATCCTGACCATTATTTTAACCTATTTTTGTCAGAAAGCAAAGAGAAAGGAACAAAGGAATTATGAAATTTGTGATTCAAAAAGTAACACATGCATCTGTAACAGTAGAGGGTCAGATCATCGGAAAAATCGGAAAAGGATTCCTGGTTTTTATCGGCATCGCAGAAAATGATACAACAGAGATCGCTGATAAGCTGGTAAAAAAACTCCTGGGGCTGCGCATTTTTGA
>JBNMKT010000012.1:0-27467 GCA_050874485.1 bacterium
AACTCAGATGCAGAAGTAGCAGCGCGAGCAAAGGCGTGTCTGATTTTGCTGCCTTTGCACGATGGAGAGGAGACTCGTAACTCGTGGAAGCCTCTGCTGAACACGAGTTAGGCTTTTTCGAGGCTCATCGGAATGGTTCGTGCAATGAAAGCAAAACAGATATGCTTGCGGGAGCTGCGACCTCTTAACAATGTGCTTGCATGACCAAAGATATGACAAAAATAGTTTCGCAATCACCTAAATAAAAAGAATCCTCGCGAAGCGTTTTATGTGATAGGAATTTCCTATCACATAAAAAAGCACTATATTCCAAAGTCAGTCCTTTGAAATATAATGCTTCCATGCTTTTATTATATCGACATTTATACCAGATTTCTTTAGTATGCAAATCTGGAATCTATCATGATTCTCCAAGCCCAGATAGCGAGATTCGATCATAGGCTCCATTCTTTTCATCCTCCGGGTGGGGTTCCAGACCAATAATGGTAATATCACACTGACCGGGACCATATACCCAATACATCCTTTTTGCACCACTTTTCCTGTTTTCCAGATAGGACTGCCAGACTTTCATCCCATATCTCTTTGACAAAGGTGGTATCTCATGTGTATTTAAGCTCGGGTATTGTGGATCATTCGCCAGTTTCTTAATAGCATTCCCCCATTTTTTGTAAAGCTCTGCATCCTTTTTACTGATGCTGTCATTTCGATAATTTGTCTGTAAATAATTCCATAATTCCAACATCTCTGGAATTCCCATTCGTATATGAAATGCCATAAATAACCTTTCTAAAAATCTGATAAATCAATCTCTTCAGAAACCTTTCCCATCTGAAAATTACTGATCGCCCTGTCCATATCTTCTAATGTCTTGGCAGAAATACTATCCGGTACGGTCAACTCCCGCGGTTCCAGCATGATGCATCCATTATCGTATTCTTTCACATTATAATACTGATATAATGCCCCCCGAAGGGTAATTCTTTTTTTACTATCAATATGAACCGTATAATCCTTCACTGCATTCATAGCATTTACCTCCATTGCATACTGTGGGATATCCCACTTATTATTATATTACCCTCCATATTAGGATGTGTCAATGAAAATCTTAAATACCATAAACCTCAAACCCCGGAGCAGCCAACAGCCGCCCCGGGGTTTTAATAATCATTTTACGACATAGAATGTGATACTCTCATCTGCTGCTTTGTATTTGTCTGATTCACCGGCTCCTCGACGGATGCCTCCTTTAATCCTGACTGTCTCATCGCCTCATTATACTTTTCCATGTTCACACGCTCTGAGAGCTTCGTTTCTGCCTTTCCGGTCAATGTGAATTTCACAACTGCGGCAACCAGACCGCCAAAGACTAAAATTACGATTGCACTAAATCCTAACACCTGAACTATCATTGTTTTATCCTCCTGCTTTTACTAAACGTTACAACTATTATTGTGTATTATGCATTTGCATGTCCTTCGATTCTGAACGCACCGGACTTCAGATGACTTCCTTCCTTCTTATCACTCATAACAAGTTTCAGCAGAATCGGTGTGATCAGGGTTGTAACAATGACGACTAATACAATCGGTCCAAACAGGGCATCTTCCATCATACCGTACTGATACCCTTTCTGGGCTACGATCAATGCGACCTCGCCTCTGGATATCATTCCAACACCGATCTGCAATGCATCCTTGAACCGGAAGCCACAGATTTTTGCACCGAGTCCACAGCCGATGACTTTTGATGCGATCGCTACAAGCAGCAGAATCACCGCAAACCAGGCGACCTGACTGGTCATCCCTGCGATCGTTGTCTTTAATCCGATGCTGACAAAAAATACCGGGCTAAAGAACATGTAAGAAATCACTTCTGTTTTCTGGTTTACATAAGACTGGATCTTTAAGCTGCAGAGAATCAATCCTGCGAAATAGGCTCCGGTAATATCCGCGATACCAAACACCGTCTCTGAAATGTAAGCCATAACCAGGCAGAACACGAATGCGGCTATCGCAATGGTTCTTTTGCCGTCGAGCTTTTCCAGATAATTCTTAGCCTTGTGTACGCCGAAGTATACTGCTGCGATGAATACAAAGTAGAGAACGATACGCAGTAATACACTCACAATCGATACGCTGGTATCCTGCAGGCTGCTCACGATCGTCAGTACGATAATACCGAGAATATCATCGATGACTGCTGCTCCTAAAATGGTCGTGCCGACTTTTCCATTCAGCTTTCCCATCTCCCGCAAGGTCTCAACCGTGATGCTGACGGATGTGGCAGAGAGGACAACTCCGATGAATACTGCCTTTAACACATTGATCTGCTGTGACAGATCCGGATGAAAGACTGCTGCGTATGCTGCAAAACCACCTGCAATCGGAACGAGCACTCCGATCGACGCTACGATCAGTGCCGGTACACTGTTTTTCTTTAATTCCTGCATATCTGTTTCCAGACCTGCTGCAAACATCAAAAAGATGACGCCCAGCTCTGCCAGATATGTAATAAACGTACCGATCTCTCCGCTCGTCGGTATCATATTGAATGCAGACGGGCCTAGTATAATTCCTGCGATCAGCGCACCTACGACCTGTGGCATGCCCAGTTTTCTTGCGACAATACCTAGCAGCTTCGTAGATAACAATATAATCGCAATGTACAATAAATATGCATATTCTCCCATAAAAATGAACCTCCTTTTCATATGCATTGTTTTTAACACTTGTTGTTTCCTTTTGAACAAGGCATATGATAACGAGGTTCTATAAAATAATCGCTATTTAATTATTAAAAAGTTTAAACTATTTTAGAAAAATTTATTTTTCTGGTATGCAAAAACGGTAGCCTACACTCCATACGGTCACGAGATATTGCGGCTTTGTCGGGTTTTCCTCAATCTTTTGCCGGATTCTGTTTACATGGACAGCGACCGTTGTGGTATCTCCGCCGGCATCCATGCCCCAGATCTTTTCATATAACTGATCCTTTGTAAACACTACGTCATGGTTACGGAAAAAGAACTCGACCAGCTCGTATTCCTTATTTTTCAGCTCAATTGGCAAGCCATTCTTTGTCAGCTTCATAGATTTCGTATTCAATTCAAAGGGGCCGCAGCGCAGAATCTGCTCCTCCTGCTCCGGCTGTACATGTGCTCTCTTATATGCAGCGAGATTGGCCTTGATCATCGCGACTAACACATTGGGATCAAACGGCTTTGCAATAAAATTATCCGCTCCCAGTCCGAGCCCCAGCACCTGATCTGCGCTCTCATGCTTTGCCGATACGATAATCAACGGTATATCCAGCTTTGCCCGCAGCTTTTTACAGGCAGAAAAGCCATCCATACCCGGAAGCATCAGATCCAATATGATCAGATCAAAATGTTCACGTCCGGCTGTCTCTATCCCTGAGATGGCATCCAGGCAGACCGTGACCTCCATATTGTTAATCTCCAGATAATCCTTTTCGATTCCGGCAATCTCCTCATCGTCTTCGATAATTAAAATCCTATCCATGATCCTACACTCCTTCTGCTGTAACTATGATTCTCTGATAATCGGCAGTCTGATCGTAATGACAAGTCCCTGCTCCTTTCCGTTCTTCGCGGTCACTTTTCCACCCATGACTTCCACCGTCCGCTTGACGATCGCAAGCCCGATTCCGTTGCTCTTACCGGGGGCATTTCTGGAAGTATCAGCCCGGTAAAACAGATCCCACAGATGCGTCAACGCTTCTTCTGCTACACCCGGACCATTATCGGCAAATGCGATTTTTACGGATTCTTTTCCAGTCTTGACCTTGATCTTCATCGCACCTACCGTCTTGTCATTGTATTTTACGCTGTTATCAATCAGATTCTGGCAAACATTGAAAAATAGGTTCTTATCAGCCATGACATTTGCATCGCCCTCCACCACGAGACTCAATGCCATATTTTTCTGTTCATACTCATCTTTTACGTTTGACACGTATTCTTCCAATAGCTCACTAACGGAGCATACGCACAGATCCGCTTTATAGTCTTTATTATCCAGCTTGGCAAATGTAAACAGACGGTTGACCATCGCTTCTATTTCCAGGGACTTCTGCTTGATGACATTCAGATAATGCAGTCTTTTTTCTTCATTATTGCCGATTCCATCCAACAGTCCCTGTACATAGGCGATAATCGATGTGAGCGGCGAACGCAGATCATGCGAGATGCCAAGCAGCAGCCTTTTTCTCCCTTCATCCACAGAAGTCGCTTCTGCGGCAAATCTCTGCATTTCCGCGGCCATTACGTTGAAATCATCATATACCTCAAATAATACATCAGATTCTTCATAAGGAATACGGTAACCATAATCTCCTTTGCGCATCTTTGCCATACCTTCACGGAGCTTCTGCAACGGGGTGACCAGTTCCTGCCTGATAATGATTCGAAACAACAGATTAGACAGAAAAATCGCTAAAAACAATCCGGCCATCAGACAGACATTGGAGATAAACAGCTGTCTCTCAAGCAGCAGCAGATCCACCTCATCCGCCTTTTTTAATGAATTCATCATAATGTAATCATTGCCAAAGGACAATACGACTGCCACCAGAATCGGGCTTACGACTCCCAGTACTTTTGCAACATCAATCTTCTTTTTTAATTCTATCATCCAGAGAACACCTCTCCTCACTGTTTTTTCAGTTGCTATATTATTCCATGCAGGTGCGCTAGTCAACTGATTTTAAGAGAGAGTTTTCGTCAAAATGCTTTCCCTTATATACAAATCATGCTATATTTAGGTCAGTCCACAGACATCGATGACATTTGGAGAAAAAACTATGAACAGTAATTACGAATACTATCGCATTTTTTATTATGTTGCAAAATACGCAAATCTGACGAAAGCAGCCTCCGCCCTGCAGACCAGTCAGCCCGCAGTCACGCGCACGATTCACCGCCTGGAGGAGGATCTGGGCTGCCGCCTTTTTATCCGAAGCAAATCCGGCATGGAACTGACTGCCGAAGGACGTACCTTCTATGAATATGTATCGGCCGGATGTGCACAGTTCCTCAAAGGCGAGCAGAAAATCACCAACCTTCTCTCCCTCGATGAAGGCAGTATCACGATCAGTGCGACCGAGACTGCGCTGCACTGCTGCCTGCTGCAGGCGATCGAGTCGTTCCGTGAGCTGCATCCGAATGTGACATTTTGCATCTTAAACAACAGCTCCAGCGAATCTGTGACCGCTCTGCGCCAGGGTCAGGTAGATATGGCTATGATTTCTTCGATTCCGGATGCGCTGCAGCATCCGCTGGTCTCGCATGCGCTGCACTCTTACACTGACATTCTGATCGGCGGGCGTAAATATCGTGAACTTCAGGATCAGAACCTGACATTTGCCGAGTTGTGCGAGTATCCCTGGGTGAGTCTGACACGAGATGCGATTGCACGTATTTTCATCGATAATTACTTTGCCTCACTGGGGCTTCGGTTCAAACCGGCGATCGAACTGGCAACGACCGATCTGATCCTCCCGGCGATCGAACACAATCTCGGTATTGGATTTCTCCCTCCTGAATTTGTAGAAGAAGCCTTAGATACCGGAACCGTGTTCCGGATCACGATCCCGGATGAGATGCCACACCGGACGATCTCCATGGTCTACGACCCGGAATATCCGCAAAGTGTGGCTGCGACCGCTTTTCGCAAGTTTCTGCTCGATCAGCCATATCATAAATAGACGCCTATTCATCCATCCCTGTTCACTGATATCTATTCCTTTTTTCGATATGGTCTATCTATATCATTCGCTTTTTTCATTTCAATTCATAGATTATACTGTTTCAAGAATAACTTAGGAGTGAATAACGATGAATTTTAAGACAGAAAAATCTTTGTGCAGGCATCCGTCAACAGTTTTGGAAAGACCGCGATTGCCGGCAGCACAATCGCCATAAATGCGGAAGCGGTCACGCCCTCTATCCGGCGGTCAGCACGATGATCCTGTTTGTCACACTTGGATTTAAAATAATCCCATCCAGAGCATGCGCTAACTCATAGCAGCTGCCTGTATCTCTTTTTCCGCCTCCATCTTATAACATGCAAACAACTCCACAGGCAGTTCTCCGGCAAATCCGGCTGGAACTGCCTCCAGCTGGCAGACTCTGGCGCGGTATCCCAAGGGTCCATTCTCTTTATCTGAATGCATCATGAAAAAGGAAGCCGCAGACTCATGTTTCGGAGCACGTCTGAGATATTCGGATGAATAGAACTGCATCTGATAATCCCGTTCACACTCATATTCGACCAGCGGCAGGACACAGCCCTGTGGGCAAATGCCTGGCAGCATATCCATCCATTCCTGCTTGAACTGCGCGATCTGTTCCTCTGTAAAATTGTCCCGATAGCGCGGATCTTCAAATCGTGTCTGCGCATCCTCCCATGCATCAAAAAAGCTGATCCCGTGAATATACACTGTACATTCGGCTTCTCCTGTCAGATGTACGACCTTTGGACGCGCGTATTCGCCGGTCTTTAACCGCAGCCGCTTCTGCAATGGAATCGTAATATGCCGCACAGACAGCTGAACCGTGATCTCGGGGCTGTCCATATGTTCAAATATCCGCTTTGCCACGTCCGGTTCTTCTGCTGTCAGTTCGTAATGGGTGATGAGCAGCCGCTCGAACGGCACTTCTTCCAGTGCTCCCAGTCGCAATCCCTGCTCCAGCATGTACAGAAAATGAAGCTGATCCTCTACGTTCCATTGTTCCCCAAGACAGCTCTCCGATGCGGAACCAACAGCAAAGCTGCAGCCATCGATTGTGATCTTCCCGATCCATACCCGTTCGGATGTCTCCATGTTTTGCTTTAATTCTTCCCGATTCGTTTTAGGAGCCTTGTACACCCGCTGTCTGCGCTCCGACTCCTCTTCGGAAATCGCGGTGACCGCCCATAGATGGAATGTTTCTTCTTCCTTTTGTGATATTTCCGGTACTTCCTGCATGTGAGGCTTTTGTGATAGTTCCAGCATGCCGAGTACTGTATCATGCTCTCCATCACTGTATGTCATATTTATAATTTTTGACTCATTTACACCCGGAAACAATCCCCTTAAATCTTGTGTATTCATCGTACCTTCCTCTCCTTCTCCTGCCTGTCCTGTTATTGTATTATATCAATTTTAAGAACATACGAAAAGACCCCGGATCATCTTCACTGAAATGATCCGGGGTCTGACACTTATGCTTCAATCATTATTCGTATACGTGTTTCTTTTTTTCTTTGGTTTTCGCCTGTTTCTTCTTCAACGGATGTTTCGGGTTTTTATCAGCCATCTCTCTCGCCTCTTTTCCTCTAACAGTCATCCGATTGATCTTATCCTTCGATGGCTATATATTTGCTCTCCTCAACTGCCGGTTTTGCCTCTTTCTTCGGAACAAACATCTTTAAGATACCATGTTTAAATTCACCCTTGATATCCTCCTGTTTGACTGCATCACCGACATAAAAGCTTCTTGAGCAGGCACCTGCGTAACGCTCCTGACGGATGTAACGTCCAGTCTTCTTCTCCTTCTCATCCTTATCGAGTCCCTTTGCGGCACTGATGGTCAGATAACCATTCTCTAAGGAAGCCTTGACCTCATCCTTCGTAAAGCCCGGCAGGTCGATCTCTAACTCATAACCATCATCCAGTTCTTTGATATCGGTCTTCATCACACGATCGGCACGTTTACCGTACAGCTTCTTCTCTACATTCTGCATATCGCTGTCATCATAGAACGGAAAACCTGTGAAAAAGTCATCAAATAAATTCTCTCCAAAAATACTAGGCATCAACATAAGTCATCTCTCCTTTTCTTCTACGCATCCACTCTCTGTGAATGCCTCATGCTTGTTTACCTTGTTTCCTTGGAACTGGGATGTTGGGGAACACTTGAGAACTCTGGTTCTTCTTCTCTTTTTATTCCCTTCCTTTGTTCTTGACTATGTTATAACACCGTTTATTAGCACTGTCAATAGGTGAGTGCTAATTTTTTTGTGAAGATTTTGTGAACGCTACGTGTCATACATATTTCCATAATGGCTCTGGATTAACAATCTTCTCGTCTCAGTCGTCTGTAATTTTCAAAATTAAGGCATAGACTCACAACAAAAACGATACCCGCGATGATCAGTTCACAGCATGGAATATGGCAGATACGATAGATACAGTTACGTTCGCAAAATGCTCCCTGCATCAAAAGAGCAATGAGGCACCCTGCGATCAAAACAGGAATCGTTTTGATTAACATACTGATCACGTTTGTGCTGTTCGCGGACAGGTAGAACACAATATTTGTAATTCCAAGTGTCAGCAGATAGGTGATCAGGACAACATACAGGATGAACCGTCCATAAGTCAACGCCACAACAGATGTTTCTGTGTTCAGAAACGACGTCATTTCTGAATTTCTATACTGTAATGTGCCGGTAGTCCTCCATACAAACAGCGCTGCGCATACGATCATACTGACAATCACCATGACTGAGATCTCCATGCACAGATATTGCGTCCTGTATAGCTTTTTTCCTATTTTACTAGAATACTGATTTGCAATGACATGGCTTGCCCGGTCATTGACCATCACTGGTGCAGCTATGAGAAATGTGCAGAGCAGGCACCAGATCATCAGATATACAAAATAGTTATTTGCATATAACACTACTTCGGCAGGCAGCACGCTTGTCCTGTCCCCGCCTGCAGTCCGATACCTTTGCATGATATTTTCATAGGCTTCAAAATAAATAGGAGATTTTCCTGTTTCCTGTATCATCAGATCGCGCATTTTTGAATAAGTGCCATAATCATATCCTTCCTCGCCGTTAAGCGCTTTTTGCATATATTGAAGATAGTCCTCATAACTATGGATCTCATTTTGTACAAACAGCTCATTTTCTGCAATCCGCGCGCCCGCCAGTGACAAAAGCTGTGTATATTCTCTTTCGATCTCGGCAAATTCATCCGCATCTATCTCATTGCCGTATTTTTCAATGAATTCACTACACAACTCTAATGTCACGCCCAAACTGTCTGTCCCTGTGCTGTCATGATACTGCGTAAATGGTTTTACCCATCGATACATAAAGGAAAAATAGAAAAGCAGAGATAGTATGATACCTAACACAACAATTCCGGGCTTCCATATTTTTTTCATTTCAGCTCTAACCATTTAAGCCAGCTCCTACGCCTCATCCGCAATATCATCCGTTTGTGTCATATCTTCTAAGGATATTGTCTGTGGTACAGTTTTTCTTCGGAAGTCGATAATTTTATTCGTGGCAATGCGATATAGCCATGTTCTGAAAGACGCTAACTTTTCCTGATAGGAACTGATCGAGTGAAGCATGGAAATAAAAATCTCCTGTGTCAGATCGCAGGCCTGGTCTCTATCGCTGATCTGTTTTGCAACGAAATAATAAATCTCATCATAGTAAAGTCTCACCAGTGCATCTGCGTCTTTTGATGAGCCAAATAATTTGATTTTCCGGATTAGCTTTCTTTCCTGCGTTATGTTCACCCGACTTTCTCCTTTCTATCATAGTATTCGTATCTGATACGCAAAAAGTTTCACATCCGATGCAGAAAATAGCAAAAAACCGGAACTGCATCCTATGCAGTCCCGGTTTTTTATAAAACAAGGGATACTATAATATCTATTTTATTACTTGTTATCCGGTGTATGCCACTGCCAGTCGCGGATCTCCTCGAGGTCCTGACCATACTCAGCGATATACTGCTTGTGCTCTACGAGCTTGTCGTTCATCTTCTGGATGAGGTAAGCGCCGCGGTTTCCAAGCTTGGGAAGGTGCATAATCGCATCCTTTACGAGGTTGAAACGATCGATCTCGTTCTGTACTCTCATATCGAACGGAGTAGTGATCGTACCCTCTTCCTGATAGCCATGAACATGCATGTTCTGGTTGTCACGACGATAGGTCAGCTCATGGATCAATGTCGGATATCCGTGGAATGCAAAGATTACCGGCTTATCTGTAGTGAATAATGCATTGTACTCTGCATCGCTTAATCCATGAGGATGCTTGTGGTTTGACTCCAGCTTGAACAGGTCGACTACGTTTACAACACGTACCTTTAACTCAGGGAACTCATCACGTAAGATCGTGACAGCAGCCATAGTCTCCAGTGTCGGTGTGTCACCGCAGCATGCCATAACGATATCAGGCTCTTCGCCATTGTCGTTGCTTGCCCACTCCCAGATGCCTACACCCTGTGTGCAGTGCTTTACAGCCTGATCCATGGTCAGCCACTGATAGCTGGGATGCTTAGAAGCTACGATTGCATTGACATAGTTCTTGCTCTTGATACAGTGATCAAAGCATGATAACAGACAGTTGGTATCCGGCGGGAGATACATGCGGACTACGTCTGCCTTCTTATTAGCAATATGGTCTAAGAATCCGGGATCCTGATGTGTGAATCCGTTGTGATCCTGCTGCCATACGTTGGATGTCAGGATGAAGTTCAAAGAAGCAATCGGGCGTCTCCATGTCAACTGATTACATACCTTTAACCACTTTGCGTGCTGAGCTGCCATAGAATCTACAACACGGATGAATGCTTCGTAGCTTGCGAAGAATCCATGACGTCCGGTCAGCAGATATCCCTCTAACCAGCCTTCACACATATGCTCACTCAGCATACCATCCATGATACGTCCGCCACGTGCCAGACAATCATCGGTAGGCAGAAGCTCTGCGTTCCAGTCTCTGTTCTCAGCCTCGAATACTTTGTACAGACGGTTAGACATACTCTCGTCCGGTCCAAAGATACGGAAGTTCTTGCTATCTTTATTCAAATTGAAGATATCACGGATATATCCACCCAGCTCGATCATATCCTGAGCCTTTGTCTTACCAGGATCTACATCGATACCATAAGAACGGAAATCCGGAAGTCTCAAGTCTTTCATTAACAGACCACCGTTTGCATGCGGATTTGCACCCAGACGTGCATTTCCCTTCGGTGCTAATTCTGCTAATTCAGGAATCAGACGACCATTCTCATCAAACAGCTCCTCAGGATGATAGCTCTCTAACCACTCCTTCAACAGCTTCAGATGCTCCTCAGGCTTCTCCATAGAGATCGGCACCTGATGTGCACGGAATGATCCCTCGATCTGCTGTCCGTCAACTACCTTCGGGCCTGTCCATCCCTTCGGTGTGCGCAGGACGATCATCGGCCACTGCGGACGCTCAGGATCGTTCTCTGTTCTGGCATGCTCCTGAATTGCCTTGATCTTCTCGATCGCGGTATCCATAGCCTCAGCCATCAGCTTGTGCATGGTCATCGGATCGTCGCCTTCTACGAAGATCGGCTCCCAGCCGCATCCTACAAAGTAGCTCTCGATCTCTTCATGGGAGATACGTGAGAAAATAGTCGGGTTGCTGATCTTATATCCGTTCAGGTTTAATACAGGAAGTACTGCACCATCTGTGATCGGATTTAAGAATTTATTTGACTGCCAAGAGGTAGCCAGAGGTCCTGTCTCTGCCTCGCCATCACCAACGATAACAGTTGCGATCAGATCCGGGTTATCGAATACTGCACCAAATGCATGTGCGATAGAGTAACCCAGCTCACCACCCTCGTTGATAGAACCCGGAGTCTCCGGTGCACAGTGGCTCGGTACTCCACAAGGGAATGAGAACTGCTTGAACATCTTCTGCATACCCTCTTCATCCTGGCTGATGTTCGGGTAGATCTCGCTGTAGGTTCCCTCAAGGTATGTATTGGCGATCATGAAGTTTCCGCCATGTCCCGGACCGGAAAGTAAGATCATATCAAGATCGTAACGCTTGATCGCACGGTTGCAATGTACATAGACAAAGTTCTGTCCGGGTACAGTTCCCCAGTGACCAACGATTTTCTTTTTAATCTGATCCATAGTTAAAGGCTTCTTTAACAACGGATTATCCAACAGATATAACTGACCTGCAGATAAATAGTTTGCAGCACGCCAGTATGCATTCATTTTCTCTAACATTTCCTGGCAAAGCGGCTGCTTTTCAAGACAAGTATTTTCTGACATATGTTCCTCCTGTAATTATTGTTAATCTTTTGACAAGCACAGAATAACACATCTGCTGTCATTCGTTAAATCATTTATTTCTATGTTGTCCATATCAATTTGATATGGATGTAGCAATCAATTCAATACGCGCTTCATCATCGCAAATAATTTTGCTGTATCAATCGGTTTCGATACATGCCCGTTCATGCCGGCATCCAATGCCATACGCCGGTCTTCCTCAAACGCATTCGCTGTCATCGCAAGAATCGGGATGCCCGCTGCTGCCGGATCTTTCAATGCACGGATGTGTCTGGTTGCCTCGTATCCATCCATGATGGGCATCTGGATATCCATCAGGATCAGATCGTACTTCTCCTTGTTTCCATCCTCCATTCTGGTTACGGCCTCCCTGCCATTGCTGACCGCATCGACGACAAATCCGGCCTCTGTCAGAATCTCAGTCACAATCTCCGCATTCAGCTCATTGTCCTCCGCCAGAAGGATATGTTTACCGGCGAGTTCCACTTCCTGTGATGACTCCTCCGCGCGGATCACAGGCTCCTCACACAGCCTGAATCGAAGGGAGACGACAAATTCTGTCCCTTTTCCCTCCTCACTGTGCACCGTGATCGTACCGTGCATCATATCCACAATATTTTTCGTAATCGCCATGCCAAGACCGGTTCCCTGAATCTCGCTCACAGCTGCCGTTTCCTCCCGGCTGAAGGCCTCGAAAATATGCTGCTGAAATTCTCTGCTCATACCGATTCCGCTATCACTCACATGGAATTCATAATCCGCATATCCCTCCGGTGCAGTCTGCAGTTCCACAATCTGCAGACTGATATGTCCCCCTGCCGGAGTGAATTTGATGGCATTTCCCAGAATATTTAACAGTATCTGGTTCAGTCTGAGACTATCGCCGATGATATCTTCATGCCTGACTGTCCCGGCATCGACTGTGAATCTCTGCTGTCTGGCGTCAAATCCCGCCTGCGTAATGGTACGCACGTCATGGATCACATCCGGCAGATGCATCGGTTTCTCTTCAATCTTTACTTTGCCGCTCTCAATACGGCTCATATCCAGCACATCATTGATCAGTGATAACAGATGCCGGCTGGAAATCATGATTTTCCCCAGATAATTTCTCACCTGCTCCTTGTGATCGATATGTGCCTCTGCCAGTGAAGTAAATCCTATGATCGCATTCATCGGGGTACGGATATCATGGGACATATTATTTAAAAATATGGTCTTCGCATGATTGGCATGCTCTGCATCTGACAGTGCTGCCTGCAATTTCTTCCTGCTCTCGGCCAGCTCCCGGTTCAGTTCCTGTATCTCCTCCATACGGGAATTCATATAAGCATTGTAGATACCTGAAAACTTCTTATTCGCCATATAGATTCCGAGTCCCAGACCCGTGATGGACAAGATCAGCGAATTGCCCTGATTTGTGGCATAGACCCAGAACGTAGACTGATATTTCCCGATCAGATACAGATAGAGGATTTCTGACGGTACAACCACCGCAGATAATTCGACTGCATTTAGCGCAAACAGCATCGGCGCGGACATCACAAACGCGAGATACAGTGTCGTTCTCTGATGCACACTTCCCTCGCCGACCGATGACAGGATGCCTGTTAACAGATAGATCACCATGAACAGATAGGCCGAGCAATGAATAATATAGGTATTCTTTTTCACCAGTTTATTGACAAGTGCCAGCAGCGCAAAACACAGGATCGCTGCACCGAACACTACCCTGTTTGTATACGGAACCGTGGAGTACTTCATCAGCAGACGCACCCCGAAAATCAGCACCGCTGCGATCGACAGCGTAATCACACTCTTGCGGTTTGACTCATCGATCTCCGCCGAGATCTCCTTATACTGTTCCCGTTCCAATCCTCCATACAAAAAGGTCTGTTTCATTTTCTCAATCATGTGATACATATTTTATCCTACTTTTATAGCTGAAAACATTGACTTTATCTGTTGCTCCCTTATTTATAATGACATCATACGCAAAGAAGCTGTAAAATTCAATGTGAATTTTACAGCTTTTAATATTTCAAGCGATGTCCTATGCGATCTCGTCACAGCATCTTTGGTCCAGAAGCCTCTCTGTGGCTGCAACGAGCTTTTGAATATCCACCGGTTTGGGAATGTGATCATTCATACCGGCATCCATACTCTTTTGCACATCGTCAGCAAATGAATTGGCCGACATCGCCAGAATCGGGATATTCCTTGCATCCCGCCGATCCAGCGCACGGATCGCACGGGTCGCTTCATGTCCATCCATCTGCGGCATCATAATATCCATCAGAATCAGGTCAAAATCTCCCTCCTCCGAAACCGAAAAGATATCCACTGCCTCTCTTCCATTCCATGCCTTTGTGATCGACGCCCCAAATTCCATGAAAAAATACTCTGCGATCTCCATATTCAGTTCGTTATCTTCAACCAATAAAATATGCTTATCCCGGATATGGCTGCCAAATGTTTTGATCGGGTCATCTACCGATTCCCGTTTTTGCATATCGATTGTAAACGTCAGCTGCACGGTAAACGTGGTACCTGCGTCTTTGTGGGAATCGCAGGTAATCGTACCACCCATCGCATCGACCAGTTTCTTCACAATCGAGAGTCCAAGTCCGGTTCCCTCATAGGTCGTCCGCGCACTGCTCGCCTCCTGTGAAAACGGTTCAAACATATGCTGCTGGAATTCTTCCGTCATTCCAACACCATTATCCTCACAGCAGAACCGATACGTCACTGTATCATCCGTCCGGGAGACCAGTTCTGTTTTCACCCGTACCGTGCCACCCGGTTTCGTATACTTTATGGCATTGGTAGCAATATTTAAGATAATCTGGCTCAGATGTCTGGGACTGCCGATCAGATGCGGGACAGCGACCCCGCCCTCACGCACCACCTCGTAGTTCACACCCTTTGCCTGTGCCTGCGGGATCAGGACAGTATTGGCATTGTCCAACAGCTCTGTCAGATGAAACGGCTTGTCATCCATGACAATCTCACTCGATTCGAGCTTACTCATATCCATGACACTGTTGAGCAATTCCAGCAGCGCATGCAGCGCCATCGTAGCCCTTTCCCGGCAATGCTCCTGCAGCTCATAATCCTCCGGATGATCCGCGCCCAGATCAATATACCCCTGTATTCCATTAATAGGTGTGCGGATATCGTGACTGATTCTGCGCAGGAACTCTGACTTTGCCTCATTGGCGATCTGCGCCTCATGCGCTTCTTTTATAATCTGCGCCTGATAATCTGCTTCCTTTGTTTTTTCCTGATCGATATCCTGAATCAGCACGAGAAAATGTAACGGTTTCCCCATCTCATCATAGTCTACCGCAGTAGCTGTCATGCGGCACCACGGTGTCTGATCCCCGCGGACTGTCTGATAATCGATGTAAAAGCTCTTGCGCACATCTGTTATATTTCTCCTGTTCAAGCTGTCCTGAACCGCAGCGATCTCAAAGCTTCTATCCATTTCATCACGAAACTCCGGCACGACAAACCGATCCAGAAACAACTGCTTCAGCTCTGTATAGACGCCCTCTGGAGGAATCACTGACTGGATTCTCGGAACATTATAGATTGCATGATAGCTGTCTGCTTCCAGATCCACATAAAATAAAGAATAATAGATGGTCTCCAACGCTTTGAGCATCTCTACCGTCTGCGTCAGATTATGGTTACTCCGGCGCAGCTCCTCCTGATTCTCATAGAGCGTCTCATTGCGCACTGCATAGTACAACAGGCAAAGCAGACTATAGAGTGCAGCAAACACAGAGGCTGTCAGAATACAGGCTGAGAAGATCGAAAATACCGAATAATACACATACAGACTATAGTTCTCACAGCCGGACCGGTAACCCCAGAACAGCTTGCCACCTGCCTGGAACAGATGCAGCTTTTCATCCTTTGGGATCTGCGATAATTGCTGTAACATCGGATTTTTAGAAACTTCCATTCCCACCGGCACACTGTCACTCGTCACACGCACGTTGCCATCTTCTACAATCGCATAATGTCCGTCACGCTCCAGCTGCAGGCCAGACAGCAGGCTCTCCAGATCAGTCTCCGTACCAGAGATGAGTCCAGACGGCTGATGATAAAAACCCACGAGTATACCCGGTGCATCCAGCCGGGCCAGGGCACACAGATCATAGTATTCTCCGTCCACCTCCACCCGTTCTGTATAGATTTTGTCAGTATCAGTGAAAATATCAGCAAAACGGCTGCCATCCTGTGAATGGATCCAGTCTGCATCCCGAAACTGTCTGGTATAGCCGGACGCTTCCAGCTGCTTGTCCCCATCCAGCAATGCGATGCCACTCAGACGCATACTGTCCACATAGTCCTCCAGATATGCATCTGTCACAACCGAAGGTTGGTACGCTAAATGTGTCCGGAAATCCCGCATCAGATCACTGAGCCGGTACAGACTCTTCGTGCGGTCTGCTGCGATCAGTTTGTTATAACTCATGCACTGGTTTTTCAATGTATTGGTCGTGTCTGCGGCCAGCCCTGTCATAGTCCGGATCTCTCTGTACCCAGCAAATCCTGCCACGAAAATAAGCAGCACGACTCCCACTCCGATCACACGCTTCATGGAAAGTCTGATAGAAATCATGCCATGTATCTTTTTGAGGATTTTCTGCTTATTCATCTCCCAGTTCTCCCAAAGCCTTCTCAACATTTACACCATAATTTTCATTTAAGATACGTTTCGTCGTCCCGTCTGCTAACATATCATCCAATGCCTCCTGCAGCTTCCTGCGAAGTGCCGGATCACTGTCTTTGGCAAATGCCACACCTAGAGAATCATGACTCAGATCCTCGTCCAGAAACCGGTAATCTACATCATATTCCCGCAGTGTCTCACGCAATGCTGTTGCATAACCTGCAATCGCATCCACATAGTCATTGCGCAGAGCGGTTACGATCTCATCCATGGAATTCTGTGCATATACATTGTTCAATTCGGGAATCACGCTGTCCATATGTCCCAAAAATATCTGTTCTGCCTTGCCACCGACGCGCACAGCGATACTCTTGCCCTCCAGATCACTCAATGTATGTACCGGACTATCCGCCAGTACTGCCACTACCTGCCGGCTGCGCATATACGGTCCGGCCCACTCATAATTGTCCTCCTGCCCATCCATGGAATAGCAGCTCCACAGACAGTCCACCTCACCATTTTCCAACAAGGCATCCCGCTCATTCCAGTCAATGTATCGGAATACCGGCTCGTATCCCATCCGTCTGCAGGCTTCCCTAGCAAGTTCTACATCCATACCGGCAGGCTCGCCATCGACATCTGCATAACTGTATGGTTCACAATCATCGCTGCCTATGATCAATTGCGGGAGTGTCTGCGTATCCTTTTTGGTGCAGCCACACATCAGCAGAAACATCGCTGCGACAGCCCCCAAACGCAGGATCCTCTTTCTACACATACAACACTTCTCTCCTTTGATACGAAATAGATTCGCGTTCTTCTATCTGCTATGACAGGCTATTTTGAAAATAGATATGATAACTGTCTTTGACTTCCTTCTTTCTACGTGCACTGACCGGTATACAGGTGCCATCCCATAAATGGATCTCCTTTTGAATATCCGCGATATAGTCCATATTTACGAGATAGCTCTGATGACAATACAGGAATCTGTCATCATCCAGTATTTTCTGCAGTTCGCTGATCTTCTGTAAGGTCTGGATGGTTGAGCCGTCAGCCATATGCAGCATGACATAGTGCCCCAGGCTATCGATATAGACAATCTCCTTTATATAAGGATAGCGGAACTGTCTTCCACTCTTTATTTCAATCCGCCGTTTCGTATCCTTACCGAAAATACGATCCAATAACGGCAGGATCTTGGTCATGTCAATCGGCTTTAACAGATAGCCTACCGCATTGACATCATAACTCTCAATCGCATACTTGGCTGTAGCAGTCAGAAAAACGATCTCCGCATTGCAATGCAGTTCACGCAGTTTCCTCGCTGTTTCCATTCCATTGAGCTTATCCATGTAGATATCCAGAAAAATCAGTTCTACATCTACAAATTTTTCTTCTACATCCGCCACTAATGTTTCACCGGAGTGATAAATGAAGATCTCTGCTTTGATACCGGCACGTCTGAAATAGGCTTGCAGCAGTTCTTCCAATATTTCTGCTTCTATTTTATTGTCTTCACATATTGCAACTCTTTTCATGACGTAACCGATCCTTTATTCTGATATGGGCTTTTCGAATTTGGCGACTTTAAATTTCCGGATCATTTCACGCAAATTCTCTGCCTCTCCACTCATCTCCTCGCTGGCAGCAGCACATTCCTCGGATGTGGCAGAATTGGTCTGTACCACATCATTGATCTGCTCAATTCCATCATTGATCTGCTGAATCTCGGTCGTCTGCGTCTCGAGTGTCTCCGCAATACCGGTCACTTCTTCTGTAATGATCTTTGAACTCTCGGCTACTGCCTCTAATTGTGTCGCGGTCTCACCAGCGACCACCATACCCTTTTCCACAGCTTTGACGGAGGTCTCGATCAGTGCAGCAGATTCCTTAGCTGCCTGCGCACTCTGATCTGCGAGTACATTGACCTGATTCGCTACAACCGCAAATCCTTTTCCTGCCTCTCCTGCTCTCGCCGCCTCAATAGACGCATTTAACGCCAGCAGATTCGTCTGGGATGCGATCTCATTGATCGTTGCGATGATCTTGTCAATCTCCTTTGACGCATCATTGATCTCATGCATGGAATCTACCATCTCGCGCATCTTGCCATTGCTCTCTAAAATAGCATTTCCCAGTTCTTCTACTCTTCCGCTGATCTCCTTTGCTGACTGTGAATTGTGCTCGACTTGCTCGGAGACACCCGCAATCGTTGCCGTCAGTTCCTCTACGACTGCTGCCTGGCTGGTCGCTCCGTCTGCCAGATCATTGGAACTCATAGCCACCTGCTCCGCTCCGCTGGACACTTCATCAGATACCCGCTGGATGCCTTTGACCGTACCAGACATGCTCTCCTCAAACGCCATAAAGGAATCCAAAATGCCGATAAAATCACCTCTCCACTCTACTTCCGGCTGGACATCAAAATCACCTTCGGAGAAGAGCTTCATTGCACGGCCAATGTCATCCACATATGTACCCAGAATGCGGATGGATTTGCGCATGCTGTGTGCCAGTCTGCCAATCTCATCATCCGAATGGTATTCCAATTCACTGTGCAGATTACCTTCTGTGAGCTCTGCTGCCACATCTTCGATCGCACGCAGCGGCTCCAGAATCGTTTCCAATACCTTTTTACTCGTCCGCTTTGTCAGGATCCACGCAAATCCCAGGCAGAAAATAATACACGCAACTCCCGCAATCGCAAAAATGATCGTCGTTCTGACAGCCCGGCTGCTCGCCTCATCTGTCACATCGTCTAACTGAATAACAATCTCCACTGCTTTATTCAACGCCGGTGTACATTCATTGAGGATTCCGTCTACCGCCTGTTCTTTCTCTCCGTTTCTGATCTCCTCCATAATGGAATAGCCGATATTGCCCCAGTCAGAGAGTGCAGATGCATACTCCTGATACAGTTCATCAGAAACAACCCTGGTTCCTTCCAGCGTCTTGAGCTCTGAATTCACCTCTGTGAGCAGTTTTTCTACGGTCTGTTCATAACTGTCATACGTTGAGGTATCATCATTCAACGCCATCTCACGGATGTTTCTCGCTGCAGCATTGACATTCATTCTACAGATCTTTACCGCCCGGTCTGCCGCGTTGATATTATTGACATAATGCATCATGTTGCCAAACAATACGCCTATGATCACGATAGACAGCAGACCTGAAATCAGCATCATAATTATGACTTTCCGATAGCCATAGTTTATCCTTTCCTGCAAGCGCATACTTTCCAATTTGTTTTTCAGTGTACTCTTTTGTGACGACATAGTTATTGTTTCCTTTCTGTTATTTTTATATTTAAGTACCGGAATCTTTTTTAATTCCGGCAAATAAATAAAGAGTCGCGAGCGACTCTTTCGCGCTCGAGCGGTATGCGAAGCATATACTTCATTTCCGCAAGATGCGCATCCTTGCGGAGCATTTTATTTGATAGGAATTTCCTATCAAATAAAAAATCACCTGTAGATTGACTTCACTACAGGTGACACATACTCGTTTCATTCCTTACACTACCATCTCATCTTTTGCGTCCCTGTCTTGCAACTTATCGGCAACTGATTTAATGAAGGAATTATATCGTTTTTTCTTGCTATATTTAGTTTTTTTCAAAATCGTATCAGCAAAATTCAAAATTAGTAGTGCTCTACCCCCCCCTAAAAAGTTTGATCGGGAAGTTATTTTTTTGTGCAATTTACACAAAATAATTCTGGAAATAGATGTGATACGTGTCTTTTACTGCCTTCTTTCTTCTCGCACTAATCGGTATATAGCTACCGTTACGCAGGCAGATATCCTTTTGAATATCTGCGATATAATCCATGTTCACGAGATAACTCTGGTGACAGTATAAGAATCTGTCATCATCCAGTATTTTCTGTAACTCGCTGATTTTCTGTAACGTCTGAATGGTGCTACCGTCAGACATATGAAGCATGACATAGTGTCCCGAACTGTCGATATATACGATTTCACTGATATATGGATAGCGAAACTGCCTGCCGCTCTTGATCCGATCCGCCGATGCACCTCTCTGTAAAATATGCGATCCAGTATCTGTGCGATTCTGTCCATGTCAATCGGTTTCAGCAGATAGCCTGCCGCATTGACATCATAGCTTTCGATCGCATACTTTGTCGTAGCTGTTAAAAATATAATCTCAGAATCACAATGCAACTCCCGCAGCTTTCTCGCTGTCTCCATTCCGTTGAGTTTATCCATGTAAATGTCCAGAAAAATCAATTCCGCATCCATAAAGTTCTCTTCAACATCCGCAACCAACGCTTCGCCGGAGTAATAAATGAAGATTTCTGCTTTGATGCCAAATCGCCTGAAGTATGCTACCAGTAACTCTCTCAACAGTTCTGCTTCAATCTCGTTGTCTTCACATATTGCTATTCTTTTCATCTCTTAACAATTCCTTTACTCTAACCCTCAACTTCTGCTATTCGCAACTGTCAATCGTAAGAAACGGAATTATTTTACTTATAAATTTTCGAACTGTCAAGACCCCAGATGTGAGAAAAGCATTCTGATCCGCATGCCGGTCACATTTCTTTTAACAGCCACCGAGATCTGCCACAGCCTGTGCGATGTCCGCATCCAGACAGACCGATTTTGCCCTGATCTCCGACGGCGCATCTGCCTGTCCACGATTGATACAGACATAAAAAGCATCGCTCCAGCGATACGTATATTGCCAGAATGGATATTTGATGATCCCCGGGGTGTTGTAGCCAACCCCCAGCTCTAAAAACAGTGTCTTTACATCCTTATGTCTGCGCAGAAACTGCGCATAGCGCTCGGATGCCATATGCCAGCCTTCATCCTCGACAAAGGTATGATCTGCCCGCAAGTTCATGCTCATCGCCGCCCCGCATTTCGGACAGTGCGGTACGAGTTGCGTCGGAACCGCCATGTCCGGAGTGATTCCATCCGGCACTGTCAGCGCACCATCCGCACCGGTCACATAGCCTTGCGCCTGCACCATCTGACGGATCACGTCCTCATTGTCATAGGTCGTCTCATGGCATGGTCTGCTACACTGAAACAGCCCGTAATCACCCTGCGTATAGAATAATCTATGCTTATCAAAGCCTGCTTTCTGAAAGCAGTGATCCACATTCGTCGTCAACACAAAATAGTCCTTCTCCTTCACCAGCTCATACAGCTGCCCATACACCGGTTTCGGTGCATCCATATAGCGGTTAATATAGATATAACGGCTCCAATACGCCCAGTGTTCTTCCGGTGTCCGATACGGATAAAAGCCTCCGGAATACATATCAGAAAAGCCGTATTTTTTCCCGAAATCTGAAAAATACTGCGCAAATCGCGCCCCATCATATACATATCCTGCCGATGTGGAGAGTCCTGCCCCGGCTCCGAGAATGACTGCGTCTGCCTGCTCAATCTGTGTTTTGATCTGATCCAGCTGACCGGAGTAGCTGCTCATAGATTTGTCTGTCATTTTCTTTGAAAACATTAAATATCACCTTGATCTTTGAGTTTGTCCGTATTTTATAATCTTTGACCGTCTGCACGGCGATCTGCGCTGCCCGCTCATTGGGAAACATGAATACACCTGTAGAAATACAGCAAAATGCGATGCTCGCTACATCGTTTTCGTCTGCGATCCGCAGGCAGGATTCATAGCACGATGCCAGCAGTTGCTCATGTCTGCGCGTCAATCTGCCCTGTACGACCGGGCCCACCGTATGGATCACATAGTCGCACGGCAGATTGAATGCTGGTGTGATCCTGGCCTGTCCGGTCGGCTCCTCATGCCCCTGCCGCCGCATCAGCTCACTGCAATAATTGCGCAGCTGGATACCCGCATAGGTATGAATACAGTTGTCGATGCAGTTGTGACAGGGCTGATAGCAGCCTGTCATGCCGCTATTGGCAGCATTGACGATCGCACCCACTTTTAATCGTGTGATGTCGCCCTGCCATAAATAAAGATCCGGCTGCCGCTCGTCCAGCTCAGCGAGTGTGACCACTCCCCGCTCCGCGTTGATCTGCTGTAAATATGCATCCTGAATACACGCAAATTCATCATCGATCCCACGCGGCAGCCGCACATTCATGAGAGAGCGCAGCAGACGTTTCTGCCCAGCTGTATCCGCTGGAAGATTCATCCCCTGATACTCCGGCTGTTCCTCCAGTAATTTTTCGATTAAATATACACGCTGTTCGTTTTGATTCATGATCTGATTTTTCATCTGATTATTATTCTGGTCCATATGTTCATCTTCTTTCAATCGCATTTACCGGGCAATGCTCGTAACATCCGCCGCAGTGCAGACAGTTGTTCTGCCGGATGACAAACGGTGCGCCTGCGTCGATACACCGCTGTGGACATACACTTTGACAAGTGCCGCAGCCAATACACGCGTCCGTGATGACATAGCCCTTTTCTGTTATTTTACCATTTCCCAGCAGATATGTCTCCCGAAAGATCGGATGTACGCCGAGATTAAAATATTCCACCTCTGCCTGATCGATGCAGAAAATGATGCCGATATCTCTGGTCTCACCGGGATAGACATTCGCCAGATACGGCTGTTCCTCAAAGATCTTTTCGCGCCACTTGATCTGCTCATCCTCTGCTGCCGCATATGCCCGCCCGGACAGCCGGATCATTTCTTTATATTTTGTGTAACATAAGATCTGTACTCTGCCATCCTCTAACAGTTCTTTACAAAAGTTCTTTCCTCTGGCAGTGAAAAAATACAGCGCATCCGGCTCATAATGTATCGCACTGATATTGCGGATCTGCGGTGCTCCCTCTCTGTCCACCGTCGCAAATGCGAGGACTCCTACGAATTCCATTTTCTTCAGACATGTCGCTACATCCATCTCTATTCTACCTGATCCTTTCCTAATCCTATTCTGTTTTTCCTAGGCTCATCGAAATCACCTGCATTTTAATATGACCCAACAATTTTGATTCTGCCCGGTTTTCTCGGCTTCGTATGCGGCTGTTCGCCGTCGATATAACCTAAGATGACGAATCCCTGACAGACATAGCCGTCCGGCACTTCCCACGCCCGCAGGAGCGCCCTGCCTTCCTCACTGTCAAAGGTCTCCGGCCCCCGCGAAATGATACAGGATGCGATGCCAAGCTCTGTCGCCTGTAAAACCATGTTCTCCATCATGCAGAAAGCATCTGCGACCTTAAATAGAAAATTATCCTGACAAAATACACATACGACTGTGGGCGCACCATAAAATCCATTTTGAATCGTCGGATCATCAATCGTGCTCGGCTGCTCCTTCGACACATAATTTCCCGCCAGATGCATGCGGTCAAAATGTGCCAGATTCATTCTGCCCACCTGCGTCGTGAGTGCCGGATTATGAACCGCGACCATCATACTGCGCTGTCCTCCGCCGGCATTCGGCGCATAATTTCCTGCTTCCAGAATTTTCTCCAGATCACTCCGGTCGATCTGTCTGTCCGTATACTTTCGGATCGAATGTCTTGCCTTGATAATCCCCATCAACATAATGCTTCCCCCGTCAGATCATTTCTCGTTTTCCAGCACTGCGGATCTGCACCATAAAAGTCGCCACTCGTACCGTTTGCGACTGCCGGGCAGCCTCTGCACCATGCTTTCAGCTCACATTTGCTGCATTTTTTGAATTTATCGTATTCTCTGTACTGCTCCACCTGACAGATCCACACATCCGCCAGCCGGTCCTCGAACACGTTCGCTACCTTACTGTCTGTGACTCTCCTGCATGCCATCACATCACCGTTCGATGATATCGTGATATGGCAGTTGCCACAGTTGCAGCCGCCATAGATCATGCCCTCGATCGCATCCTACGGCAGCATAAACTGCCCGGTCTCATATTCATAGAGCGTCCAGAGATGGTCTTTTTTATTAAAATAGGTCTCGCATCCCGCAGCTTCATATGCCTTGAATTTTGCATCGCAGACTTCAAGTAAGTCGCGATATTCCTGCGGTGTCATGCTGGTGTCGACCTCTCCTCCGGTCGGCACATAGCGTGAAAATGCGAATACCTTTACATTCGCTTTTACAACCGTATCGATTATATCCGGTATCTCATGCATATTTGTTTTTGATACCGTACTCATGATCACACTCTTGATCCCCGCGCGGTTCAGACAGCCGATTTTTTCTATCGTCAGATCAAAACTGCCCGGTTTACGGAACCAGTCGTGTGTTTCTCTCATTCCATCCAGTGACATCTGGTATTTGTCACAGCCACATACATTCAGCATCCTGCAGATCTCATCATCCAGATGGAACGGATTACCCATCAGTGTGAACGAAATATTTTTACTCTTTAGTAATACCATCAGTTTCCAGAAATCCGGATGAAGGATCGGATCTCCGCCGGTGATGTAAAAATACGGAATTCGATTGTGCACCTTGCAAAAATCTTCGCAGTTTGTGACTACCTCCTGCATCTGTTTCCATGTCATACTCTTTAACTGCGTACAGCCTGCTCCAGAGAAAATGTAGCAGTGCTTGCAGCGCTGGTCACATTCATCTGTAATGTGCCATTGAAATGAAAAATACCGGCTCATGGGATCCGCTCCTCCTTTCCTGAAATTCCTGTTTACTTATCAGATGCTCCACATGCAGTGCCGCATGCTGCCGGTTTGTCGGATGCTCCACACGCAGTACCACATGCCGCAGGCTTGTCTCCCGCTGGTCTACGCTCCGCTCCGGTCGGCTCAGATCCAAGGTCCACCGGACCTTGTGAGCCACATGCTGCCGGTTTGTCGGATGCCCCACATGCAGTGCCACATGCTGTTCCTGTCTGCTGCTCATCTTTCTTGTTCCATCCAAAAATGTTTGATAATGCCATTTCGTTTTCCTCCTAAACTGTGTTTTTGTGGCTCTCGCCTGTTGCATTGTTATCATAGCAAGGATTTTTGTGCAAAAAAAGTACGCACCTTTTTGTGCCGTAGTTACCTTTTTGTAACTCATAGACAGGTGCGTCTTTTCAAAATCCATGACAATAAAATGTTTGCAAAGCGTACATTCTATTGTTTAGCTTCCAGATGTTTCAAAAACAAACGGAAACATATACGGAGGAACCTTTACAAGCTCCCCTTCTTTGGAATAATTTTTGGGATGAATAATATATGGTGTTGCTATCTTTCTTCCGTAGATTTCCTTGAATCTGCCAAGTGAAATAGCCGAATAGTTTTTTGATGATTTCACCTCCAATGGATAAACCTTGAAGTTCATCTTGCTTTCATTGGATAATAAAAAGTCTATTTCTATATCATTTCTATGTTTTTCTTCACTATATCTCGTGAAAAAATATAACTTACGTCCCATCGCCGTAATCATTTGTGCGATCATATTTTCATAGATCATGCCCTGATTGATGGATAATCGCTCATCCATAATTCTCTTATATAATTGCTCCTCCATAATTTCATTCTCACTAAACGCCAGACTTACCAGCAATCCAGTATCGCCCATATAGCATTTTACAAATGACTCATTCTTGTTTAAGGCAAATCCAATATTCGGATCATTACACTTGTAACACAAATTACAGATCATGGAATCATCCAACCAAAAGAGCGGATCATCGTATTTTGCAAATGTCGCGTTGGGTTCAATCTCACTGAGCACAATTCTCTTCTCATGCGTTGATAAATAGGTAGGTATATTTTCAAAAATAGCGGATACTCTCGAATTATAACGCTTTGCAGCTTTCTTGATATCATCTCTGTATAGCGACAGAATATCTCGCTTCTCTTCGTCCGCTGCTGCAAAATCTCTTGCATGACTCTTAAATGCAACCACTGCCTGCGGCATTCCTCCCACCAGCAAATATTCCTTAAAAAGATGCATGGCTCTTTGATGCATTGCCTGATCTAATGGTCGTTTACTATGAAAACAATCCTTAATGTATTCTAATAATATGTCTTCTTCCATATAGATCATGAATTCTTCAAAATCAACCGGATACATTTTTATCTTGCGTTCCTCCGATGGAATCGTAATGTCCTCTACATTTTCCCGAATAGAAATCAAAGATCCCGTTTCGATAAAATCATATCTTCCGTCTGCGACAAGATATTTGATGGCTTCTCTTGCTTTCGGAAATTTCTGAATTTCGTCAAATATAATCAACGATTCCCGATCATACAACCGTGTATTATATTCCAGCATAATGGTCTGATAAAAAATATCTAAATTATTCAGGTGATCAAACAGTTCCCTGATCTTTTTACTGGCTTTATTAAAATCAATTAAAATATATGTCTTGTATTCGTTTTCACCGATTTTCTCTGCAATTGTAGACTTCCCAATTCTGCGCGCACCTTCGATCATGAGTGCCTTGGTTCCATTTGTACTGTTTTTCCAGTCCACGATCTTTTTATATATTTTTCTTTCTATTATATCCTTCATATCTCTCACCATCCTCTGTTTATATTAACAGTACGCAAAGTAATTTTCAATAATATTTTTAATAGTACGCAATGTAATTTAATATATTTTTTCAAATAGTACGCAAAGTTCCATTTAGCTATCTAAATATATTATAACTAATTCCTGATCGTTTTATTTGTCTGAGTGACTGTAGTTACCTTTTTGTAACTCATAGACAGACACATTTTCATATGCTACACTATATTTGAATCTTACATCACATTAGAAACTATAGGAG
>JBNMKT010000013.1:0-26743 GCA_050874485.1 bacterium
ACCCACGCGTTACTCACCCGTCCGCCACTAAACTAAATCAAATCCTTTCCGAAGAATCTCATCAAAGTAGTTCCGTTCGACTTGCATGTGTTAAGCACGCCGCCAGCGTTCATCCTGAGCCAGGATCAAACTCTCATGTTCAAGTTTGTTCTTGGTCATTCAAAAGCTTGGCTTTTTTATAACCGTTTTACTGTTTTTATAAAGTGTTCACAATCACTCGAAAAGCTATTGCTTTTCTTTTTTTAGATCTTTCAAGGTTATTTCACTGTTCAGTTATCAAGGTTGTTTGTTGTTCTCGCTTCAAGCGACAACTTCTACATCCTACCAAAGTTATTTGCTTTTGTCAAGAACTTTTTTTATTTATTTTTGCTGACCGGCTGATCTGTTTCCCAGTCGCACGCGACAGCTTGTCTATAATAGCATCTGATTCGACAGTTGTCAACACCTTTTTTTCATTTTTTTAAATATAATCCGATATATACGGAATCTTGTGGTACAGCACATCATCCAGACGCTCTACTGCTTCCGGCCTGCCCTCGATACGCTCCAGCTGGTACAATCGCTCCGCAGTCTTATAGCCGAGCAGCAATGTTGTGAATGTTCCGATCTCCATCTTCAGACGATACTCTGCCGGTTCATTCGTCAGACTGCATCGGCCATCTGAAAAGCAGAGTTTAAATGCACGATTATTCCACGGCAACAGATCATCCGCTATATCTAATTCTATATATAATGTACCACCATCAGGATCGCACGGATAGGTCTTGAGAAATCCCTCTATATCTATGATACGCCCCATCGCATACGGCCGGATCGTTTCCTTGATATCTCCGTCATCCATCTCAAATGCAATCGGTTCACTGAAATATGTATTACCGTGTACCTCATCGATCATCGAATCGTGTGCGTGAATATATTCCCACAATCCCTTTTTGGCCTCACGATTCAAATAGATCATCTCTTTGATATGCATGATGTCATTTTTAATCAGATAAACCATAAAACCACACGGCTTATCTCTCATATTATAGTATACTGCCACATTCGTATCGTCTTCATCCCAGCGCCAGTATTCCTCCCAGGCGAGTGCATTACGAAACAGACATCCATGTGTGATCGATGCAAAATGCGAATGCAGCTCGTGAAAATCTGTATTATCCCAGTCCACACGGCGCACATAACCCGGTGCCTTGACTTTTGTCGGTATCTGGCGGTCTTTAATATTGAAAGATATTTTGTTAGAAATAATCTCCCATCCAAGATGATGATACAACGGAATCGAATATGGATACAGCAATGCAAAACATTTGCCCTGATGTTTCATATGATCCAGACTCTGGTACATCAGTTTTTTCATAATTCCCTGTCCTGTATATTCAGGATAGGTACAGACGCTGGTCACAAATCCAACCTGAAATACTTCGCCGTATATATTCATCTTTAACGGATAGACCGCAAACTGAGAAACCAGTGTATCACCGTCAAAACACCCCAATACATCCGCGCGCTCCAATACAGGGAATTTTGACTGTTTGATATCCTCATCTTTCCATCCGGTCGCTATCAGTTCATCCTCTGTCACCTGAAACGTATAGCGCAGCAGTGCATTATACTGATCCAGATCCTTCGGTTCCAAATACCTCAGGGAATAATTCTCTGCAAAATTCATATCTGATCCAATCTCCTCAACAAAATACTTTTATCTAGCTTTTTTATAAAACTTTTCTATCTAAACGCTTCTGGCAAACATTTTATCCAGCCACCTATAGATTTTATATCCGATCAGGATATCCGTCAATATTGATTCCCCCAGACAGCAAAAAAGGAAATCGGTCCGATTTCCTTTTTTCACTGTATAATGCTTATTTGTTGGTTCCTGTTCCATTTCCGGTCGTATCATCTACCGCATCCTCTACGTCATCTCCGATATCCTCTACCGTGTTTCCGACATCATCACCCACATCTTCCGCTCCATCGATCACATCATCGACTGCGTCACCGGCCACTCCGTTTCCATTGTTGCCATTCACGTTGTTGGCATTATTGTTTTTATCGTTGTTGTTAGCGTTGTTATCGTTCAACGTATCGTCTGTAGTATCCCCATTTGTCATATTGTCATTTACAGTGTTATCCTCCGGGACTGTAGCATTATTGTCCGTGACACCATTGTCCGTTGCATTATTGTTGGTGTCATTTCCGCATGCTGTCGTCAGGCAGAATGTCAATGTAAGCAGTACACACACAAATACTTTTTTTACAACTAATGATTTTGATCTCATAAGAATCTCCTTTGATTGATTATAGTTTTTATTTTTTATTTCTATTAGCTATTTCCATACTTTCAAAAAATATACACTTATTTACGCATTTTTGGCTTGAATATCCACGCAGCCAGATAGGATAAAATGAGTGCCGCACTCACGCCCAGCGCACATGCCTCGAAACCACCCATAAAAAGCCCCAGAAATCCATCCCGGTCAATCGCCTCTTTCATGCCTTTCCACAATACATTTCCAAAGCCAAGCAGCGGAACAGAAGCTCCTGCGCCCGCCCACTTTACAAATGGTTCGTAGACACCAACCGCTCCCAGCACACATCCGGTACACACGAGCAGCACCATGATACGTCCGGGTAGCAGCTTTGTTTTCTCCATTAAAATCTGTGTCAGCGCACAGATCACGCCGCCGACTACAAACGCAATGACATAATCCATCGTCTATCCCTCCTCTTCTACATGCTCCAGAACAATTCCATGTGCGATTCCCGGAACATTCTGTCCTTCATTAAAGCTCACCTGCGAGAGCAGTGCTCCTGTTGGAACGAATAAGATTCTGTGATATTCACCGCTCATCAGACGCGGCAGATACCACGCCGCCAATGTCACCGCCGAGCATCCACATCCACTACCTCCCGCCTGTGTTCCCTGCGCTTCACTGTCAAAAATTCTGATTCCGCAATCCTCATGCCGGTCACTGATATCGATTCCTTCCTCCTGTAACAGTTTGATCAATATCTCCTGGCCGACCGTTCCGAGATCCCCCGTGACGATCCGGTCATAATCTTTCGGAGTTCTACCGAAATCCTGCAGATGTGTCCGGATCAGATCCATCGCCGCAGGTGCCATTGCAGCCCCCATATTCTGCGCATCGCGGATACCGTAATCCATGATTTTACCAGTTGTCATCCCCGCGACCTTTACCTGTGATTTTTCGGTGCCCAGAATATATGCCCCGCTTCCCGTTACTGTCCAGGTCGCTGACAGCGGTCGCTGGTTCGCATATTCCACCGGAAAACGGAAGTTTTTTTCTGCACTTGCAAAATGGCTGGAAGTGACAACCATGACCCGCGGAGCGAATCCGCCCGCCAGACAGATCGCCGCCAATGAAATACCCTCACCTAATGTCGAGCAGGCACCGTACAATCCAAACAAAGGTATCTCATAATCCATCAAACCAAAAGAAGTCGCTATGTTCTGGCCAAGCAGATCTCCTGCAAAAATATAGCGTATATCTGATGCTTTCAGATTCGCCTTGCCCAGTGCAAGTGCTGCGGCTTCCCGCTGCATACGGCTTTCTGCGGCCTCCCATGTCTCCTCGCCAAATTTATCTGTATCGCAGATCATATCAAAATATTCTGCGAGTGGACCTTCTCCCTCCATTTTTCCTACAACGGTGGCCGCACTTTTTATATAAACCGGCTGTGTAAGCGCAATGCTCGCCCTGCCTTTTTGTTGTGACTGTTCCATGTCTGCTGCCCTTTGTTCCTTTCTGTTTTACATATTATTTGCCGCTAGTATGTGCCCATGCGCATATTTTATGCATCTGTCAGATGAACACATGATTTGTAAAAATAAATAAACTGCGCTAAAATAATGGCAACACGAGACAACCTTTACAAGGAGGTGGACCTGCGCGGTGAAACGACTGATCTTTCATGTAGACGTGAATTCTGCTTTTTTGAGCTGGCAGGCAAAATATGAGCTCGAACAATTACATTCTGACCGCGATCTGCGTCTGATCCCTTCCGCGGTAGGCGGAGATCCAACGACCCGTCACGGCATTGTGCTCGCAAAATCTACCCCTGCCAAAAAATATGGCATCACGACTGGCGAACCGCTCTCCCGGGCACTGGAGAAGTGTCCGCAGCTTGTCATTGTACAGCCCCGTTTCGAGGAATATGTCCGCAATTCCCGTGCGTTCATCAGCATTTTGCGGGAGGTCGCGCCCATTGTCGAGCAGGCGAGCATTGATGAAGCCTACTGTGACATGAGTGGCACCGAACGACTCTATGGCGACCCGGTTGCATTTGCACAGCAACTAAAAAAGCGCATCCATGACGAACTGCGCTTTACGGTAAATATCGGTATATCAGATTGTAAATTATTAGCGAAGATGGCATCCGATTTCGAGAAACCGGATCGTGTCCACACGCTGTTTCCGGATGAAATCGAGCAAAAAATGTGGCCACTGTCTGCCGGAGAGCTGTTTCTGGTCGGACGCTCCTCTGCCGAAAAACTACACAGTCTGGGCATACATACCATCGGAGATATCGCATGTATGGATCCTGCAATTCTCCAGCAGCATTTTGGAAAACAGGGGTTATCCATGTGGGAGCACGCCCACGGCATGGATCCATCACCGGTACAGGCAGTCAGCGATGCCGCGAAAAGCTACGGCAACTCCGTCACACTGCGATTCGATGTCACGGATGCGGATAACGCCAAAATCATTCTATTGTCTCTCTGCGAGACCGTAGGTGCCAGACTGCGCGCCGATCACGCATATATCAGAAGTGTATCTGTGACAATCAAAGACTGTGATTTTCGCACGACTTCACATCAGATCGTGCTATCCGAACCGACAGATGTCACAGAAATCATTTATCAGCAGGCTTGTCTGCTCTTTGATCAGCTCTGGGATCAGACACCGATCCGTCTGCTGGGTGTCTCCACCGGAAAAATCACAGACGAATCCTATCACCAGATGGATCTCTTTGCTGCTGCCCAAAATGGCCCTGCACCGGAAAAGCTCTCCAGACTCAACGCAGCGATCGACCAGATCCGTGACCGTTATGGAGAGGATGCGGTCAAACGCGCCCGTTTTCTAAACAGCGGCAGCCATATGACAAGCGGACTGAACAAGGCAAAACGTGAAACCAGCCCAGGCAGCATCACCGATACAGCTTTTCCCTCAGAAAATCCATGATTTTGTCGTAATTTTCTGCCTGATGTGGAAAGGTACATCCGGTACATACCTTGATTTTCCGTCCGTTTTTCATCTCTCGGTACACCGGATGCCCCAAGCAGTCCTCATAGGGATTCATAGGGCAATAGCAAAACAGGCAGTTGAATGGCTGTCCCTCCATGCCCTCATGACACGGAAAATACCTGCAGTCCCTGTTCTCAAAAAAACGTTCACTCGCTTTCATCCGTCACACCCCTTCGTCCATTGTCTTTTCGTATCTCTTATCATAACACTTCTATCTGGGAGAATCCAAGCGATTTAGCGTTTTTCATATAATGCACGCATCTTAATTAGTATCTTTTTTTCCTCGCGGCTCACCTGCACCTGTGTCTTGCCAAGCAAATCTGCTACCGCAGTCTGCGTCTTTCCATCAAAATAACGCAGTGTAATCAATCGCTGTTCTTCCGGTGTCAGCAGTCCCAACAACTGCTGCACAGCCACGCGGTTTAACAGCTGCTCCTCCTGCGGTGCCTGATCTGCCAGCCGGTCTACCAGATACAGTTCACTTCCATCCGACTGATAGACTGTCTGATACAGCGATGCCACCTCCTCCGAAGCATCGAGCGCCAATGCTGCATCCTCCATGGACAGCCCTGCATCCTCTGCCAGCTCCTGCAGCGTCACACTGCGCCCGAGCTGCTGTTCGAGCCGCTCTCTGCTCTGCCTGATCCGCCAGCCGCTCTCCTTGATGCTCCGGCTCACCTTCACCGGGCCGTCATCTCGCAGAAACCGCCGTACTTCGCCGCTGATCAATGGTACGGCGTATGTCGAGAACCTCACTTCATAGGAAAAATCGAATTTTTCAATCGCTTTCATCAGCCCGATCACGCCTATCTGAAACAGATCTTCCCGCTCATAGCCGCGGTTTTCAAATCGTTTCACCACACTTCCGACCAGTCCGAGATTCTCCCGCACCAGTTGTTCTCCCGCTTCCTCATCACCCTTCTTCACACGTAACAGTAGTTCCATCGTGTGTTCCATCACTATTCCCTCACTGGTAATTGCAGCCTTTTTTTCATCTCTACACAGGTCCCGCGCCCCGGTGTCGATGCAATATGTACCTCATCCATAAACGCTTCCATAAATGCGAATCCCATACCGGATCGTTCTGCCTCCGGCCTGGTCGTAAAGAATGGTTCCCTGGCTTTCTCAATGTCCTCGATACCTTTTCCATAATCAGTGATTGTCAGTTTAATATCCGCGCCCTGCTTCTGACAGACCAGATAGACCTGCCCGATCACCCCCTCATAACCATGCAGGATCGCATTCGTCACTGCCTCCGACACAGCAGTCTTGATATCTGCCATCTCATCAAGCATTGGATTGAGATCCATCAAAAAAGCCGTCACTGCCATTCTTGCAAACTGTTCATTTTCCGGGTAAGAATCAAATCGCAGGCTCATCTCCTGCGCTTGCTGCCTAATCATATACTTCCTCCTTTACAACCGAGATCAGTTTGGGCAGTCCTGCCAGCGTAAAGATCTTCTGCACACGTTCATTCAGATGATCCGCTTCTACATAACCACCGCTGTACCCCATTTTCCGGCTTCGTCCGATCAGCATCCCGATTCCCGAACTATCCATAAACTCCGTGTTCATAAAATCAAAGATCAGTCTGCGAATCTGATAATTATCGATCAGCATGTCCAGCTCTGTGCGCAGTTCACTGGCTGCGCACTCATCGATCTCCCGCGGTGTATACACACGCAGGCTCCCTGTTTTTGTCTCATACTCAAATTCCATCGTATATCGTCTCCTCTCTGTTTTAGGCTTGATAGGAATTTCCTATCAAACAAAAAAGACACAATATCCATTCGATACTGTGTCTTTTGTATAAATATGTGTTTGATTCAGTTGTTAATTTTCATTCTCAAGTAACGGCTCTATCTGCGTCACATAACGGCTCGCATTGTATGCCAGACTGCTATCCGGGAATAGCGACACGACCTTGGAATACGTGTCGATCGCGTTTTGCCAGTCTTCCACTTTACGATATGCCTGGGCCAGATTGTACAGAGCATTGCCATCGTCATAAGACTCATCCATGGCAACCACCTTCGACAACTGTGTGATGGCCTCATCATTGTTATAGCTGTTATATGCCTGCATGCCTGCCTCGTATGCCTTGGTCAGATACTGCTGATTCACCTGCTCCCGCAAGGTTTTGATGATCTTTCTGCCGTTATCTGAGAGCAGCTTCTCATCGATTCCTTCCAGTGTATCGCCCGCCAGTTCGATATTCTCATTGATATATGCATCATATGCGGTCAGCAATGCCTCACTTGCTGAGACAGCGGCATCCCGGTTCTTCATATCTGCCTGCGCGCTCTTTACATCACCACTGAGGGCATCGACCTGCTCCTCCAATGACTTGATCGTCTGATTTTTATCTGAAATCGTATTGTTAGCTTCCGTGACAGCAACACTGGCATCACTCACTGCCTGTTTGCGCACGCCCGGCACGACCAGATACCACGTGATCGCCACTCCGACCGCCACTCCGACCAGCAGATTGGCCGCCATTCCCCAGAAGCCGATATCTCCTCGCAGCTTGGGCTGTATGATCGTATCATTGCCATTCTGATAGGCGACTGCCTGTGCCTTTTTCGCCTTTTTTCCCGCTCCCTGATGTATGAGCAGTGAAATCTCCTTGTGATACCGTGCAGTCAGTGGACTGCCTGCATCGATCGCCTCCGCCTTGCGCAGTGCCTTACGCGCCTGCTCCAATTCGCCATTTTTCATGTAGATCAGAGCCAGAAGCTGCCAGCCTCTGACAAAGTTGGCATTTCCATTCAGGATTTTTTTGAGCTGAATCACAGCCAGATCCAGACTATCCTGTCTGCAATAGGCGACTACCTGATTATATTTACGTGCCAACTGATTAATTTTCTCTTTTTCTGCCGGATCTTTCTTCGTCTTTTCCAGATACTCGGACGCGCGGTTTTCCTCATTCTGATAACCCTTACTGATCAGCCACTCTCGGACAGCCGCCACACCCTCACCCATTTCATAATAGATGAGTCCCAGCAGATTTCTGGCATTGGTATTGACCTTATTATACTGCAGGCTCAGACGCAGATCCGAGATAGCTCCCGACAAGTCACGTTCCTTTGCTTTCGCCAATGCCGTATTATATAGATAATTCGAGATTCCCACAAATTTGCGGTACATCCGGAGATCTACTCCACAATTCGGGCATACACGTTCTTTGCCCAAAACGATTCCACAATTATAACACTCCATTTTATTTCCTCTTCAGTTCACTCATCATCTGCTGCATAATATCCGTCATATCCGTAATATCGTGCTCATAAACCGCAGCTTCCGCATCCTCAATCTCATCACTCGGTTGAAAATGTTTTAATTCTTCTTCAAAATCTATCATAATTTCCTCCATCTACCGTTCCAAACGAATGGACGATCATAAAAAAATGTCACTCCGGTTCGCAATTATCATATACCAGAGTGACACTTACTTGCAAGAGCATTCCCATATAAATTCTATTTTTTCATCGCAGCATTCTACACATGTCGACATTTTGCAGCTAGCTGTCCTGTCTGACCGTATAGCCCATATTAAACATGCCGATATTTCCCATATATTTTTTGAATTCTACTGCTTTCTGAAATTCCTGAACCTGAACAAACTGTTCATCCACACAGACACGCACACCCGGGTATACTGCTTTTACGACCTTCACAGATGCATTACCGGATGCTTCACGCATCTTTTCAAACATCGCCAGTTCTTCTTTTTTCCCTGCGATGAGTGCTGACAGACGAATCTTTTCCTTGACCAGAGACATTCGCCTCGGATCGTCACGGAATGAGCATCCCTTCTGCCTCATAATCAGTTCAAACTGGACCAGTCCTTCCTCAATGCGCTGCAGCTGACCCTCCTCATCTTTCAGCAGCCGCTCCAGTGTCGCTACTTTTCCGACAGCGCCACGGCTCACACCGACAGAGACCTCTGTATTTGCACCAACCGCATTGCCTACCTCACGTGCTTCAATGCCACGCACTGCATGTGTCGTACCGCCTACGATACATCCTTTTTTTCCGGTCAGTTTGATCCGTCCTCCCGAACGTACATGGCTGTCCAGGAACGAATCCGCCTCGATATCTCCATCTGCCTCTACATCCGCATACTCAAAAAACATCGCTGCGATATTTCCTTTGGAACGAATCGTCGCGCCGCTTCTACCCAATACGCCGCCTCTGAGTATCACGCCTTTTCTGCCCTCTATATATGCAGCCTCCACGACTTTATCCACAGTGACCGTACCGTTCGCCTTTACTGACATGCCATCCAGCACATTGCCATGTATGATCACATCACCGTTAAACTCGATATTTCCGCTGCTTAAATCTACATCTCCAAACAGTTCGTGCACCGGAAATATGTTGACACGGTTATTCAGCTCTGTGATCTTGCCACTGACTGTTGCCTGATAGGTCACTCCATCTTCCATCCGCTGGAAACCGGTGCCACGCAGTGGCGGCAGCTCGACCCCGTGTTTTGCCATCTGGAACTGCGCCAGCAGATTGTATCCGTTGGTTCCTGCAGTACTGCCGTGGTAGACCGCGATCACCTGTCCTTCGGTGACCAGTTCGATCATCTTTATGTTCTTGTAATCTACGGTTCCGTCATCGTTCTCTATCGGTTTCTGAGATAGATCAGTCTCAAACATGAACTCAAAATAACCGTCCTCACCGGGCTGCGCTTCCATTCCTTTTGCAACCAGTACTTCTTTATTGTAGATATGCTGATCGACAATCGCCTGCAGCATATCCTGCATGATTCCTATTTTTACATGATTCAGGCGCAGAATATCCGACAAATATTCCACCGTATAATTTTCCGGTGTTCCTGTCGGATAGACAGTCATATATGCCTCCATACAATCATCCGTGATTCTCACGGTCGGCATCGGTAATGACATACGCTGCACCTCCTCTCCCCAAATCACCTGCAGCCTCTAACGGATACATGGCAGCAAAAAGCGACTACTGCATACTTTGTTATAAGTATACAATAGCCGCCCTTCTTTTGCAAATTTTTTATGACATTTGATCCAGACGCTGCAATACCTGAGCCATCATCTGCTCATATTTTGCCTGTTTATCCTTTTCTTCCTGAATCTTTGCCGCCGGTGCTTTGCTCACAAATTTTTCATTGCCAAGCATCTTACGTGAACGCTCTAATTCCTTCTCCAGATGAGCCTTCTCCTTCAGCAGCCGTTCCTTTTCCTTTTCAAAATCGACAAGATCCTCTAACGGCAGATAGACCACCGCATCCGGGATCACGGCGGATACCGCATCCTCCCCGACGCCATTCTTGTCCGCCTGCACTGCGATCTCGCTCGTGAATGCCAGATTTACATATACTTCACGGTTTGCCACAAAGATCTCACGTACATTGGCATTCTCGGATACAATGATCAGCTTTGCCTTACGTGAAGGCGGTACATCCATCTGGGTGCGCACATTTCGCACTGCCTTGACCAGATCCTTGCAATGCTCAATCGCAGTCTCCTCTGCGGGGAAGTTCCAATCCTCGCGGTATTCCGGCCATTTAGAAAGCATGATCGTCTCTTCCTCGCTCTGCAGGGTACAGAAGATCTCCTCTGTGATAAACGGCATGTACGGATGGAGCAGCTTGAGTGCATTCGTAAGTACAGTCTGTAATGTCCACAACGCTGCATTTGCAGATACCGGATCTTCATCCTTTTTATAAGTACGAACCTTGGCGATCTCGATATACCAGTCGCAGAACTCATCCCATATAAAATCATAGACTTTCTGTACCGCGATACCGAGCTCAAATTTGTCCATATTTTCTGTTGCATCCTTGGCAAGTGTATTCACTCTGGAGAGTATCCACTTATCTGCCGGGTGCAATTCGTCTGTGGAAGGCTCTGTGACAGTCATTCCTTCCAGATTCATCATGATAAATCGTGAAGCATTCCATACTTTATTGGCAAAGTTTCTGGAAGCCTCCACGCGCTCCCAGTAGAAACGCATGTCATTTCCGGGCGCATTACCCGTGATCAAGGTCAGACGGAGTGCATCTGCGCCGTATTTATCAATCACTTCGAGCGGATCGATACCGTTGCCGAGTGATTTACTCATCTTACGTCCCTGTGAATCACGTACCAGGCCATGGAATAATACGGTATGGAACGGAGCCTTGCCCATCTGCTCATATCCTGAGAAGATCATTCGGATGACCCAGAAGAAAATAATATCATATCCGGTGACGAGCACATCATTCGGGTAAAAATAATCGAGATCCTCTGTCTTTTGGGGCCAGCCCAGTGTAGAGAACGGCCACAGCGCAGATGAGAACCATGTATCGAGTGTATCCGGATCCTGTGTCATATGCTTGCATCCGCATTTCGGACATACGCCGGGATTCTCTACTGATACGACCATCTCTCCGCAGTCATCACAGTACCACGCCGGAATCCGGTGTCCCCACCAGAGCTGACGGCTGATACACCAGTCACGGATATTATCTGTCCAGTTAAAGTATGTCTTATCCATACGTGAAGGCAGCAGCTTGATCTCGCCATTTTTCACACCCTCTACTGCCGGCTTGATCATCTCATCCATCTTGACAAACCACTGCTGTTTGATCATCGGCTCTACCGTCGTATGACAGCGGTCATGTGTGCCGACATTATGGGAATGAGGTACAACCTTTACGAGCAGTCCCATCTCCTCGAGATCTGCAACAAGTGCTTTTCTACACTCATAACGATCCATTCCGGCATATTTTCCTGCTTTTTCGTTCATGGTCGCATCGTCATTGATGACAACGATCTCCTCCAGATTGTGACGCTTTCCGACCTCAAAATCATTCGGGTCATGTGCCGGTGTGATCTTCACGCATCCGGTACCAAACTCCTTATCTACATATGCATCTGCAATAACAGGAATCTCACGTCCGGTTGTAGGCAGTACGAGCATCTTTCCGATGATATCCTTGTAACGCTCATCCTCCGGATTGACTGCAACCGCGGTATCTCCGAATAATGTCTCCGGTCTGGTCGTTGCGATCTCTACAAAACGGCCTTCCTCGCCAACTACCGGATAGTTAATATGCCAGAAAAATCCATCCTGCTCCTCATGCTCTACCTCAGCATCCGAGATAGAAGTCTTGCAGACCGGACACCAGTTCACAATACGTGAACCCTTATAGATCCAGCCTTTTTTATATAACTTGGTAAATACTTCCTCAACGGCACGAGAGCAACCCTCGTCCATCGTGAAACGCTCACGCTCCCAGTCAGCAGAAGATCCCAGCTTGCGCAGCTGCTTCACAATACGTCCACCATACTCCTCGCGCCACTCCCAGCACTTCTCCAGAAACTCTTCACGCGTCAGATCTGCCTTGTTAATCCCCTGCTCCTTCAGCGACTGGATGACCTTTACCTCAGTTGCAATCGATGCGTGATCGGTACCGGGCTGCCATAATGCATTGTAACCCTGCATACGCTTGTAACGGATCAGAATATCCTGCATCGTATTGTCGAGCGCATGTCCCATGTGCAGCTGTCCTGTAATATTGGGTGGCGGCATCACAATCGTAAACGGTTTTTTGGAACGGTCTACCTGTGCATGGAAATAGCCGTTATTTTCCCATTTCTGGTACAGGCGATCCTCGATTCCCTTCGGATCGTATGTTTTGGCAAGTTCTTTACTCATTTCTATATCCTTCCTTATAAATAAATGGTTTCTAACATTAATTACAATAGTTCTATGGTAAATGGATTTTTAGTTGTTGTCAAGGGCAGAAATGACATGTATAATAGGAAAAAAGCTTTTATTTTAACACATGAATTCACTATTTTGGGGTTAGGAGACAAAACTATGGGATTTAACAATATATCAGAACTCAATGCACTTCATCTGGATGCACTCCGTGAGATCGGGAACATCGGTTCCGGCAATGCCGCCACCGCTCTTTCCTCCATGCTGAACATACCGGTGGATATCGAGATACCGGTGATCAGCCTCGTCAATTACGAGAACGTGTCCCAATATCTGGGCGGCAAAGACCAGGAAGTCATCGGTCTGGCACTCGGTCTGGAGGAAGATCTGGAAGGTGTCATGCTCCACGTCGTACAGCCGCAATTTGCATCGCGGATCGTAAATACTTTCTATCCAAAGGAGATCCATACATTGGCAGATATCAGTGACATGGATCTGTCCGCCGTCAAGGAGACCAGCAATATCACGACTGCATCTTATGTCAATTCACTGGCCAAGCTCACAAACATGTTTATCAATATTACGCCTCCGGATGACTATCTGGACACTGTCGAAAATGTACTCCAAAAGGCTGCCAGCCGTTTTGACACCATCGGCCAACAGGTGATCTACATTGATGAAAGCATGTTTATCGCAGATACCGAGATCAAGAGCAGCATGATTCTCATTCTGCAGATCGACTCCCTGCACAAACTGTTCGAGCGTCTGGGACTGCCTGATTAAATGAATAGTGTCCGTAGAGCATTAAAAAGCAGAAAAAAACCGGATGCGTGAGATCATCGATCATCGCCGCTCCGGTTTTATTTTTTATTCTTTCGTTTCTGATGTGATGTCCGCTTCCGCGTCCACGATTTCAGCTTCTGCTTCATTGACCCCGGATTCATCGGACGCTGTTTCATCAGCCTCGATCTTTGCCGGATCATTTTCCTCATAGATTCCGTTTAAAAGTGCATACAATCCACCGATCGCAAAATAGATACCCGCCACGATCATAACGACTCCTGCGGTAATCATAAGCGGTGTCAGCGTTTCCTCACTTGCATGTGACTCTGTAAAGAGCTGATACATCAGATACACGAGATACCCACCTGCGAGAATACGGATCATATAAGACACTTTTCGCATCGCATAGCTCACAAGCAGCAGCTTTGCCAGTTTACCCTGGGCTTTATCCTTTGTCTGGTTTTCCATTACTCGTCCTCTCCGTTTTCCTCATCAGCCACAACTGCTGCTGTCGCGCCGGACACTGCCGCAACGACTACAACCACAGCGATAATTACAACTAATAAAATGCCTGCAAATAACAATAATACTGTACTCATATCTGTCTGCCTCCTTCTCCGACTGATCAATAGACCTTTGCATATGTGCTTAGTCCTGCATCCAAAAAGTATCTTTTATACTTCTTCACACAGGAATTGGGCACATCGACTTTTGCTTTGACATATATTTTGCTGAAAGCCTTCTCTCCTACACCTGTAATCTTCTTACTCCTGATCGTAACATTCTTCAGTTTCGGGCAATTATAAAATGCGCCGCTCCTGATCCTGGTGACATGTTTGCCGATCGTCAATGTCGTAAGCCGCGGCATATCGCGAAATGCATTTTTGCCAATCTGTGCCACCTTGTAGCTTACCCCGCCAAATGTAATCCTATCCGGAATCGTGAGCGTTGTCAAGGTCTGCTTGGTACATCCGACCGCCCACACACACGGATCTGAGGTCGAAGCCTTCGTAACCTGATAGGTGATATTATTGATCGTCCGTGTCTCCCCCAGTGCCGGTGTCTCCTCCGTAATCGGTGTATCTGTCATCGATACCAGCCAGACTGCATTTACCGTGAGATTTTTTGTCACATAAGTATATGCAGTGGTATCCCAGCCCAGCTTATAGCCTGTTCTGGTCCAGACGGGCGGAGTCACTGATCCTCCATAATAAGAAGTCATCTCTGTTGTCTGTCCACTGTATGCATCCTTGAACGTAACCGTAAGATTCTGTTTCCAGGAAGCATGCACATCCAGATTCTGCTGTACATTGGTATAATCCTTATCCCATGTCAGCGTATAGCCAGCGCGCTCACTCAACACCGGCGCACTCGCCGAACCACCCATTGTGACCTCTTCGGTCTTTATGAGCGACGAACCATCATAGAAACGAACCGTGCATGTCACACTGGTCGTAATACCATTGTTTCTCGCAAACGTCTCTGCCGCTGAAGCCTTATCGCATTTGATGACCAGACCAGGTGCACATCCGTAAAACGCCTGCTTTCCGATCGTTGTTACCGTAGGCGGGATCTTCACTTCATATAATCCGCTGCAGTTCATGAATGCCTGTTCACCGATTGTGTTCACCGTCTGGTACATATCCGTGATCTTATTCAGGTAAATACAGCCTTCAAATGCCTTGTCTCCAATGACCCTCACCGGACACTCCGCAGAACCGATCGTACAACTGCTGTCGATTGAATTGCCTACCGTCAATGCTGCCGGCCACTGGATCAGGACATCCTTGCTCATTGTATACAGGACACCATTGATGCCGCAATATTTCTGATTGCCGTTCACTACCGTAATCGCATTCAAGCTGGTACAGTCCGCAAATACACCGGTTCCGATCGATGTCACACTCGCCGGAATCGTCACATTCGTCAACTGTTTGCATCTGTAGAACGCACGGTCATTCAACTGTTTCATCGCACCGTTCTGATTCAGACTGATTGTCGTGAGCGGGCAGCCCATAAATGCCTCTGCTCCGACAAACTGATAGGTGGATCCAAACGTCACCCCGGAAATATACGGACAGTTGGCAAATACGTTACCGTTGACACCGACTACCGTATATGTCGTGTTCTGCGTTGTACCCGTTTCCTCAATTGTCGCAGGCAGCTGCAATTCAACGGTACCACTGCCAGAATAGCTGTAACCACTGATCACCACCTGATTATTGCTTTTATTTCCATATACCTGATAATAAAAGAGAAATCCCTCAGAATTAGGATCTGTATATCCTCCTTCAACCGAAGTTCCTGTATCGAGCGGATAACCTTTTAATGATTGATCAGCTGCCGCTGCCGGCCGGGCACCAAACAACACCCAGCTAAGCAGCAGTCCCAGCCCCAGCAATACGGCAGCCAGTATTCTGTTTGACAAGATATTCTGTGTTTGTATATTTCTCATATCAGCCTCCTGTTCCGGTCATCTAGCCGATTGCCTTCAACCGGATCGTTGTATTGATTCCGGAACTTTTCAGCTTGGACTGATAACTTTTCAGTTTGGAACGATATGCTGAAAACAATGCATTATTCTGGATTCCATAAAAAGCCTTGTCCCCGATTGTGCCCAGCTTCTTGGATGCGATCTTCACGCTGCTGAGCTTCTTACATCTGTAAAATGCCTTGGAACCGATGCTGCTCACATTCGCTCCGATCGTGAGTGTCGTCAGATTCGTGTTTGATTTAAATGCTTCATCTCCAATACTTGAGACACTATATTTTACTCCATTGATCGTCACTGTCTTCGGAATGGATATGGTATGTGCCTCTGCATTTGAATTGGAGACATAACATACTCTCGGATTCTGCACACTCGCATTCGTAACACGATAAGTCACCGTACCCTTTGTCAGCTCTGTATCGACTTTCGAAGGTTTTTTTGTATTTTTATCGATCACAAAACCGGTTCTGGGATCCTTCCATGAAGCATAGACAGTCATATCTCCTGTCACACTGGAGAAGTTTTTGTCCCACTTGAGCGTGTAACCACTCATTGTCCATTTCGGTGCCTGTGCACCTTTTCCGTACTCAACCTCATCGGTCGATGTCTTGTCGTGGTACTTATCAATAAAAGTCACGGTATAGACACGCTTGTAGACTGCCGTGACAGACAGGTCACTCATGACATTATTGAAGCTGCTGCTCCATTCCAGCTTATAACCGGGGCGTTCCGGCATCGCCGGTGCCGTTGCGGATGATCCGTATACGACCTCCTCTGATTTCAGCAGGGTGCCGGTATCTGATAAAAATCGTACCGTGTAGGTCATCACCACACCGATCTTATTGCTTGAAGCATAATTCGCTGCCAGTGAGCCACTATGGCAATACATGGTCAGACCATTCACACCTAAAAATGCATTGGCGCCGATAGCTGTCACACTGGTAGGAATCGTAATCTTGACCAGCGAAGTACAATACGCAAACGCTGTCGCACCGATATTCACAACTCCCATCGGAATGGTCACTTCTGAGAGTTTGCTGCAGCCGTAAAAAGTACTATTGCTGATCGTGGTCAGCTTCTCCGGCAATGCAATCGCACTCAGCGCATAACAATTCTGAAATGCGCCGTCTGCAATGCTTGTCACCGTAGACGGAATGCTCACAGTCGCCAAAGCACTGCATCCGCTAAAGGCGTAGGATGATATATTCGTAACCTTAGACGGAATCGTAATGGAAGTCAGTGCACTGCAATTACGAAACGCCTCTGACCCGATCGACTCTACCGTCTCCGGCAGCGTCACACTCGTAAGTGTCTGTGCTCCGGCAAAGGCACCCTGTCCGATAGCTGTCAAACGGCTGGCAATCGATGCAGGTACTGCAAATGTCGTACTGGTCTTTCCAGAAGGATACTGCATCAATGTATAAGTATTGTAGCTGCCTACCGCACCCGAATTATATCCCACATACTGATACAGCACACCATCATTTGATATATAACGCTGGTTTCCCGCAGTCACATTCAACGCATTCAATGCCGGACAATCGCTAAATGCCTGACTACCGATCGTTGTTGCTGTCGCAGGTATGGTAACAGTCGTCAATGACGGGCATCCGTAAAATGCACGGTCACCGATTGTCTGCAATCCAACAGCTGCTGTCGCCGTAGAACTACTGCTGCTTCCGCTCGTCGGTGTTCCACCCTGCATCGTCACCGTTGTCAGACCCGCATTTCCTGCAAATGCCGCGCTTCCGATCGCGGTCACATCATATGTCGCAGCGGTCGTGGTGGTAGATCCGGATGTAGATGCACCTACTTCGATGCGTAACGGCACAGTCAATGCGGTAGCCGTACCTCTGTAGGCAGTAATCGTTGCAGTCGTGCCGCTCACCTGATATACGAATCCATTGTCACTCACGCCATCGCCATTCGAGTCCTTTTCCGCTCCGGTTGTCGTAGTCGCACCAAGCAGCCCGATTGTTTCCTCCGTCACTGGCGCGGCCTGCGCTGTTATTGCCACCTGTGGCGCCATCGTTGTCGTCGCTATCATCATTGCTGTCAACACAGCTATCCATTTTCTCTTCATTGTTGTTATCTCCCAAAAACGTCTTGCCTGTTGTATCTGTTTCGCAGCGCTATGCTCCGGAACAGTTCTATTATAAATGTTTAGACATATAAATTCAAGTTGCTGCCAACAGTTTCAGACTCTGTCGAAGCAATTTTTGTTGCATCGGTCTGTTTGGGGGTTGTCGTACTTTCAGAAGACTGACTGCTCACAGCAGAGCGGTTTACCTGATTTCTGAGTTTTTTCATCAGACGACTCATCCCACTGATATATTCATCATTTCCGAATACTTTGGACACTTGTCTGGTCGTCGCCTTCTTCAATTCCGTCGTATTGACCTTGACAGTACCGTCGCTTTTGATGTCAATTCCGATATCTGACAGTTCCTGATCATATTCTTTCATCAACGCACGCATTTGTTTTCCGGTGCGCGCAATCTGTGAACTATCGGAATTCGTCGCTGAGCTGACCGCATTATTATAAACACTTAAATAAGAAGTAACTGTATTATAAATACTTTTTGTATCATCTGCCTCTGTGCTGTCAAAATCCAGACTCGACAACTGATCCAACGCACGTGTCATCGCCTTACGATCTGCACTGACTACTTCATGTCCATTTCTATTTTTTCTGTAATTTGTATCCCTGAATAAGGTATTTCCTGCATACGCCCGTTTCATCAGGTTCGTAGTGCTCATTATTATGCTCATTTTTGATACCTCCCTGTTCTCATATATGATAACATGTACCTTATTTTATCATCGTCAATATTTCTATTATAATATAATCGGCAGTTTCGTAGAAAAAATAAAGAGCTGTGATATATTTCCCAACGCTGCTCATATACTTAAAACAGAACCTACCATTCAGGGAGACTATTATGAAGCTACCTATTAATCCAATCAAAATCAAACTCACTGCACTGGCACTCTGCGTCTGCCTGCTGCTCGTCGGCGCCTGCTATTATCTGCCGGGAGTCGTCAGCGTCTCGACCACCGTCAACGGGCGCGATCTGCCGATCTATTGTGTTCAGACAGACAAACCGCAGATCGCACTGACATTTGATGCTGCATGGGGGAATGCTTAATTGCGGACAAAAAAGCACCCCTCCGATTCACGAAAGAGTGCCTCACAATTCTATAAGCCCCGAATGATATTAAGGTAATCCTGTCGCTGATCTACCACTGCATATACAATCACATTTTTATTTTCTTCGTCAATCTTATAAAACACTAAATCTTTTTCCAGAATAAGTACCTTATAGCCTTGACGTTTCAGTACAAGATAACGGGGATCTGTTCCAATGTACGGATCATCACCTAATTTAAGAATCCGATCTTCTATCTCATCGAGCTTCTCCAGCGCAACGGTATTTCCAAAATTCTGAGCAATATATAAGATAATCCTTCGAATACCTGCATCCGCTGTATCAGTCCGTATAACACCATATTTCATCCACGATCCTCCTGAAGCATTTTTCTCAATTCATCAAATGTTTCAGTGATCGGAGCAACACGGTCATTTTTCACATCGTCCTCCGCCTCGGCTAGTACCTCCAATAACTCAATACGCGCTTTCATATTTTTATATTCCTCATAAGAAAGTGCTACTGTATCACCTCTGCCATTTACTGTAATAATGACCGCTTCTTTATTTTCCTTACATTGTCTTGAAATTTCGCTATAATGATTTCTCAGATCCGCTGATGGTCTGATTGATTCCTGTAATGCTAACATATATCTCCCTCCCAATCTTTATATACGCAAATTATATCATAGTATGCCTATGTTTTCAATCATTATTCACGGAGGACGGCATGCTCTGCACATTGTGTGTTTTTGGCGCAATAAAATATGCACTCCTCCGATTCACGAAAGAATGCCTCATCTGTTAAAATCCTCCATTTTGATACGCTCTGGCAATTACATATGACGGTTCATAGAACGTACTGCAATTATAATTGTCGATCGTATCGCAAAGTTCATTGTTATACACACGTATGATCCCGTCTACGAAATCCTCTTTTGCCCCTAACGTATTTTGTATCAGCCTTGCATACACCTTTCCCATCTGGGTTGGCGCTGGAATGATCTCTGCCAATCTTGTTTACTACATATTTATTATGCTGGTGTAAATGACGTGCGACCCGCTCTATCATATAACACATAAAATATAAATCATTCTGCGTGATTTCTTCATCTGGGAAATATTTATTCGTCAATCTGTTCACTCCCTTCAAAGGTGATACGCTTTTCTCCCGCGCCTCTTCATTCTTCTACTTGTATAATCATATCATAGACAAGTCTATATCTTCAATCACTATCCGCGCAGTTTCTCCTGATCTGTCATCCGAAAAAGAGTTTCCAGCTCATCATTGAATTTATAGCGTATCGTGATCTTCTGTTGGTGGTTCTTGTCCTTTTCCCCTACAATAATACTGTCAATCAGCGCTGTTACCGTCTGACGGTCAAGTTCTGTCAGCTTCTGATATACAAGAAGCTGCTGTATCCACGGTGAACGAAGTGCCTCACTCATTGTCTGGCTCTCCAGTTTCGCGAGCCGATCCATCTCTGCCTGCAAGCGCTGTTCCTTCTGTTCATACTCCCCATGATAGGTCTGATATTCTTCCCTTGAGATCATTCCATCCTTCCAATCATGATAACACTCCCGTTTCTGGCGTCTGACCTTTTCTAATGATTTTGCTGTCAACGATCGCTGATTCACGTTTCCAGATTTTTTCTTCCGACTCTGCTCCAGCCGTTCTACCATACCCTGCATATCTGTAATCTGTGAAATAATCAGGTTGATGTCATTGAGTATGATTTCCTGCAGCTTCTCATGGTAGATTCGATGCGAGGTACAGTATGCCTTGCCCGCACGGGAATACGTTCCGCATTCATAATATATAGCAGACGTCTCCTTTCCTTTTCCGCGTGTATGCTTTTTGGCAAATGCACGTCCACAATCTGCACATTTCAATAATCCAGCAAAAATACTCTCATTGGACTGAAAATCCAAATCGCGTGTCCTGACATGCATTAACTGCTGAACCTTGCCGAACTGCTCTGGATCGATAATCGCATCATGCGTACCCTTGACGATGATCCACTGATCCTTCGGTAATTTCTGTGCCTTTCCGCGCATTCTGCGCTTCGTGGTTCCCTGCACCATATTTCCACAATACATCTCATTCTGCAGCATGCGATGCACGGTAGAATATGTCCAGTAAACCGTTGAATCCAATCTATTTGAATTTGTATAATTGAGCCCCTGCAGACGCTTATACTCACTGGGTGAGGGAATTCCTTCTTCATTCAGACGATGCGCAATCGCCACCTGCCCTACTCCAGACAGATACATGTCAAACACACGCTGCACAACCGATGCCGCTTCTGGATCAATTACCAGTTTATGCTTATCCTGCGGGTCTTTCATGTACCCAAACGACGTGTATGCACCGCAGAAATCACCTGCATGCTGCATCACCTTGAAGCTGCTCTGTACTTTCTTTGATATATCCTGAGAGTATGTCTCGTTAATAATATTCCGTATCGGCAGAATCATATCAAAGCCTGTTTCCGACTGATCTGCTGTATCTACATTGTCATTTACGGCAATAAAGCGCACTCCCATTTCAGGAAATATCCGCTGGATATAGCGCCCAGTGTCCAGGTAATTTCTTCCGAAGCGGCTCAGATCCTTAACAATTACACAGTTGATCGCCCTGTTCTCAATATCAGACAACATCCGCTGCATTGCAGGACGGTTAAAATTCGTTCCTGACCAGCCATCATCCACATATTCACCGCCGTAGATAATATCCTCGTGCTGTCTGAGATAGTCCCCCAGCAATTTACGCTGGGAATCGATACTGTTACTTTCTTCCTTATCGCCATCTTCTTTTGACAGTCGCAAATAGATTGCTGCTGTGTATGTATTCATTCCAAGCTCTCCTTTTCGTAAAAATACCCCCTCCTGGCATGCAGGAGGGGTGTTTCGACCCGATAGTCGTCAGGTCAGATGTTCCCGAACGACACACTCAAACTGCGCCTGCGGACTAGCTGATCCGTGGAATTCACGGGTTATAATAATTTCAGCCATATGTATCTCCCTTCTCTCTGCTGTGATAAAATCTATTCTGAAGCAGACAGGTTTATGCCTGCTGAGATACATCTGTCCAACGACAGGCAAGCGGCATATGGATCTGGATATTGTTCGTCATAATTAGTTCTCCTTTCTTTTGATTGATTCACATGTATAATATGCAATTCAAATGCATAAATTTTACATTTTTATAATTTGTTCAAGGAGACGGAAAGTTTGATTATTTGTTCATCATGAATATTTTATCGTATTTATAATTATACTCGACCATCAACTACAATCGGATGGTCTATGGGATAACCCTCAACCAGAAAGTTACCGACAGCTACAAACTGTCCGACCTTCAAACGTCTTAATACCTGCTCCCAAGCTTCACTGTCTGCTGCACCAATCATCTTTGCCGTTGCTGCAATACGATTCGCCAACGGTTTAAAGAACAATGTTGGCCCACTCTGCATCATTCTCTGGTGAACTGTATTCGGAGTTGCCTGCAACAACAACTGTGTTGCATAGATCAAATTAACATTCATTTTTCTCCCCTCCGACAGCATCTTTGGAAAAGTCGATTTTGCATTATGTTTATCGGTGTCATACATACCTTGATCGAAGATGTGCCATCATGTGAGTTAATAACCAGTAAATACGGCGTGATGCTATCCCCTGCAATAATATACTGTTCAGGCAGCTTTGCAAGAATCCACGTTCTTCTGCCCTGCTGCAATGATCCTGCTATTTCGTACCTGACTCCTGCACCTAACAATTCGTCCGTAAAGCGGAATGCATCCTCATTCTGCACGACCTTGTAACGGTCTGTTACAATTCCCAACTGCTGAAAATCCGAATTCCGATAATTGAGCTTATACCCAGCAATATATAAGCCCTCTTCTGTGTAGACATTTTTCTGCATCACCTTCCAATCCAATCCTGCCATCTGCAAAGCACTTTTCGAGTCAGGAGCCTCACTGACAACCTTTCCCAACCCATGCCACGGCTTTGTTCTTGTAGAAAACATGGTCTCTACCATTTGATTCTGTGTACTCATAATCATTGCTCCTTTCTTTTTTGCACAGAAAAAGGCAGGTATCACTACCTGCCCAAGTTGACATGCTTGCACTGCATTTGCATACACACGTCTAATCGACGAGTTGTAATGCGTGCTGCTGCACTACATATATAATATATAATTGTGGAATGGGATATTTACGAGATTACTGCAATCTTATCTCTTAATCCAAATAGCAGGACGCACCCCCCTGTAATATTTTTCTCTACATACACTATACCCACTACATCTTCCCCACCAACCGCAACCTTTGCATCCAGTTGTTCTCTATTCAAAATAGACTTTGCTAAGAAATTCATAATCACCTCAAAGAAAAGAGGCGATACTTTTGCACCGCCTCACCACTTATTCTTTCTACTTATTATTCCTCAGGATTCTCCTCGCTACTTGCTTCCTTCACTGTTACCTTGATCTCCGGCAAACTCTCTCCAAATTCAAGATCATCCGCATTCTGAACATACGGTACAAATACATAAGAACCTGCGCCCAGATCCTCAATACCGTCGACAGGCGTCTCACCATTCTTCACACGCCATTCCTTAATACCTGCAAGCTTTGAGTAATCACCAGCATGCACCAGCATAACGGTTGGAAACTTCGTCGTGAAATCCTTAACTTTATCTGTTCCCTTTGTGAAAGTGAGCTCCTTCTCTGGCTCATCTACAAAAGTTACTCTCGTAATCTTCACAGCGCCTTCCGCAAGTGTCACATCCTTCTTAGCCCACTCAGATGCTGCTGATTCCGCTGTTTCTTTGTAACGAATCCAGACAGACCAATTCCTTGTCTCACTCACTCTGTTTGTGAGATCTGCTGTAAACTTGCCATCGCTGTATGTGACTTTTAAAGCGCTCTCCGGATCTTCATCAGTCGGCAAAACAATACTCTCGAACTTGTCAGCATTGCTCTTATCCAAGCACTCAACAGCAACTGTATTATTTCCTACCCAGGTAACCTTGCAGACGTCGTCAAAATTCGGTGTCTCCGCCGCCTGCTTTGAGACAGTTACAGCAATCTTCGGAATTGTCACAGGATCGTATCCATCTGCCTTAGCTGTTGCAGTAAAGACATAATTTCCAGCAACAAGCGCCCCCTTCACATACCCTTCCGGTCCACTAACAAGCGTCCATGTTACATCATAGTCCTCGGTCGTATCTTCCTTCGCATCTATGAAGGACAACTGTGCCGGAAGTGTATCACCAACATTCTTCGTCAGCGTAGTCTCACCAGCGTAAGTAAGAACTCCGTTGGTCAAGTAAGTACCAACCTTCGTGTCACCTGATCTATTCTTCAGATCTGTCTCAGGCAAGTACTCATAAATATCATAATTGGTACTAGGTTCCAGCTCATCGAAAACAACAGTGCCATCTACACAAACACCAAAGTCCTGCAGTACCTCACCACCACCAGACTTCGTGATATAGAAAGCGTTGCTCTTCAAATCTTTGCCCGTCATAGTAATAACTGTAGAGGTAGCCTTAACCTCGTAATCAGAAGGCTTCGGAGGTGCCTGCTGCGTTCTCTTCACATACGTTACAACGATATTCGGAATACTAACAGACTCAAAATCCATCAGCCCGAATTCATCATTAATTACAGGGTAATATACCTGCTCACCAATACAAGCTGGTGCCTCGTTCGGCTCCCAAGATACGCTCCACGTGTATTCATTCACATCTGCGTCCACAAATACAAAACTCTTTGGAAATCCAGAAGGAATGCCAGCAGTCACATCAGCATCCGTGTACTCTATCTCATAATCTGTGCTCAACTTTGTCATCTTTACAGGCTTATTGTTCAGAATGATATTGTACGGCGTAATAGTGGAATCATCACTTCCACTCCGAACATATAAAGTCACATCAGCTTTCAGTAGCTCACTTAGATTCGCGTGGTAAATATTCGTGCTGCTACCACCCATAAACGCTCCTGAATCTCCAACGCGGTACTGTAGGTCATCAACACCATCTGCTGAAAGGACGATCGGATACTCCGCATTCTCAACATCCGCTACCTTCAGGTACGAACCGATTAAAGCTGCTCCCCAGCCATCGGCATTTAGTGCAAACTCTTTAAGAAGCTTCTGTACTCCCTCGTTGACATCATTCGTTCCCTTGGCTGCACTAATAGTCAATGACTTCTCCAGCTTCACAATAACATTCATAGTTACTGTTCCATTCTCGAGATATCCGTCACTCGGTGTAGTCAAAGTACCAACAAACTCCTGTTTCGTGATACTCTCAGGAGTTGCGTTGTAATTGTCTGGTGCCTTCCAACTAATCTTTACAGTACCATCATGATCCCGACAGTACACACTCACCTCGCCATAATCACGTTGCAGCTCTTCGAGTACCTCCTCTTTAGTTGCCCCATAGTTGAAAAGTACCTGATCATCCAGATACCCGACCTTATAACTAAAAAGTACCGGTGTTGGCAATACTACCTTCTTCGTGTACTTCTTTCCATCATCTGAAGTAACCTCAGCTTCCACGCTGATAATTGACCCAGCATCATACTCTGAAACTGTGTAACTAGCTCCTTCACCCAGCTTGTCTGCACCACGATACCAAGAGTATCTTACAGCTGAGACTGTTACACCAAAAACTTCTGCTTTTAATACATCACCCTTACGAATACCATCATGCCCTGTTGCAGTATTCTTCACAGAAAGGCTTAAAGGATTTGCTGCAGGCTGAGTTGATCCCCCAGTGCTACCACCAGTTGATCCCCCAGTAGAGCCAGAGCCACCACCTGTGCTTCCTCCAGTTGTTCCAGTTGCTCCGCCAGCCTCAGTTGTCTTACCTGCCTCCACATTACTCTTGTTTCCGGATGCGTCAGTGACTTCGACCTTCTCTGAGGTCTTGTTATCCACTGTTGCCTTTACATTCTTCGAAGTTACCTTCACAACGGATCCTTCTGCACCCTTGTCTAACACAATATTTGCATTTGCGCTCAGCTTCACATCAAGCTTACAACTGGACTTAATAGTAGCACCCTCAACATTGCTCTCTAACGGAATAGCGCTAGTGGATGCACCCGTAATACTTACATCCGCCTTTGTATCGAGAACAAGGCTCTCAATAGATCCGTCATTCTTAATGCTTACCTTGTCTGCACCATCTGCAATCTGCATACCATAAACACTCGCGCCACCAGCTACAGAAATAGTTGCATCCGCCAATACAGTTACGTAACCAATATCACCGGTAACTGCAAGGTCTGCGCCTGCATACAGGAAAACTTCTGATCTTGAACTTACAGAAAGTTTAGCCTCACCGTATACA
>JBNMKT010000014.1:0-25459 GCA_050874485.1 bacterium
ACAAGATCCGTCCCAGATGCAAGCGGTGTATAATTAAGTGCCAGATGTACTGCGGATGTCTCATCCATTGTGATATTTTTAATCGTACCCTCATTCAGTCCACAGAGCAGTCCCGCTGCACGTACACGATTCGCACGATTCTCCGGCTGTAATTCATATCTGACTGCTGCATCGGATGCACCACTCACAGTCTCAGCCTTGTAACCAAGTAGCGCGGTACTGCCATAGAATGCAAGATGCTGTACACTGCCGCTGTTTTTCCCAATGATGCCATACTGCTCATCTGAGTCTGCAACAGATGTGACAATCGACTCATCCGTCAGCACCATCTGCTGGATCGCATAGTCCTGCGTGCTGAGCAGTTTCTCTCCCGTCAGTGTCCACTTTTCACTAAATTTCGGTATCTCAGGAAATGCCTTCGTCGTGTGCAGTTCCATCAGTTCCATCGCATTCTCTGCCCCGGCTCTGGCCGTATTCTGATCATAGATCACTGCATCCTCAAACTGCAGATCACGCACCAGCTGGAACGTCACAGCTTTATTCGGATCATAATAACGGATATTTGCGAGATGGCGCACGAATCCGATGCCTGCTTTCTCATCTTTCACAGATGCGAAAAAGGCATTTTCTGTATTCGATACGACCGATGATCCAATCACATACTCCTCATCTTCAATCCAGAGGCGCACGCCTCGTCTCTCCTGGTCATACCCAAGCGGCAGATCATCCTCTGTGAGCTGCTGCACACGTGCAGACGCATAGATATCCGGTGTAGCAGCCGTATTCTGTAAAAACCGGTGAAATCCAGTCGATACATTCGCAGTAGCGGCTCCACCCTGATCAATCACAGAAGCACTCTGCGCTGACATCACTGCATCCAACGTGATACGCAGTTCATGATCGACAAATGCTACCGGAAAATACATGTTCTCTGTCTGATTACTCCGGACTGCTCCGTTGTACCTGTTCACAGCAGCCTCTATGACATGCGGTGTCTGAACCCCGGCTTCCTTGTATCCTCTGGCATAGAGATCCATCAGTGAATAGGTCACATCGAACAGTGGCTGATCACCGTCCGTCTGATAGATGGTCACTGTATATTTGACATCTGACTCCTCATGACGCGAGTTGCTGGACACCACAAGATCGAGTGTCTCTCCGTTATCCAGATAACACTCGGTAATACGCAGCTGTCCTTCATTAAACGCTGCATGGATGCCCAGATCATCCACACAATAATAACCGATCATCAGTGCCTTGCGCACCTCTGACGAACGATTCTGGACGTAATCTGCCGCTGCATTCAGACTGACCACACTGCTCTCGTCATACGCCTTATAGTCGCCGCCATGCTCATCACTGTAGACAAATGACTCTGCTTTCGTGCTGATAAAGACTGCATAGACCGACTGGCTCACCGTATCGTACTCCATCGTGATCGTGTGATTGCACACGCCCTTATCATAAGAATACGCATCGATCAGCTCATACACCAGTGATGCCTGCGCCGATACAGCGGCTCCTGTATTGTACTGCTCATACGCTCCGGCATTGGCCGTGATCGCATACATACGACCGTCCTCATAGACATCATCCGGTGCTCCATTTCCCAGTTGTGCCGTCGTCTGCAGCGGTGTACCACTCGCCTTGACCCGCTCCGTAAAACGATCCAGATCCGATGCCAGATCCAGTGAGGACAGCTCCAGAGATGCTGATGTATACAGTGTATGGGCATACTCATTACATTTTTTGAACTCCGAATGACGCATCCATGCACGCAGTCCGACAAACGTGATCGCCAGCAGGAGACTCACGATCGTGAGCGTGACAGCCATCTCTACCAGTGTAAAGCCTTTACTGTTCAGTTTTTTTCGTATACTCCCCTTCTGCCGCATGCGATTACCTCTATTAATTATCCGATAAACTGTTCTAAATCGCGCTTATCGTTTGTATACTTTCTCGCCTGTTCCATCGAAATCACGCCTCGCTGTACGAGACTCATCAGATCTTTATTCAGAGTATGCATACCGAGCGCCGCGCCCGCCTGCATCGCTGTATTCATCTGGTGGCACTTATTCTCACGGATCATGTTGGAGATCGCATCTGTTCCGATCAGTATCTCAGTCGCTGCGATGCGCCCGCCCTCGATCTTCGGGATCAGACACTGGGTCACAACCGCATTTAACACGCCCGCAAGCTGCGTGCGCACCTGATTCTGACTGCCGTTCGGACACGCATCTATGATACGGTCGATCGTCTGTGCCGCACCTGTCGTATGCAGGGTAGACAACACCAGATGGCCGGTCTCCGCCGCTGTCAGTGCTGCCGAGATCGTCTCGTAATCACGCATCTCTCCAACGAGAATAATATCCGGATCTTCACGAAGTGCCGAGCGAAGTGCTGCCGCAAAACTCGTGACATCGCGTCCGACCTCTCTCTGGTGGATCAGGGACTGCTTTTTCTCATAGACATACTCGACCGGGTCCTCGATCGTGATAATATGATCCGGTCTCGTTGCATTGATCGAATCAATCATGGCTGCCAGCGTCGTTGATTTACCAGAGCCGGTCGGTCCTGTGACTAAGATCAGGCCACGCGGCTGCTTTACGATCTCACCGAGCACCATCGGCAGTCCGAGTGATTCGAGTGTCGGAATATGTGAATTCAGCAGCCGGATCGTAGCGGCCAGAGCTCCCATATCACGGAAGATATTGACACGCTGGCGGTGGCCATCCCGTGTCTGGACTGCAAAATCCAGATCATTTCCAGCTGCAAGCTGTGCGCGCTGCTTTGGATCACACATCTCGAGGAGCATCGCTGTGATCTGCTCCCTGCTGTACTGTTCCTTCGTCTCCCGTAAAGCACCGTTGATACGCATCATCAGCGGTTTTGCCGCTGTAATATGGATATCCGAACAGCCACTCTCGCGCGCCCTTAAAATAATATCCTCCACATGTACCGTCGCAGGCCCAACGCCCGCAAAAGGATCTTCCTTCACCTGAGCCATTACAGGCTGCGGTATTTCTGTCATTTGAACGATCTGCGGTGTGACTGGCTGTGGTGCAGCAGGCTGTGCCGCTGCCCGAGTCGATACGTTACCCGCCTGCACATCTGGCGCATCTGAATAATACGCGACTTTTCGCAGTTCTTCGATCGTCGTGATCTGCTGTAACACCTTTTCGATTGCACTGTCACGCAACAGGCGCATCCCCTGATGTCTGACTGCATAATCCTGGATCTCATCCATCGAAGCACCGTCTGTGATCATCTTTCTGACTGTGCTATCGATCGTTAATATCTCATGGATCGCAATACGTCCGCTGTATCCGGTAAAATTGCACTGTGTACAGCCATGTGCCTTTTTGATCTTCGTTCCGGGTGCAACACCGAGCAGACGGCATTCTTCTTCGGTGGCCTCTACCTCCTGTCCACATTCCGGACAGATACGTCGCATCAGACGCTGTGCGACTGTACCGACCATCGAATTGGCAACCAGATAAGGTTCCACTCCCATATCGATCAGACGCACGATCGATGATGTCGCATCGTTCGTATGCAGCGTTGAAAATACCAGATGTCCGGTGATCGCTGATCGCACGGAGATCGATGCGGTCTCAGAGTCACGGGTCTCACCAACCATGATGATGTCCGGATCCTGGCGAAGCAGCGCACGCAGACCCACTTCAAACGTCAGTCCGGCTGTATTGTTCACCTGCGTCTGATTGATCTTTTTAATATTTTTCTCTACCGGATCTTCGATCGTGGAGATATTGACACTGCGCTTTGCCATCTCATCCAACACCATATATAAGGTAGTCGTCTTTCCGCTTCCCGTCGGACCAGTCAGATAAATAATGCCGTGCGGACTGTCGAGCATCGCGCGGAATCTCTCATAATCGCGTTCTTCCATACCGAACGAATCCGCATGCTGAATCGTCGAATTGCCTGCGAGCAGACGAAGCACCGCCTTTTCTCCAAAGACAGTCGGCAAGATGGATACACGGATATTGATGTATTCGCCCTCTACGTTGACGCGAAAATGTCCATCCTGCGGTACACGCCGCTCTGCAATATCCAGTTCGGATATAATCTTGATACGGGCAATCAGCGATGCATGCAGACCCTTCTGCAGTGTCACATAATCGACAATCGCACCGTCAATACGCATACGGACAATCGATTTATCCTCAAACGGTTCGATATGGATATCACTGCTGTTCACACTATAGGCACGCTTGAGCAGCGAATTTAACAAGTTGATGATCGGAGTCTCGTCGTCACCTTCCTCTACTGTCAGCTCTTCGAGATCATCCTGCTTCTCATTTGCCATTGTATTGGCAGTACGTGCCGCCTTCTGTGCCGCGACCTCTGAATAATAATAGTTGATTGCCTTCTGCAATGGTTCGGATTCACACAGACAGATATTGAGCTGTCGTCCGGTCAACTGCTTGATATCCTCGATTGCGAAGAAATTCATCGGGTCATTCACCACGACTGTCAATACACCATTCTCATCGTTGATCGCGAGCATACAGTATTTTTCTGCCAGATTCGCCGGAATCAGTGCCGTTGCATCCAGATTCACCTTGGCATTCGCAATATCGATATGCTTCATATTCAGACGAATCGCAAGTGCCTGCAGCATATTCGTCTCGGAGATAAATCCCAGCTCGATCAGTGCACCACCCAGACGCATGCCCTTGTGCTCCTTCTGGTAGCGAAGTGCCTGCCCGATCTGCTCATCATTGACATATCCAGATTCCTTCAGGACATCTCCGATCCGTATATTTTTTAAACGAGCGGTTTGTTCTTCTGCCATAATTAATCCTCTTCTTTTCCCTGCATATAGACTGACAATTCTATGTGCAGTGCTTCTCCCGACTGCATCATAAATGCTCCCAGTTCATCACTGGCCACAGTATTTTCCTGATTCCACGTATAAGAACTGACCTGTATTGCCGGATATTTCTCATCATCTGACAACAGATCGATATATCCCTGCAGTTGTTCATGTGTTCCGGTCGCATCGACCGCCAGCGTCGCAACGTACAGAATCTGTTCTGATCCATCCTCGCCAGCCTGTGCATCAGGCGTCTGCGCTGCATCGGTCTGATCGGCTGCATCTTCCGATGTCTCTGCCTCATATGCCTGCTCCGAATCCGAAAGCTGCTCACCCTCCGCATCCTGCTGCGGCGCAGCGAGAAAATACGGAACGATCGTATAAGGTGTGTCCGGGATCGAGATCGTGAGATTTTTTGCCCCGAGTGATTCATGCAGTGTCAGTCCGGTGATCATTTTATCGAGTTCCTGACTCTCCATATAAGGATAAAAGATCTGCAATTCATCCTGTTTCTGTCCCAGCAGTTCCTCGTTCATCTTACGCAGCTGCGGCAGTCTCGCCAGATAATTTTGTGTCTGCTCGACCTGCAGTTCCAATTCATCCGCCTGCGCCTGCAGCTCATCAACCCTCGCATGTAATGGGAGTATCACAAAATAACCAATACCTACAATGAGCAGGAATAGTGCCAGAAAGACGATCAGTTTTTTATCGCGTTCCGTGAACTTCATCTCTAATTTCATCTCGCTACTCCCTTCCCACGGATGCGGCTAATGTAAATACGACATTTACCGTCCATGCGCCTTCCTCAAAGGTATATCCGGTGTATTCCACGTTTGTAAACATCTCGCTTTGCGTCAGGTTCGAAATGAGCAGATTGATATCCGCAACTTCATTGGAAGTCAGCAAGGTCGTCATCGTGCCACTGGCGCTGTCAAAACTCCTGACATCCACGCTCGCCAGATCACCGACACAACGCTCCAACTCCTTCAGCACATCCGAATCCCCGAGTGGATAGCCATTGATCGCCTCTTTGACACCCTGCACATATGTGATCTGGCGTGACAGCAGATCATTGTCAGATAATAGTTGCTCGTATTCCGTTTTTTCTGCCACCACGGTCGGATTTTCCAGATAAGCAGTCGCGGCACTGATCCTGCCAGATGCCGAAAAATATTGCACACACAGGACAATCACTGCAAGCAGCATCACAGCCGCCACTGCCGCTACTGCAGACCAGTTCCGGATCGCTGCCCACATCGCCCGTCCACGTGGTGAGTGCTTTTTATACTGCTGCTTGATCGACGTCGGCCCTTTTTCCGTCAGCAGACCCGATACCATCGAGATATTATCTGTCAGATCCGCATCAGCGATCTGCCAGCTGATGACTCCCTCTCCACTGATCCAATCCGTCTGGATCTGATCGTTAATCTGATAGATACCTTCATCGACATAGGTAAACGTATCGGGCGAGATGCCTGCCACATACACGTTATGAATCTGCGCCTCGATCTGCTGCGCTTTCATAAACTGAATAATATTGCTGACACTGCGCGCGATCTCTACACCATATCCGGGTGTATCGACTTCACTGAACAGACGGTTTGTGGTGGAATAGGTATAGTTGCCGTCAATGTACAGAATATCAGTCATACTGTTACCATGCATGATCTGCACAATACAGGTATTGTGCACAACCTGCGGCATATAACCCATCAGACGGATGTTGTTCGCCTGATTGACCGTGACACTCTGCACCTTGAGTTTTAATGCATGCACGATCGCATATACGTCATCCAGCGCTTCCCGTTCGATCATGGCTGCAAAAATATGCTGATATTTGATACCTTTGGCCTGATCATTCTCTTTTTTAAAAACCGTATTGATGACTGTACAGCCATAGATCGGCTCCTTGCGGTTTTCCACGTCATTAAATTCGCGCGGAATATATCCCATGAGTTCCTTTGGCTTCATGACCGGCAATTCGACCATCTTTGAAATGAACATCGAGGATGTGAGAATCAGGTTAATATTTTTGGTTGGCAGGTGATACTTGTCAAAAAATTCCTCCAACGCCTTCGTATATGCCTCGACATCAATAATTTTCCGATCAACGATCATCGGCTGTGTAAAGTTATGTACATACAACTTCTGTGCAGTCAGCTTTTTTCCGCTGACTGTTCCGATCAATGCCATGATATGATCGCCGGATAAATACAATGTAACCATCTTTTTCCCCCTAGTAACCGGATGAATCCGATATGCTGCCATATGAATTATAGATTGGCATCATGACTGAGACCATGACAAACCCAACGATACAAGCCATCACTATGAGCATCATCGGTTCAATCATTGCAACCATTTTATTGATCGCCATCTCTGCCTCATAATCGAGATTATCCGCGGTTGATTCCAGCATGGATTCCAGATGGCCGGTCTCCTCACCAATCTTGATGGACGCGATCAGTTTTTTCGTAAATCCATCGATCTGCTCCAGTCCCTCGCTCAGTGTCCCGCCTGCGCGGACAAATGCGATCACCTCATCAAACTGCATATCTATATAGACATTGCCTGTCGTATGTCTGGCGATCGCCAATGCGGATATGATCGGCAGTCCCGACCCATACAGTGAACAGAGTGTCCGTGCAAAACGTGCGGTATAGATCGCTTTCTGCAATTTACCAAATACCGGCATATGTACCATCAGTTCATCCTTTTTCACACAGATCGCCGGGATACGCATCAACAGCTTATACACGAGAACGATGATAAATACTGCTATGATGCAGACGAGCCAGTCCTGCCGCACAAAATCACTGATACCCATCAAAAACTGTGTCGGCGCAGGCAGGGATTCCATCTGCGCGAACAACTCGCTGAACTGTGGCATGACAAATGTCATGATGACTGCTACGACTACTATGATGAGCACCGTGAGTATCTTCGGATAGGTCATCGCCGAATTGACTTTGGATGCCAGCTTATATTCCTTCTCGTACTGCTCCGCCATCCGAAGACAGGTCTTATCGAGATTGCCCGCTACTTCTGCCGTATGCATCATATGTATGAGCAGCGCCGGAAATACGCCATCTAATTCCTGCATCGCATCGGACATCGGTGTACCCTGTCGGATCCGGCGGTTGAGTTCCCGATAGATCTGCTTTTGATAGGGTTTGATGCCCTCCTCTTCCTGCATGATGCCGAGCGCGCGCACGAGTGTGACACCGGAGGCCACGAGTGTTCCCATCTGCCTGCAAAATTCCGAGAGTTCTTTAGGCTTTAGTGCTTTGCGCTTGACCTCCTTGCTCAACTCCTTACAGGAGAGCATGTACATGCCGTCTTTGAAGAGCTGCTCGGACAGCTCGATCTCATCAACGGCTGTGGCCTCACCTTTTGTTTTTTTTCCGTATGCGTCCCGCACGATGTAACTGTATTTTGGCATACGTGTCTCCTTCTTCTAAAATAATCCCAGATACCACTGTATCAGTGTCTCGCCCCACAGCGTGGCTATGATAGCTCCAATACAGAGAAATGGTCCGAATGCGAAGTGTTCTTTGCGTTCTTTTTTTCCGGTTGCTAACAAATATACCGCATATCCTCCGCCGATGAGCACCGCGAGGAAAAATGCGAGTACGGCCAGCTTCCAGCCGAGATAGAAACCCCATGCGAATGTGAGTTTGATGTCTCCGCCGCCAAATGCTCCGCTTACGATCATACTGAGCAGTAACATCGGTACGCTGATGATCACACAGCCGAGCAGCCCTGACCAGATGCTGCCCTGTGGCATCAATAGCTGTCTGACAATGGATATGGCAAAGATCATCAGGTTACATTTGTCCGGCAGGATCTGGCATCTGGCGTCGATCTCTGCCATCCAAAGCAGCGTGCCCAGAAAGGCTGCCTGGAGTACCGCCTGCAGCGGATGCGTGCTCTCTACTGACAATAGGATCCACAGTGCCACAAATAGCAGCGTAAAAATAACGCAAAAACCCCGTGTATCAGATCCGACACCCTCCGCTTCATACGTGCGGTGTCGAATCCAATGCATGGGGATTGTGAGAAGCAGCAGGGCTGCTCCTGTGCATATGAAATTGATTAACTGCTGCGCTGTCACCATGTAATGTCCCCCGGGTTGGCTCTGTAGTTATCATTCCTCATTATACTGAATGTGGCATGAGGTCGCAGCTTGCGCAAGTATATCTGTTTTGCTTTCGTTGCACGAGACATTTCGATGAGCCTTTCCAAACCTACCTCGTGTTCAGCAAGGGCTTCCACGAGGTATAAGTCTCATCTCCATCGTGCAAAGGCAGCAAAATCAGACATACCTTGCTCGCGCTGCTACTTTTGCGAATATGCATATAAATGGCATGAAAGGCAAACCCGCGTGTGGGCGGATTTGCCTAAATGGATTAATATATGATCACTACAGCTATTTTTCTCTTGTCTACTATCTGTTTTCTACTTTCCAATCTGAACCACTTACTGCTGAACCCGATGTTGAAGTAGCACTAGCGATCTCAAGAGTTGCTTTCTTCCCTTTGCTACTTGAAGTATCTTCAAATACCACTCTTTTTATCTTCCAATTTCCATCAGTTGTAATTGTACAAGTGTAGTTTTTAGAAATTCCGGTCAAATTTGTAGCATTCTCTTGAACTGTTTTTAAATTTCCAGTTCCATTGTTGCTCTCATTTTTGAAAATAAAGCCATTAGAAGAATCAGTATATCCTGCCGCATATGCCTCACTTGCTGCAGTCTCCGCTGCCAGATATGCTGTTCGAGCATTAATTACAAGCTGCTTATCTTTTGCCTTGTCGATGTACTTGAGCAGCGCCGGGATAGTGATAGCTGCTAAGATGGCGATGATGACGAGTACAACGATCATCTCTACCAGGGTGAATCCTTTCTGCTCTTTGGATTTCTGATACATTTTTCTGAAAAACTTCATGGATCTTCTCCTCCTCTTTTTGTTTGCGATCCGTCCCCCCTGTGACGCGACCTGATTTTCCTTTATTCTAACACGTTTTGTGCTAAAACACAATTTCAAATCCGAATTAGATATACAAAATATACAATTTTAACAACTATTTTTCGTGTATCTGTTTCCCACACAGATGCTCGATCGTGATCTCATACAACTGTACTGCTTTGATATCCTTTGCGATCTCTGCTTCGACTTCCGCTGCACTCGGATAATACTTTATTGCCAGTTCGCGCACACGCTCCTCTGTCTCTGCCGCATCATCAATCAGATGGCATCGTCCAAATACAACGACACTCTGCAGATACGGTGCCCAGTCTCCTTCTCTGCGCTGCTCATTTCCGTATACGGTAAAGCACACCTTATCGTTCTTTTTTAACGCATCTATCTTATGTCCGGTTCTCGCACCATGAAAATAGATCTTTTCATGTTCCATATCATAATAATAATTGACCGGCACGGCAAACGGATAACCTTCATCGCCATTTACCGCAAAGATGCCGCGTTTCTCATGAAGCAGCAGTTGGTGTGCTTCTTCATCTGATATTTTGTTTTTCGTTCTTCTGATTGGTCTAAACATATTTTTATCTCCTTATAATTCACCCTTATATTTTGACGTAGATTTTATCTGCCTCCTATCAATATAAGGATGAACAGTTCCTGTTTGATCTTTATAGTAATCAATATAAAAGACTCTATCTTTTATACTACTAAAGTAGCTTGTAAATGAATCAAAATCCGCTTCATCATAAACATTATATTCATTTGTTTCCCTAAAATAAAAAGCAACTTTTCCATTACCATCCCTATATATTAAAAGCGATACAATACCCTCATTATCAACATATGCGCCAAATGAGCTCTTATTATTCTCCAGCGAAGAAACACCCGCCAGATCAACTATTTCCTGATAACATTTCTTCTGTGCATCTGTTCCACTCTTATATGCCACATAACATTTATCAATTGTATTTCCATTATAACTCTTCCAACTATCCGTCGCATACGCCTCCGCCATTACACTCTGCGTTGCCATACAGATTGCCCTTGTATCGATCAACACCTGTTTGTCTCTTGCTTTATCGATATATTTGAGCAGCGCCGGTATCGTGATCGCTGCCAATATTGCGATAATGACCAATACCACGATCATCTCTACGAGTGTGAATCCTTGTTCATTTTTTCTCGTTTTATAGAATGCTCTTATCTTTCGCATGACAATCATCTCTCCTTCGTCCATATCATACACATGGATTTTTGAATTTGCAATATTTTTTTCGGACAGATATTTTTATTTTCATATATTTCTATTTCACCACCACCGTCAGCTTTGCTGTCTGTCCACTGCCTGTCCGGACGGTGATCGTTGCCCTGCCCTTTGCCTTGGCGGTGATCTTTCCGGTCGTTTTATTTACCGTGGCAACTCTTTTGTTGGACGAGCGAAATGTCCGGCTATCTGTACAGCCGGATGGATTCATACGGATCTTTGCCTGTATGGTCTCTCCCCGCTTCATCGTCAACGTTTCCTGTGTAAAGCTCACGCGTGCCGCTTCCATATAGGAATAGTTCAGATCACACACACCCCGGTCCGTATTTGCACCCTTTACAGACCCGGATCTGGTATATTGCCACAGATCAACCGGTACATCCAGCTTCGGTTTGCTGTCCCGGTGTGCTGCGACCCAGACTTTGTATCCGGATAACTGATCCCAGTCAAATCCGGTCTGCAAATACGAGAGCTGCGAGTAGATCATCGGTTCATACCCGGCCTTGGCGATTGTGTCACAAAATGCTTTTGCGACTGCGGTTGCGTTTTCCCTGCCACCGGCAAAGGTTCCCGGACGTTCCATATCGTAGGCAACCGGATAGTCGAGATCTCTGCCATCTAATATTTGCAGGCAATATTTTGCCTCCTCGACCGCCTCCCGCGGCGTTTTCACGCAGCAGACATGATAGACACCGATCTGCAAGCCAGCTTCTAATGCACCCTCATAGTTTGCTTCAAACTGTTTATCCACGTCCGGGGCACGTCCTTCCCCAGTGCGGAGCATGACAAAATCCATGCCGCTGTCGGCTACGAGATCCCAGTTGACCACGCCGTTATAGCTGGATACGTCAAATCCCCGTCCACTGTATGCCGCTGCCTGTGCCGGTATCGCCTGACAAAATACTGCTGCGACAGTCACGATGAGTCCCAGCAGCCATCCACAGGCTGTATTTTCTGACATTTTTATTAATTTTTTATCTGCTCCCAATTCCCGCATCGTCTCTCCTCCGTAGCCACTGACCTGTCCTCATCACTCTGCTTTTTCAAAATGCTGGTAATCCTTGGAATGTGTCCAATCACCACCCCATGTAAATCCATGCTCGATAAACAACTGATAGCACAGATCATCATGATCAATCTTATGTGGGAAATCCACACTCCGGTCCACATAATCTGCTGCATTTGCAGGCTCGATCGACAGTTTGCCATCTACAGTCTTCACATACGGATTATACAGCGTATTGATGTCTACCGCCATACCAAGTCCATGCTTTGATATCTTCGTCGTATGAGAGATAAAACGAAAATTAAATGCCGAAGAATTGTCATCACTCATCGAGGCCTCATCATCTGCATCGTATTCATCTACCAGCCGTATTTTATCAATCGGGTAATCAGCCTCATACAGCTTCTCAAAAATATCACACACATCCTCTGCGATGGCTTTGTTTACGACCAGTTCGCCTTCCTTCGTTTTCCCCTCAAAATCGGTATGCAGGACATGTACATAGCGCAGATCTTCTCTGGGCACGGTACAATCTGCCTTGTAAGATCGGCCCTGCATCTTCTCAAAAATATCATCCGGGATCTCAGACACGTAAAACCGGCTCTCTACATCTGTACGCTCCACCTGCACCGTTCCGGAATCTTTGTCATCTGTATCTTGCGCCGCCATCTCCGTTCCCTGCGGTTGCTGCAATGGCTCTGACTGTTCTGATGTCTGTCGCTGTTTTGTCGGCTGTGATTCTCCACCAGACAGCTTTCCTGCGAGAAAGATAGAAGTCGGTCCATCACTGCTGCCGATGATCGTGACTGTGTCATCCATTTTCTGAATGGAAATATATTTGTTCACGATCGCTGCACCAACTGCGAGTATGCCAACCACCGCACCTGCAGCGATCCATTTTGCTCTTTTTTTCATAATTGTGGTTACCCTTTCATCTGATACCGAGCATTATAGCATAACATGAGGTATCGTACAATGTTCTGGGCTGACCGGAGAAAAATATTACCAATGCGAAGCGTTATGACACTTGTGGCAGTCCGTGCGGCGGTCTTCTCATAATAATTCTCCGGAATCGTGACCTTTTCTCCGCCCCCATGTTCCTGATCTTTTCCGCCGACAGGCGCGATGCCACCGCCTCCGGCACTGCCCCCGGTATTGCCACTATTACCACTATTATTAGAAGTACTATACGGTATCACCTTGCCCCGCACCGCATGATAATTGATCTTGTCATATGGCTGAAACAGCCACTCATATGACTGATTTGCCTCGATTGCTGTAGTCGGCGTGAGTTCATCATCCGTACCACTCACTACCCAGCGGACGACTCCCGCCGGCCACTGGGCATTACATGCGAGCGGAATATCGGCGATCGTCTGACCAGATCCGGCAACTGTCATATACTGCGGCACACCGTCCGGTGTAGCCTTGTTCACCGTGATTCCCACCGTACCGTGAACCTCCAGATATGTCTCGGTATCATCCGGCACGAACTTCCATCCTACCTGATGCGTGCCCGCGTTTAACTTCTGTTTGGACGACTGCCAGACAAACGTCCCTTTGACAGACTTACCACCATCTTTCATTTTTCCGGAAATTGCGATATCATTCAACGAATCTCCATAAGTGACCTCGCTCTGTGCAACCGTCACACCGCCATCTGCCACAGACAGCTTTTTATCTGCTGCACGGACTTTCAGCGTCAGCGTGATATTCTCATAATTCTGCGTGATGACGGTGACTGTCACCGAACCGATAGTCCCCGGCGTATCGTCTGCATACGCCCTGAGCGGCAGATGCAGCACACCATCCGCAATGGTCGCCCCACTGTCATAATAACCGTTCAGGCTGACCTGATCGATCTGATACTTGATCGTTCCATAACTTTTTGATATGCCTGGATTGGGCAGAAGCGACTTAAAATCAAATGTATAATCTGCCTTACAGTCATTCTGAACCGTCAGTGCCCCTGCCTTCGCAGCAGTTGCTGCCGCCTTGCGGATGTTGCCGTCGCATAGCCAGACGAGCGTCTGTTTTCCATCACTGAAACAATAATTATCATTTTTCAGGGTAATTTTACAATAGATAGTTACCTTTCCGCCATTCGTGTCCTCAAAATATGCCTCATCGATCTCAAAATTCCTGCCCTGTTCCAGCTGGTAGACTGTCGCTCCACCCGCATCACTTTTAAAACCTCTGATATGGATATTGCTATCTGCTGTGCCATCGTAGGTTTTTATCACTGAAGACTCCTCCGCTACCGGAAGTCTCAGCAAACGCCGCCCGACGGTCACGTCAAACGGTTCACTCTCCCGCTCATAGCCATCGCAATTCACACGTACATAATAGCTATACGCGCCGGGTGTCAGATCAGCAGGAAGCACATAATTCCTGCCAGACGCACGTTTGATCCGTTCTTTGGTGCCGTCAGCATGGATTTCATACCAGGCATACGTGATCTTGTTCTCATCCGCTGTCGCACACAGCTTGTAATCCGCTGTGAGTGTGGCCTTGTCACCTGTCTCTGCATACTGTATCGTACTGTTTCCGGTGATCTCCACACTGTCAAGCGGCACCTCATATACCCCGACACCCACGATCTGTCTGCCACCTTCTGCGTCGGTCAGAGCATCCGCATTGACCCACGAACCACTGCTGCCAAAGCGAAATGCCTTTTTGTCTGCCAGCAGCCTGGCAAAATCATCTGTGCTAACTGATCCCCCTTTGATGCAGATACTGCCATAGCTGCCGCCGCCCAACACGGTCTCAGCGCCCTGCTCGACTGTGAGCGAATCGAAACTCAGCCCTTCGGCAGCACTCTCCAGTCTGCCCCTACTGCGTACACAGACCGCACCGATACTGTCACTGCCCGTGCATTGGAGAATCACCGTTCCATCAGCCACTTCCAGTGTCGCCTGGCTGAAAAATCCACTGTTTTCCGGGAGTGCCACCGTCAGATCACCGCACAGCCTAACAGTCTGCCCCGCCATGCTTGCCAGCGGACGGAGTACTGCTGCAGGATCCCCAGCCGCAGCTGCACAGGCATCTGCAAAGTTTTCATAATAAATGCTCGTGCCCGCACGATCGACCTGCGCCACAAAATGCACCTTTCCACAAGGACACGTACAGTCATCGCCCACCATAACCATCTGCGACTGGTGGTCGCAGGGCTTCACCTCTACCTGCGTGAGCGAAGTCTCGTCCCCATATCCTGCCGGTCTGCCATCCTTTTCATAATAATAGCCACCCGCCAACAGATCTTTGCAGACTTTTCCATTTTCCGCCGTGATTGTACCAAACCTGCCACCGGCAAGCTCTGCGAGACCCGTTTGCACCGTCAGTGCATCGATCGTCAGATTGTTGTTTTTCGCCGGAATCACCAGCTTTCCATCACCTTCCCTCAGACCACCAACAACTACTTTTCCCTGATAGTGTCCGTCTGTCGCAGCCGTATTCTGAACAGTTGTCGTGCCATCCGAGATGCTGGTGCACCCTTTTCCCGCTCCCTCTGTACTCTGAACAAATGTACATCCGTTCAAATCAATGGTCATCGAACCGTTCCACAGAACCGTTGTTGTCTCCTGATCCCGTACCAGCGTATACGTTACCAACCAGTCCTGCGTCCACGCGTGATCAAAAGAATCGAAATACTGGGGTTCGCGCTTTTCCCGTATTACGCCGATGAGCATCCCACAGTCCTGACAGACATTGTCACTGCGGTGATCATGCATACAGGCATTGCCGCAGATCGTACAGATATAATTCCCCTTATCACCCTTAACATAGGTATTCTGTCCATTCTCATCCTTGTGCTGGCAGGACATGACTGTGACATTCTGCAACAGGTTCTGATCCGACACACGTGTACCATCCGGATCAACAAAATAGCAGCCTTTTCCCAATATGCTGCTAAATAGCAAGCTGTAACTACTATCACTGCTGCGCCGGATCTGTGTAAAAGTACCACCACCGATAAATGTCGGGACATAGTTCGTGCTGATGACAAGTTTTCCCGTGAGCACAGTGTCCCCGATCACATTTACATTTTGCAATGTTGTCCTTCCGCTATCCAGCAGCAGTGCATCCCCGCTTCCGGAATTCTGAATCGTGCCATTCTGGATCGCAAATACTTCGTTTCCATAGAGATACGTCACCTGAAAAAGCGCATCATCCAGCGCACCGGAGATCGTATGTCCATCTAGCTCCAGATTGACATCTATGTAGCATGTATCCACACAGATCGGCTGCTCTAACGTCACATCCCTGAGCAATGTGACCGTCATCGCGCCAAACTCATCACCCACTCTGGTCGTTGCATACTCAACTGCCTCGTCCAACGTATCAAATGTCTGCGTCCACTCGTGCTGCTCATATTTCACGACCGCGGCCGCTTCTGTCTGTGTCTCATCTGCTGCCCATGTACACACTACACCCATCAGTAGGTTCAGCGCCAATATAAATAGAACGATCCACATCTTTTTTCTCATATACCATATACCTCCTGTGACCCAAAGTTCCAAAGTTTCATCAGTCACACTTACTTACATAAGTTATATATGTATATGACCCCAAATGTAAATCGTTCCAAAGTATGAGACTCTAACGAAGCCTACGCTCTCATTTATTCCCCAGCAATATTTTAATCATCCATGCAAAAAACAGCATGACCAATACCGGTATTAGGCATGTCGTAACGATCAGCACCGCAAGACCGTCGATAAACTTATTCAGCATGTACTTGAACCGTTCGGTTGCAATACTTGCAGAATCTTTTGCCTGATCGATCGTATCCTTTGCCTTGTCGATAATTCCCGAAAAAAATCCTCCACTCTCATCCGTTGCCTGTTCTGTGTCTATCTCAGTCCCGGCATCCGTGGCTTCCTGTGTCTGGCTGACCATGTTCTCTGTCTCTGCAAGCGTCGCATCGATCGATTCCTGATAGGTATTATAGATCAGTTCGGAGACATGCACACTCACCGGGATCACGGCATACAATGCCACTCCAAATACGAGAATTTTTACTCCCAGCTTCCAGCAGAGATCTTTTTTTATCACAAAATACAAGGCAATGGCGGCCATGGCAATCGGAATCAGCCATTTGAATGTCAGGGCACCCAGAATCGTCAGCAGATATTTTTCCAGATAGAGTGCAGATACAACTATCAGAAAATATCCGCTCAGATCCGTCAGTTTCTCTGCAATCGGAGTTCCTGTATCTCCGGGCACCAGCGTGATCACTGCGGACAATGCCGTTGCTGCCGCACATAGTTCCAGTGCGGTTGTCTTTTTTTCATCCAGATAGGCAATCGTCTTTTTATTGGTCTCATAGTCCGCTGATGCATAATTTTTCGCCAGCACCCGGTTCGACACCAGTGCGAGCACGATACAGACAAGGATCATACCGATCCGAAATGCCTGATGATCCACAAGTTTTTTGGTCTCCATGTCATATTTCCTCCTCACCACGTGTATAACAGTATTGTATTGTGATAAATATCATCGTACACCAAATGCACATAAATTTGCATTTTCTCACTTGCACTCATTGTATCATAGATTATTTCATTGTAAAATTAAAACATACAAAAGAATCTGTAAGAACGGAGGTAACCTATGACTGATTTAAAAGGATTCAAATGTCCCTGTTGTGGAGGCTCGATCGAATTTAACAGTTCCGCGCAGAAGATGAAGTGTCCCTACTGTGACACAGAATTTGATATGGATACACTCAAAGCATACGATGATGAACTATCGGGAGACGATGCTTCCAGTATGGACTGGAATACAGACACCATCGGAACCTGGTCAGAGGATGACACGGATGGGCTTGGGGTCTATGTGTGCAGCTCCTGTGGCGGTGAGATTGTCGCCGATGAGAATACGGCTGCCAGCATCTGCCCGTTCTGTGACAGTCCGGTCACGCTAAAAGGACGCTTAAAGGGCGAGTTGAAACCGGACTACATCATTCCCTTCAAGCTGGATAAACAGTCGGCAAAAGCCAAATTCAGCCAGCACTTAAAGGGCAAAAAACTGCTTCCCCGCGTATTTAAGGACGAGGCGCACATTGACGAGATCAAAGGCATGTATGTACCCTATTGGCTGTTTGACAGCACCGTGACTGCCCATATGCGTTATAAGGCGACACGCTTAAGACACTGGAGTGACAGCAAATACAATTATACAGAGACCAGTTATTTTTCTGTCATTCGCGAAGGAGATGTCTCTTTTTCACATGTACCGGTGGATGGATCGGAGAAAATGGCAGATGACCTGATGGAGTCACTGGAACCCTATGATTTTCAGGATGCAGTTCCATTTCAGAGTGCCTATTTTGCAGGATATTACGCTGATAAATATGATGTAGATGAGAAGACAAGCAGCTCCCGCGCCAATGAGCGTATGCGGCACTCGACCGAACAGCAGTTTATGAATACCGTACACGGTTTTTCATCTGTCATGCCGGATGGCGGCAATATCCAGCTCACAGAAGGCAAAACAGGCTATGCCATGTATCCGGTATGGATCTTAAACACCACCTGGAACAATGAACGCTATATGTTTGCCATGAATGGTCAGACCGGAAAATTTGTCGGCAATCTGCCGGTTGACAAACATCTGATGAAAAAATATTTTGCTATAGCGATGGGATTGGCAACTGTCATAAGCTATGCCATACTCGCTCTCATCTGGCTGATCTAGGAGGATATACATAATGAAAACAAACAGACGAATCTTACACGCATTATTGATCTGTATATTACTTGTATTCACACTCATCCTCCCTGTATGTGCCAGGGCTGCCGGCTCGGCCTACTATCTGATCGATGATGCCGGTCTGCTCTCCGATTCAGAGGCGGAAAATATTGAATCACAGCTAACAGAACTCAGTGAAAAGCATGACATGGATTTTGTCATTTTCACAGAAGAAAACGCCGATATCTCATCTCCCATGGAGGCCGCAGACGATTTCTTTGACTACAACGGCTATGGTACCGGCGCTGACCGCTCCGGAACCATACTGTACATCAATCTCTCCACTCGCGACTGCTGGATCAGTGCACGCGGAGACGGTATCACGTTCTTCACCGATGCGGGAATGGACTATATCATAGAACAGATTACCGGCTCGCTCAGTGACGGAGATTATGAGCAGGCTTTTGAGAACTATATCTCCCTCTGTGATGATTTTGCCACACAGGCTGAGACCGGAACACCTTATGACGTTGATCAGATGCCCAAGGAACCGTTTCCTGCTTTCGGCAATCTACTGATCAGTCTGGTCATTGGCCTTATCATTGCAGTGATCTATATTCTCGTGCTCAGAGGCCAGTTAAAGAGTGTCGCTCCGAATGAAAGTGCCGCAGATTACATGGTACCCGGCAGCATGCATCTGACCAAAGAACGGGAATTTTTCCTGTATCATACCGTTCACCGGACCGAGCGTCAGGAAAACAACTCAAGCGGTGGCTCTGCTACCCATGTTTCATCCTCAGGTGCTACACACAGCGGAAGGGGCGGGAAGTTTTAAACTTCCGCCCCTTTTTTTATCAATTACTCCCACTCAGTTCACTCTTCGCATCTTCATAATACTGCGTATCAATGATCGTGTCTAAATCGAACAGATCCTCCAGTACTTCGTTGTCCACCATCCACTGATCGAGTGAATCCAGATGTGCTCTAAAATCCTCTCCGATTTCTGGATTATAGACTGATGAATCACTGTCTGCATATCCAAATACCTTGGTATATATTTCTTTCGAGATGTCAGGAGTTTCCAATGCTTCATATAAAATATTGTGATCCTTTTCTACATCTTCATAAGCTTTGATCAAAGCCTTATTAAAAGCGACTCCTATGCGTGGATCACTTTCAAGTACATCCGTTCTCACGCATACGACAAATGATGAATAAATATCCTGCTGCGGCATCTCGTAAACATGACCGTTTCCTTGCTCCTCATTGTAATAGGCTGTAGGACCAGGTGACAGGACGGCATCGGCATCATGTGTCGCAACTAGCGTGACCCCATCCGATCCATTGATTATATTGATCTTACTTGCATCCAGATTATTTGCTTTTACAAATTCATCCCATATATACTGAGATATCGTTCCCATAGGAACAACCACACGCAACCCTTCAAAATCAGAGGGTTCATTAATTTCTACGCCATCGGCGACCAGAAATAAATTTTTCCACTTTGCGCAATCCGAAGCAATGATTGTCGTAGGTGTTCCCTTATCATTATTATTGATTGCCGGCATATCTCCGTATACGGCGATATCCAGTGCATCTGACATCAGTGCCTCATTGATCTCCGGGCCAGCTTTCGTAAATGCACTTACGCTCGGTGTATATCCGATCGCGTTTAATTCCTCCTCCAGATAACCCTGATTAATCGCCACCTTCGTCAATACCAGTGCATTGGAAATATCAGTTCCGGGAGTTCCGATCCTCAGTTCCTTATAATCTTCCTGCTCAGATGCCTCTTTTTTGCTACTGGTATCTGCGGTTTTTTCACTGTTGTTTGCATCTACAGCAGCATCACTCTTTTTTCCGCATCCGGCCATAGCAGCAACTGCTGCTATGGCCAACACGGTTATTATGAATCTCTTTTTTAAATTTTTCATCTTCATTATCTGTCCTTCCTTTCTGTTATGAAACTAATCCTCGCCGAAATATGCACTTAGCTCCTCTTCCAGTTCGATCCTGGATGGCGCTGTCTGAATTCTTACTTCGTGAATGTTTCCGCTAAATTCAAACGGAGTCTCATAATAATCCCCCATCGGTGCATACGGATTGGCTTTTAAATATATTTTCGGGAAAAATTTTGCATCGAAACTCAATGTTTCTTCTGCCACCTGTGTTTCATCTATGTATAAACGAACCTTCTTTAACGCACGGTTCTTATCATGTGTTGCTATCAGCTTCACTGTACTTTTTCCGACCGGAAGCACTACATCCGAACGGAGCACAATGTCATTTAAATCACCTCTGACAAACAGGGCTTTCAGCCGGTTATCCTGAATATAAAACGTAAAGCCTGTAAACCGGTCTCCATACTGGACAATCACGCCCTGTGTATGTTCGCTCTCACGCTCGATTTCTGCGCTGATAGAAAATGAATTATACTTAACTCTGAATGCCCGTTCCACTTGATACGGGAACAACACATCCCGGAATACTTCATCCTCACCAGGGAATTCGTCACTGGCAGTCAGCCGGAACTGATCCTTTAATTTATGGGTAATTCCCGTAATGTCAGGCATCGGAAATACATTATTTTTTCCAGCCTCTGCATACCATATATCCTGAAGCTCTCTCAGCTTTTCGGGATATTGATCTGCGACATTCCTGTTTTCACTGTAATCTTCATCCACGTGATAGAGCTCCCAGACATCATCATCAAAGTTTTCTACAAATGCATGATTAGCGACTGCCTTCCAGCCTTTATGGTAGATGGCTCTATTGCCCATCATCTCATAATATTGTGTCAGTTTGCGATCTTTGGCTGCTCCATTTTCGATCGCCTGCTTAAAGCTGATTCCGGTCATCTCCTTTTGCGGGATTCCATGCAATATCTCCGGTTTATGGACTCCCACAATATCGAGAATCGTAGGTGTAATATCTGAGACATGGACATACTGATCTCTGACAGCTCCTGCATCACTGTACAGTTTCGGATACCGGATGATCAGCGGATCCTTGGTGCCGCCCTCATATGACCACTGCTTATACCATTGAAACGGCGTATTTCCTACATTGGCCCAGCCGATCGGATAATGTGCAAATGATTTTTCTGTACCGATCTCGTCAAAATGTTCCAACTGTAACCGGATCTCCTCTTCCGAATCCGAATCATCCTGAACCGTAGTTGTATGTGCAAGCTGTATGAATCTTCCTGCCTGTCCGCCCTCAGAACTGGCTCCATTATCGGAAAGCAGTACGATGACCGTATTGTCATACTGATCGATGCGCTTCAGATAATCAATCACGCGTCCGATCTGCTCATCCGTGTGTTCGAGAAAACCAGCGTATACTTCCATCTGTCTTGCGAAAACCTTCTTCGCATCATCCGACAGATCTGCCCAGGCCTGAACCAGCTCATTTCGATCCGTCAGTTCTGCGTCCTGCGGAATGACACCCAGCTCCTTTTGTCTCGCAAATCTCTTCGCTCTTATCTCATCCCATCCGACATCATATACACCTTTGTATCTGTCTGCATATGCAAGCGGAACATGATGCGGTGAATGCATGGCTCCATACGGCAGATAGAGGAAAAACGGTTCCTCCCGATGCTCCATTTTGCTCTCATAAATATATCTGATTGCATGATCTGTAAGATCCTCCGACAGATGATAGCCCTCTTTTTCCGGTAGATTGATATATGTATTGTCCTGTACAAGTGTCGGATGGAACTGATCGCCACACGCCGAAAGGAATCCGTAATATCTGTCAAATCCTCTCTGCAACGGCCATTGGGACAGATCCCCACTTTGGTTCATCGCCTGTGACAAGTGCCATTTTCCAGTTGCAAATGTCCGGTAATCATAATGATGCAGCACCTCGGCAACCGTGGCATAACTATTATCAATATGTCCGATACCATTGGGGCATCCCGTTTTGGAATCTACCAGCGTTCCCACACCGACCGCGTGATGATTGGCTCCGGTGAGCAGCGATGCCCGCGTAGCCGAGCAGATCGCTGTGGTATGGAAATTATTAAACCTTAAACCATCATATGCAATCGCATCCATATTCGGAGTTCTGATCTCTGAACCAAAACACCCCAGATCTGCAAATCCCAAATCATCCAGTACAATATATATGATATTGGGAGCATCTTTGCCATAGGCCGGTGAGACATCTTCATACTTAAATTCCGTCTCGCCTACGCACCTTCCAATCGTGCCAACAAACTTTTTCTTATCTGTCATGAATCGTCCTCCTCACAAGTTCTGTCAATAGCGGCTGCAGCTAACACACTCTTTTATACAGAACCACACCCACAATTTCCAGTCATTTATGAGAAAACGTTTTCACTCAATCATCTTTTTCACTGAAACGGTCAGCATCATCTACACAAATCATTCCAAAAATAGCCATTTTCCACCTTCCTGTTACCTGAAGGGAAAAAATAGTGAAAACGTTATCACACATAAAAAGCTGGAAGGGAAAGCCAAATCAACGGCTTTCCCTTCCAGCTTTTCTCATATTTACTTGTCTGATACGAATGTTTTCTAATGCTTGTCAATCAAAATATCAGCGCATTCTGCCCATTTTCTTGCACATGACTGACCTGACGAGTCCACGCAGGCGATCAGAAATGAAACACCCGCCGTACACAGTATTTTCTTAATATTTACAAAAATATCAGTCCCTGTAAGCGTAGCTGTCAGCTTTTTATCCGCAAGGTTCCTCTGGTTTGTCCTTAATTGCCTTCCTTGGTGTCCTGTAAATGATATTTTTTCTTTTCATCATACATGATATGATCTGCCTGTTTCAGCATGCTGACGATATCATGTTCCTCTGCCTTCCACTGCACACCAACGGAAACACTGACCTGGCGTTTCTCCATCTCCTCATGAACCTGATCCATTTTCTTTAAAAACTGTGATTCCGCAATGTCCGCTTCGGCAATGACAAACTCATCCCCGCCTACCCGGAACGCGCTCCCCGGAAAAACAGCTGACAGTGCAGCTGCTGCTTTACAGATCAGCTCATCTCCGGCCTCATGTCCATGTACATCGTTCATCTTCTTCAATCCATTTAAATCAATATAGGCTACTCCAACATGATGTAAGACCGTTCCAGCGTAAGCTTCAACAACCCGGATATATTTATTTCTATTGTAAAGTCCAGTCAGCATGTCACGATAGCTCAGATTCTCCAACTGCTGCTGCCGCTCTTTTCTCTCAATGCTGTTGATGATAAAATACTGGATCGAAGATAACAGCGTTGCATCATCATAGTGATTTCTGGGATTGTCCACACCTAAAAATCCGATGATCTTCTTGTTCTTTTTCAGCGGAACTGCAAGCAGTCTCTCCACCTGCTGTTCCTGCAGCATCTCATAAGATTCAGAGCCATTTTCCTGCTCGATGTCTGACATAAAGTATATCTCGTCCCGTTTAAAACACTCCATCCATACGGATATCACATCCACCGGCACTTCCTGCAGATTATCTATTTGCGGCGTAATGCCGGCATCAACATATTCATAGGTATTTTGGAGCATTTCCCCATCTGCCGACAGCTCAAAAATATAGCATCTGTCTCCATTGAAATACTCATTGATCGCACCCAGCAGATTCTGGATCGCAGCATCAATATCTACATCCGAAGACAACTCCTTGACAAACCGGTTTAACGTCACAGATATGCTAAGGCGCTCTTCAATCTCTGTCTTTTTCTTTAACAGTCGGTACATTTCCCAGTTCTGCTCGCTCGTAGATGCGATATACATGCATATCATCGCCACAGCGATTGACAGATTGATCAGGGACACTCCATACCAGATGGTCTGGACTGCTGCTGCCACAAGCGGCAACACAATATAAGAAAGCATGGATACAAAAATCTTCTTTCGTATATTCTTCCGGAATTGTAGTAACAGGGACAGATCTATCAACATCGCAGTCACCGGAATCAGTAATGAAACCATGTAGCCTGTGTTCCTGTGATAAAAATTATCTGCATCGAAATAATAATAGAAATCTGTAAACTGTGAGAAAATGACCAGCATCACCCCTATCGCACAGATATAGCTGACGCTTCTTGCACGACGGATCGTTCTCCACTCGTCATCTGCAAATAAATAACTGCACACGTATACATGAAAAAAGAACATTATCACATCACTCAGTACAAACACCATAAAATTGCTGATGTGTACAATGTAATATCCGGTCATTCCCGGATAACCACGAAATATGTATGCAAATGCATCACTAAAAAGAAGCAGTGCCGTAAAAAACTGCATCACCAACAGCCACTTTCTCTTCTGATTATCAAAATTATTACTCAGGTACATGCACAGTGCCATAACCAGACAAAAAATGCAGCCTCCAAATAGCAGACTTACCTGAACTAACGTATTACCAGACATTTGTTACTTGTATGATAATTAGGAAGTTAATTATCACACGTTTCCTTTCTACTACAATATATTTATGGTTAATATCCCTTACAGCCAGTAAGGAATTATCCATCTTGTTGCTTAAGCTGTATAATGATGGAGCAATCGGTATATCGTCTTCCAATCTTGGACTTCGCGTCCGTAGATTAGACTGATAACCAGCTCCTCATTCGCAGCGTTCGATTTATGCAGGTTGAATCGCCATAGGTGCATTCGCGTCACACCACAGT
>JBNMKT010000015.1:0-23678 GCA_050874485.1 bacterium
AGCTTGAGCTTGTCATAAGGTACGGTATTGTACTGTCCGTAGACCTGCGCATATCCGGTCAGTCCTGCTTTCATCTTCAGGCGGAACTTGAACTCCGGAATACTCTCCTCGTACTGCTCAAAGATCTCCCTGCGCTCCGGTCTGGGGCCAACGACGGACATCTCGCCTTTTAAAATATTGAATAGCTGCGGCAGTTCGTCAAAGTGCGTGCGTCTGATCACACGTCCAACCGGTGTAATACGGTCATCATTGGCTGATGCAAGTCTGGCGCCCTTCTCCTCGGATTCCACGATCATGCTGCGGAATTTGAGGATCTGGAATGGCTTGCCGTCTTTGGTGATACGCTCCTGTGTATAGAAGATCGGGCCATGGTCATATGCCTTGATCGCTATCATGATCACTAGCATGATCGGCGAGAGGATCACACATGCGACCAGCGAAATCACAATATCCATCAAACGCTTGAAAAAGCGTTCTCCAATCGATAACCCATTGTTTCTGCTCAACATCAGGATACTGTCAAACAGGTCGATTCTGTCTGATCCTGTGATAATGATATCTGAGATCTTCGGTATGCTATAGCAGCGGATCTCATGCCAGTAACAGAATTTCAGGAACTGGTTACGCTCATGTGACGGAATGTCTCCGATGATGATCGTATCGTATTCCTTGATTTTTTCTAAAATCGCATCCATGCCTGCATCGAGGCGGATGGACTCACGGATCTGATAGCGGTCCTGTCTTGAATCCAGCTTGTCAATCAGATGCTGTGGGCTGATATCTCCATAGATCAGCAGCATCTGGTGCGGTGGATAGATCTTGGCATAAAAATGCCGCGTCAGCAATGTCCACAGTATCGCCATCCCTGCCTCGATGATAATGAGGTATATAAAATGCTCCAGATGCGTTCCAAACCGCCACAGACCCAGCAATGCCAGCTGCAGATATGCGACTGCATTCTGAAAAAGGATCGCGAGTGCCTGTCCATACAGCGCATCTATATTTCGCAGGTATCCGACCTTGAAGCCACCGAATATTTTCAAAAACAGCACACAATACAAGGCATACAGCGCGATGATCGCCCAGTGTCCACGCCGGTAATATTGAACCAGCATGATATGTGCATAGATATTATACCACTGCCATGCATATACTGCGGTCTGGGCTGCGACAAACAACACGCTCGCCCAGAACATAAATATCCGCTTGTACTGATAGTTTTTATTTTCCATCTCTCTGCTCCTTTAGTACCCCCGAAGCTTCCCCTTTTGTGAGCATTGGGCAGACGCTTATTCCCCCAGTCCGCTCTCTACGACTGCGATGACTGCTGCCAGCGCCTCTGCCTCATCTTCACCTTCGCATTCGAACTCCAGCTCTGTGCCACATTTGATGCCGGCACCGAGGACACTCAGCACGCTCTTGGCATTGGCCTCATCGTCTCCATAGTGAAAATAGATTCTGCTCTTGTATTTCACTGCTTCATTACACAGCACTCCTGCCGGACGCAGATGCAGTCCGGTCGGATTCTTTACGATTACTTTTTTATGAACCATAGCTTGCTCCTATAGCATCGTGTTCGTGATCAACTCTGCCAGTGCATGTGCCTCTCTCTCGATCTGTGCCTGATCTTTCCCCTCAATCATGACACGCACGAGAGGCTCTGTACCTGACGGACGTATGAGCACTCTGCCTTCTCCATGAAATTTTTGTTCTAATTCCTCAATCGCTTTTGCGATCTCGGTATACTCCATAAAATGTTCTTTTTTGTGATTCGGTACTTTGGCGTTGACCAGTGCCTGCGGATAGATCTCCATGATCTGTGCCAGCTTCGAGAGCGGTTCACCGGTCTCTACCATGACTTCCAACAGATGCAGCGCACTGAGCAGACCATCTCCGGTCGTATTGTCATCCAAAAAGATGATATGTCCGCTCTGCTCACCACCGATATTATAGCCATTTTCCAACATATTCTCTAATACATAGCGATCACCGACCTTCGTCTTCTCCGCATGCAGTCCCTCACGCTCGCACATCGTGAAAAATCCCAGGTTGGACATGACAGTCACGACGATCGTATCCTTTTTGAGTGTGCCCTTGCGCTTCATGTGGCTGCCACAGATCGCAAGCAGCTTATCACCGTCTACGATCGCGCCGTTTTCATCAACGGCCAGCAGCCGGTCGGCATCTCCGTCAAATGCGAGTCCGACATCTGCCTTTTCGTAGACAACGCGCGCCTGCAGCTCTGCCATATGGGTAGAACCGCAGTTGGCGTTGATATTCGTCCCATCCGGATCAACATGCAGCGGAATCAGATCCGCTCCGAGCTGACGCAATGTCTGTACCGATGTCTGGTAGGAAGCGCCTTCTGCACAGTCGATGACGATGCGCAGGCCGCTCAGATCGACGGGAACACATTCCTTCATAAAGCGGATATATTCATCCTGCAGATCGAACCGGTACTCGACTCTGCCGATACCGGAACCGGTCGGCAGCTGTACGCCTGCCATATTATTATGAATCAGCTCCTCGATCTCGTCCTCCAGCTTATCCGAGAGCTTGTAGCCCTCTCCGTTGAAAAATTTGATTCCATTGAATTCCATCGGGTTGTGTGATGCCGAGATGACAACACCCGCATCCACCTTATGCTTGCGTGTGAGATATGCCACCGCCGGTGTCGGCAATACGCCGACGTGGATCGCATCTGCTCCGACTGAGCAGATACCTGCCACCAGCGCGTTTGCCAGCATACCGCCGGATATTCTTGTATCGCAGCCGACGAGAATCGTCGGCTTATGTGCTTTCTCTTTTGTCAGGACATAGGCTCCTGCCTGACCGAGTTTCATTGCCAGCTCGATCGTGAGCTCTGTGCCCGCTACTCCACGGACACCATCTGTTCCAAATAGTCTGGCCATGTATCTATTCCTCCGAATTGTTCGTTGTATCATCCGTCGTGTCTGACGGGTTATCTGTTTGGTTATCTGCCGGTTCATCCGTGGTGTTATCATCCGGATCGTCCGGTGTAGTATCGTCTGGTTGTTGTTCCTCACTCACTGTCACACTCACGCTCACGGGCTCATGGTAGATATTTTCATCCAGATCGAGCACCAGTTCTACCTCATGAGTACCCGGTGTGAGCTGTCCCGCATCGATGCTCGCGACAATCGCCGAGGTGTCGAGTGCATTGATATCTTCTTCCACTCCACTGAGCGCTACCCGTATCACGGATCTGTCAAAGCTCAGCTTGTAACCATCCGGCAGATTCAGCACCTGAATCGATGACGGGAAGATATTCACCGTCTTTGTCGCGAGGCGTGCGATATGCACGGTGACTGTCACTTTCGCATCATTTTTGTCTGCCATCGTCACTCCGCTCGGCAGATATTCGGATACGTCTATCACCTGTGTGATGTCATCCCTCGCCCCGCTGATATCCAGCGCCGACTCCGGAATATTGATCATCGTCACATTGTTGAGCGATGCCGCGGTTCCCTTGATCGCGATCGTCTTGGGCTCATATTCCATATCCATATATGCATAACCGTCTGCCGGCGTGCCTGTCACATTGAACATCAGTGAGACATCCTTGATATCAAGGATGTGCACCGTCACTGTTACGGTAGACATGTTGAGTGTCAGATTATTTTTATCTATGACGTTGCCGTCGCTGTCATACAATACCGGTATCACGCTCGCCACAACATCTTCATTCATATTTGTGACATCGATGCTCGCTGTCACATGATCGATCTGGCTCACTACAGACTGCGGTCCTGAGACTTTCAACAGGTTCGGTGATACCGTCACATCTCCGAGTGCACAGCCATCTGGCAGTGTGCCCGTCGTATCCACTGTGATAATATACTGCTGCTGCGCCAGCTCATCCAACGCGATCTCCAGATTCTGTGTCGCCTTACTGATCGTGACCAGGCTGCTGTAACGGAGCGCTGTGACCTCGATCGGCACCTTTCCGATGCCACTCTCGTTATCGATCGCCGCATTTTCCATATTGGCGACTGCCTTGAAGTCGGTGTTGCTCAGTTTTTCCAGATAAGAGCGCTTGGCTGTGACAGTAAATACGATCGTATTCGTATCGTCAAGTACCTCAAAATACTTGCCCTGTCCGGTCAGGTAGTCTGCATTTTCTATGACAACCGATGCGCTGAACCGCTGGGAGAGCTTCGGATCATCGATATTGACCACTACCAGCCACAAAATGACCGCAAACAGCGCCGCTAAGAGCTTGAGTCCAAAGTTATTCGTTATGACTTTCCACACTCTTCTGACCATGCTCTAACCTCCTCTTCAACTTCTGCAGACGTGACTGTCCGTAACCGGCATCTGCCAGCTCCATGAGCTGTTTTTTCAGACCATCCTCGTCCAGGCCACGCATGATCACACCACCGATCGCCGTCGATACAGCTCCGGTCTCCTCCGATACAATGATCGTCAGCGAATCACTGACTTCACTGATACCGACTGCCGCACGATGTCTCGTGCCAAGTTCCTTATCCAGCTCCATGTTATCTGATAGCGGCAGGTAACAGGTCGCAGATACAATCCGGTCCCCGCGCACGATGATCGCACCGTCATGAAGCGGTGTATTTTTCTCAAATATATTGATCAACAGCTGACTGGACACGAGTGAATCCAGTGCGATTCCGGTTCGCTCATATTCTCCGAGTACAATATCTTTTTCTACTACAATGAGTGCTCCGGTCTTGACCTTCGCCATCTCAAATGTTCCTTTGACAAGTTCATTGACCGTGCGTTCCGAAAACCGCTTGATCGTGCGGTCGAGATCCCAGCTGAACATGCCGAATAGCTGTTTTCTGCCAAGCTGGTCAAGCGCCCTGCGCAGCTCTGGCTGAAAGATCACCGCCAACGCGATAATACCGACATTGATGAGCCGGCTCGCCAGCCATAGGATCGTATTCATCTGGAACAATGCCGCGAGCAGCACGAACACAGCGATGATGACGATACCCTTGAACAGTACCCATGCCCGCGTGTTTTTGATCCAGACCAATATGCTGTATATCAAAAAAGCAATCAGTATGATCTCGACGATATCTGTCGGGGTCACCGATGGAATATTCAGCCAGAATAAATATTTATCACGAAATGCTACCATTCCGCTTATGATTCCCTGCACGTGTGTTCTCCTTTCCCAATGATTGCCCTGTCTGCTAGAAATCCAGCAGTTCCTCGTCTATATCCATCTCCTGCGCCAGATCCTTTCTGGAAATCTGTGCATCGTCTCCGCTGAATTTCTGTACTTTCTTGTCCGTGCCGGACACATAGATCTTGGGCACAGCCTTTACATAGTAGTAATATTCGTCATCTTCAAACTGCACCCGTTCTGTCCGCGTATAGTCCAGATTGAAGAAGAAAAATTGCAGCACCAGCCCGACAAGTGCGCTCAAAACAACACCCAGTATCACACTGAGCATATTCGTTCCCAGCTTCAGCTGCAGATCACAGATCAGGCTGAGTACCAGCTGCAGCAGACATCCGGTAGATATCGCAATCAGCCATGCGTGATCGACTGCCAGCCGGCGCAGAAACCATACGACAAGCGCTGCGAGCACCAGAATCGCCAGCATCGCGATCATCTCCCGGTTGCCTACGAACTGGTTCAGGACATCGCTGAATTTGGTAATGATCGAATCATCCTCTGCCATCTCTGCTATGCCGGTGGCGTTCGCCGTGATCCCGGCGAGCAGATAGTAGATGATTCCTCCGCATACCATAGACAGAATCGATACCGGATTCTCATTGAGCAGGCCGAGTACAACCGGCAGTACATATGGTATATGAAAGGCAAATGCCAGCGGCATCAGTACCGCATAATAAGCCTTTTTCGGCAAGAATCGGAAATACAGCAAAAACATGACCAGCATGACCAGAAAACACACTGCACAGGCTGCCAGTGACAGCGAATACAGATGCAGCAGCACAAGCACCGCCGCAAATACAACGATCATATTCACCGGTAACAGGGCACAGGACAATGCCAGTACCAGAACCAGTGTCATGCTGTTGATCCGCGTCATATATCCCAGTCTGGAGCGGATCGTCAAAAAAGTGACAAGTGCCAATATACTCTTGACCACAGGGCGCAGATAGATCTCATATCTGCTGCAGAATCCCCGGATCTGTTCTTTTATCTCCAATAATGTCGTCATGATTCTCCTCCGTCCCGTTCATAGCTGGCAATCACCCGTTTCAGGTGGCGGTTGTAGCTTTTCATTTCTTTTCTGGCACGGGTGTATTTGACCTGCGCATAAATATATACGGCTATGAGATACAGTACGACAAATACGATATACCGCAGCACGATCTTCGTCGCAAACTGCTTCAGATCGATCGTATGGATCGATGTCATGAGCATCTCCATATTGCAGATCCCCCACATCAGTAATCCGATTCCATAGCAGACAGTCCCGCTGACAAATGCACTCAGCATATGCAGCCCTACAAAATCTCCGCGGAAATATCTGACAACAGGGAAATATTCGCTTCCCTTCCGGTCATTAAATGCCTGTAATTGCACCATATGGCGCACGCGCTCGTTATGAATCATATTACACCCCATTCTGGTTTATTACATAGTTGTTCGTATTATAGCATAGTTTTTCATGAAATACAAAAGAAAAAAGCGCCGTTCTCCCAAACGGCGCTCTGTCAGCTGTATTTATCGTCTATTTCAGATATCTCATTCTGTTCTTGCGATCATTGAAATCCCTGCTCTCCGCTGCACGCTGCGGCTTGAGTGCACTGGACAGGTTCTGGTTGATCTTGCCCTTGCAGTTGGCACAATAACGTCCGGTCTTGATCGTCGCTCCACAGATCTCGCACTCGAGTCCTACCGGAGAATCATCCGAAAAACTCAGCCGCTCCTCACGTACCCACTGGCGAAGCTGGCCGACCGATACATCTGTATCCTCTGAAATCTGGGACAAGGTCGCATTCTTATGCTCCCAGATATAGGACTTGACCTCCTGGAATTTCTTCTCCAACGCTTCCATGCACGCGGGGCATCTCACTGGTCCCGAAATATAATTAAACAGTCGTCCACATGACTTACATGTCCTTACATCCATCTTCCAAACCTCCCTGTTCTTCTCCTCCGATACAGATACACAGCAGATATACGTTCTGTACTCCGGCACGGCGCAACGCATCTGCCGCCGCATCCGCGGTACTGCCTGTCGTATAGATGTCATCGATGAGCAATACTTTTTCTAATTGTACTATTTTTTTTGACGTTTGAAAAGCATTTTTCAGATTATTTTTTCGTTCCTGCGGATTTAATGCACGCTGCCTGTCCGTATTATGCACGCGGGCCAGCAGTTCTGTATCCATCGGTATTCCACTCAGCCGCGACACAGCCGCTGCGAGCAGTTCTGCCTGATTGTATCCGCGGGTGCGCCTGCGCGCCGGATGCAGTGGAACCGGCACGATCACCTGCGGCTGTATCCGCCTGATCCAGTCTGCATGCATCCCATACGCTTCACGCGCCAGCGCAGGTGCGTAGTCACGGCGGTTGCTGTATTTTAACCGATGCATCGTGCCGATCATGGCACCTCGGTAGACAAATGCTGCCCTTCCCTGCGTAAATGAATGTTTCTGCCTGCTACAGTCTTCACAGTATTCCCATCCTGTGTGCAGCTGCGCGAGCGGCTTGCCACAGCGCATGCAATATGGATTTTCGACACGGCGTATGTGTGTCCGGCACCGTGCACAGATCTGTCCCGTTCCATCATCTGTGAGCATCTGCGGCTGTACCTCATCACAGATGGGGCAGACCGGAGGATACAGTATTTTTGTAATTGTCTTACCTATCGTTTTGATCAAATAATACTCCCTTTACTCTAACTTCCTTTCCGCGAGCTGCTCACTGAGCCCGCTATAACGTCTCTGCTCCTGTACATTTTCTACCATCTGCGCAAATACGCGGTCATCCCCGACGAGCGTGACGCATTTTCTGGCTCTCGTAACTGCCGTATAGAGCAGATTGCGGTTCATCAGCGGACGCGGACCCGCCAACAACGGAATCACAACTGCCGGATACTCGCTACCCTGGGATTTATGTATCGTGATCGCATAGGCGAGCTCCAGCTCATCTATCGCGCCGAATGGATACTCGACCATGCGCCCCTCCTCGTACTCGACTGTCAGGCTCTGCGCAAATGAGTCGATAATACGGATCGTCCCCATATCTCCATTGAACACGCCTGTGCCCTTGTCAATCGGGATTCCATAACGGCTGCGCACCTCCCATTCGAGCTGATAATTGTTCTTCGTCTGCATGACCTTGTCACCTTCACGAAATACTCCGTTTGGGCGCTCTTTTTCTGATTTTGACGCATCCGGCGGATTCAGATACTGCTGCAGTACAACATTCAGATGCTCGACGCCGAGTAAGCCTTTTCTCATCGGTGTCAGTACCTGAATGTCTGTCGGGGATGCCTCTACATATTTTGGCATCTTCTGCAGCACCAGCTGCAGTGTCACATTGATAATCTGATCGGCATCATAGCGTTTGAGAAAGAAGAAATCGAGACTCTGGTTATCCAGCGTCACCGGTTCTCCCCGGTTGATCCGGTGTGCATTGACGATGATATCGCTCTCCTTCGCCTGTCGGAAAATCTCAGTCAGTTCTACCACCGGCAATTGTCCCGATACAATAATATCCTTGAGCACCCGCCCAGGCCCGACACTCGGCAGCTGGTTGACATCTCCGACGAGTATCAGCCTGGTGCCCGGCATAATCGCCTTGAGCAGAGAGTTCATCAACGGCAGATCCACCATCGACATCTCATCGATGATCACCGCATCCGCCTCCAGGGGATTACTCTCGTCTCTGCCAAATCCGACGGATTCCTCTCCTCCCAGTTCGAGCATGCGGTGAATCGTGCGCGCCTCGTAACCGGTTGTCTCGCTCATACGTTTTGCCGCACGTCCGGTCGGTGCAGCAAGCAGAAAATCGAGTCCCTCCAGATCAAAATAATGGATGATCGCATTGATCGTCGTTGTCTTACCGGTTCCGGGGCCTCCCGTGAGCACAAACACGCCTTCTCTGGCGGCTGCCACAACTGCCTGCCTCTGGTGATCTGCGAGTTCGAGTCCGGTCGCCTGCTCAATATGCTGCAGACTCTTGTACACGTGGTCTTCAGAGATATCCATCTCCACATTCAGCTCCTGCAGACGCAGTGCAACGTTTGCCTCCATATTATAAAAGACAGTCGCATAGATATGAACGCCATCCGGTGCCTGCTTTTTGACAATCCGGCGCTCAACCGCCAGATCCATGAGGTTTTTCTCAACTGCTTCCGCCGGCACTCCGAGCAAATCTACCGCGCGCACAGCCAGCTGCTGTTCAGGAAGATACGTATGTCCTTCTCCCGATGCCTGCTGCAGACAATAGAGCAGACCACTGCGGATACGAAAATCGGAGTCTGTGCGAATACCGACTTTTGTCGCGATCTCGTCCGCAATCCGAAAGCCGACACCATCAATATCGTCTGCGAGCCGGTATGGATTTTTCTGTAAGATGCTGTATAGTTCCTCACCATAAGTATTGTAGATCTTGACCGCGAGATTCAGATTGATCCCATACTGCTGCAAAAACAGCATTGCTGAACGCAGTGCACGTTTTTCCTCGACCTGTATGCTGATCTCCTGTGCTTTGCGCTCACTGATGCCCTTGACTTCTGCGAGCCGCTCCGGTTCTTCCTCGATAATGCGGAATGTCTCTGCCCCGAACCGGCGCACGATACGCGCTGCCAATGCTGCACCGACACCCTTGATCGCCCCGGAGCCCAGATACCGCTCGATTGCCAGTGCGTCTTCCGGCTCTTTTTCTATGTAGTGTGCTGCTTTGAACTGTCTGCCGTAGCTGGGATGCTCGGTGTACTCTCCCTCTAGTTCTACATTCATGCCATCTGTCAGCCCCATCAGTGTGCCAACGCAGGTTGTCATGGTGCCGTCTGTCATCAGTTCGAGAACGGTGTAGCCGTTGTCGGCATTCTGAAAAATGATGTGATCTACATATCCGGTGATATGTTCCATGGGTATGGTGCTCCTTCTATCTACTGTGGTTTCGGTTTGCGAAACTCTTGATCAAAATAACGTGGTCATGCGGGCACAATTTTAACGATCCCAAACCGCAGCTCCCGCAAGCATACCTGTTTTGCTTTCATTGCTCGCACTGCTGTCTCTGTACAAAAATTGATTGTGCCCGCATTCCCAATTTACATAACCAAGGAGTTTCGCAAACACTATGTAACGCTGGGCTGTGGCTGAGGGCACGGCAGTTCCCGTCAGCTGCGATGTTTGTCTGGCGAAGTGCGAGCGATTTGATAACATGCAACTCTGCATAGCAGAAAGCCGCAGGCTATATGTGCGAAGGACATATCGAGCCAAGGCTGAAGAAGCAGCGAGACACCGCCGGACAATTGGCGCAGCCTGATCGGGATATTGCCGTGTGCGCAGCCAAACAGCCCTCAATAACATAGTATGGCAACTATCTGCCTGTGAAAAATGGGTGGGCAATGCCCACCCATTTTGATCGTGCTTATTCTTCGGTTGTTTTTGCTGAGATGCCATAGTTGCGGCACATTTGCTCATACAGCGTCTGTGTGAGGCGATCGCCCACCTGATCGGTGATCTTGTCTGCGATCTGCTCATTGACCTGTCCCATAAAATACTCTGTCATCTGTGAATTGGATGAATCCTCATCCCCTGCCAGTGACTCCTGTACATTTTTGAGTATCTGCTCGACGAAATAGGACTCGAAATCCTTGATCGCCTGCTTCATCTCCTCTTCACTGGAATTCGCATCCAGCCCCTGGATCGAATTGTTTACCGTGCCTGCAGCTGCTGAACTGTTCGCATTGCTCGCTGTCTGTGTGAGGTAATTATACATGCTGTCATTGATTCCTATACTCATGCGCTACCTCCTATCGCTTCAGCTGGTTCGCCTGGCTGAGCATATCATCAGATGCCTGAATCGCCTTGGAATTGAGCTCATAGGCACGCTGTGCCACAATCAGGTTGACCATCTCATCTGCCACCTGCACATTGGATGACTCCAGATAGTTCTGACGCAGCTTACTCTTGATGAGATTCACGCCATTTCCAGCCTCATTCAATGCATTACCGGAAGCAGTCGTCTCGCGGAAATAAGTACCTGCGACTTTCTCAAGTCCCGCCGGGTTATTAAACTGCCACAACCCGATCGTCTGGTTCAGACTCACAAAATTGCCGTCTGATGTCTTATAGCCTGCCTGTCCGTACTGATTGATCGTTACCGTATTCGCATCTATGTTGTCAGGTATCACAATCGGATTGCCCTCCTGATCAAGTACATAGTAGCCCTCGGCTGTTGCGAGCGTCAGTCCGTCCTCGCCGTTTGTCCAGAAGAAATCACCGTTTCTCGTATAGCTGATCTCTCCGTCCACACCCTGGATTCCAAAAAATCCATCACCTTCAATCGCAAATGCGGTATTGCTCTCAGATGCAATCAGTTCGCCTTCCTTGAAGCTAGATGTCATGGACGATACACGCGTTCCGAGTCCCACCTGCGCGGGAATCGGCTTCTGCTCGCCGTTTGCTGTCGTTGTACGTGTCTGCAGTGTCTGATATAACAGACTCTTGAATTCTGTCTTTTCACTGCGGTATCCTGTCGTATTGACATTCGCCAGATTGTTGGCGATTGTGTCTACATTGGTCTGCTGAGCCAGCATGCCTGATGCTGCGCTCCACAATGCTCTCATCATATAGGTAGTACTCCTTTAACGCCCTTCCGTGGACTGATAGTTTTATCCTTATAGTATGCTATCGGCTATTTGCCCTGATAAGTTTATACCCGGCCGACATTATTGACAGCCTTATCCAGCATGCCATCCACCGTCTGAATGACCTTCTGATTAGACTCATAGGCTCTGCTGATCGTGATCATATTGACCATCTCAGATACAACATTCACGTTGGAGGCCTCGATATAGCCCTGTCTGACGCGGGCATTCGCTGCTGTCGATACTGCTCCGTCTACTGTCTGATACAGGTTCTCCCCGTATTTTTCCAGATAGTTATAATCTTCAAAATCGACAGTGCCAAGCTGTGCGACCATCTGATCATTCTGCCAGATGAAGCCCTTCTCATCGATCTTGAACTCCCGATTAGGATCCAGCCGGATAAAATTGTTGGCACCGGGATCACCATTCTGTGCCCCCGCCTGATTCAGGACGTAGTCACCGTCCTTTGTCACCAGATAACCATCCGTGTTGACGGTAAATGCCCCGTCTCTCGTATATTTTACTGAGGTTTCTCCATCCTTGCTTGTGAAAGAAACTGCAAAAAATCCGTCTCCATCAAGCGCCACATCATACTGGCTGTCTGTCACACGGAAACTCCCCTGCGAATAATCAGTATAGGTCTCACCGATCATAACGCCAGGGGTCACATGTCCCAGAGGCACCGGCAGACCATTGTCTGACAGATCGCGGATCTTAACCGCAAGATGCTCATCAAATGTCTGCGAGGTCGCACCCTCTTTTTTGTATCCGTTTGTATCTGCATTTGCCAGATTGTTTGTCATCACGTCCAGCTGGTTCATCTCATTTACCATGCCAGACCATGCTGTATAGAGTCCTTTTACCATGCTCTGTTCCTCTTAATCGTCGTCACGTTTGCCTGCAAGAAATTCTACATATTTTCCGGTTCCGATCGCCACACAGGTCATCGGCTCCTCCGCGGTCATCGTATTGATACCGGTCTTGTCCTCAATCAGTTCCTCAAGTCCACGCAGCAATGCACCACCTCCGGTGAGTACAATACCACGCTCCGCAACGTCTGCTACCAGTTCCGGCGGAGTCTTCTCGAGTACGCTGTGGATCGCTTCTACGATGCGGTTGGTCGCCTCGCGCAATGCCTCCTCCGTCTCCTCTGCAGACACGGTCACGGTCTTGGGGAGACCGGTGACAAGGTTACGTCCGCGCACATCCATGGTACCGCCGTCCGGTAACGGATAGCACGTTCCGATCTTGATCTTGATATCCTCTGCGGTACGCTCACCGATCAGAAGATTATGCTTTTTACGCATATATCGCACCAGTGCCTCATCAAAATCGTCTCCGGCGATCTTAATAGAAGTCGATACAACTGACCCGCCCAATGAAATCACGGCGATATCCGCGGTACCTCCACCGATATCCACAATCATGTTTCCACAAGGTCTGGAAATATCTATGCCGGCTCCGATCGCTGCTGCAATCGGCTCCTCGATGATCTCTACCTCTCTCGCTCCTGCCTGGAAGGTCGCATCCTCTACCGCCTTCTTCTCTACCTCAGTGACACCACTCGGTACGCAGACGCTGACGCGCGGCTTGCGGAAAGTCTTTTTACCAAGCGCTTTCTGGATAAAATACTGGATCATCTTCTCTGTCACAGTATAATCTGAGATGACACCCTGGCGCAGTGGACGCACCGCTACGATATTGCCGGGTGTACGGCCGAGCATCAGGCGCGCTTCCTCTCCGATCGCTTTGATCTTATTTGTATCACGGTCAAATGCCACCACTGAGGGCTCCTTTAATACAACACCTTTTCCTTTAATGTAAACGAGAATACTCGCTGTTCCCAAATCGATTCCGATATCTGTTCCAACCATCTTACAGTCTCCTTAATAATATAGACACTAACTATTTTTTCTCATATAGAGTTATTGTATACAATAAATTCCATTTTTCCAAGTGGTTTAGAGATTTTTCAAATATTTCTGCAAATATCGACCGGTATACGATGCTTCTACGGCGCAGATCTCCTCTGGTGTACCTGTAGCGACAACAGTTCCGCCGCCATCTCCACCCTCGGGGCCCATATCGATGATATAGTCTGCGGTCTTGATCACATCCAGATTGTGTTCGATGACGATCACGGTATTGCCACCGTCAGATAATCTGCGCAGGATCTCAACAAGCTTGTTCACATCCTCAAAATGCAGTCCGGTCGTCGGCTCATCCAGAATATAGATCGTCTTGCCCGTACTGCGCCGGCTCAGCTCTGTTGCGAGCTTGATACGCTGGGCTTCACCACCGGACAATTCGGTCGATGGCTGTCCGAGGCGGATATAAGACAGTCCTACATCATATAGTGTCTGGATCTTATTATGGATACTCGGCACATGTTTGAAGAACTCGAGTGCCTCCTCTACCGTCATGTTGAGCACATCATAGATCGTCTTACCTTTGTAGCGGACCTCGAGCGTCTCACGGTTGTACCGCTTGCCGCCGCATACTTCGCACGGCACATACACATCCGGCAAAAAATGCATCTCGATCTTGATAATACCATCTCCGGAGCAGGCCTCGCAACGGCCTCCTTTGACATTAAAACTGAACCGTCCCTTTTTATAGCCTTTTGCCTTGGCATCCGGTGTCGCTGCAAACAGGTCACGGATCATATCAAACACACCGGTATAAGTCGCCGGATTGGATCTTGGGGTGCGCCCAATCGGTGACTGATCGATATCGATGACTTTATCCAACTGTTCAAGCCCTAATATCTCATCGTGATCACCTGCGACCGTGCGTGCACGGTTTAATTCCTTTGCCAGTGTCTTATATAAAATCTCATTTGTGAGTGAGCTTTTTCCGGAGCCGGACACGCCGGTCACACATGTCATAATGCCGAGTGGGAACTGTACATCAATGTTTTTCAGATTATTCTCCCTGGCTCCCTTTACCGTGATCCATCCGGTTGGCTGACGACGTTCATCCGGCACAGGGATCTTCTTTTTGCCACTCAGATAAGCACCTGTGATGGACTTTGGATTTTTCATGATCTGTCTGGCAGTGCCACACGCGATGACCTGCCCACCATGTTCACCTGCTCCGGGCCCGATATCCACGATATAATCTGCTGCCAGCATCGTATCCTCGTCATGCTCGACAACAATCAGCGTATTTCCGAGATCCCTCAGGTGCTTTAACGTGTCGAGCAGCTTATCGTTGTCCCTCTGGTGCAGTCCGATACTCGGCTCATCCAGAATATATGCCACACCAACCAGTCCTGAACCGATCTGCGTCGCCAGCCGGATACGCTGCGCTTCTCCACCGGAGAGCGTCCCTGTCGCACGCGATAGTGACAGATAATCGAGTCCTACATCCACGAGAAATTGTACTCTGGCACGGATCTCCTTTAAGATCTGATCTCCGATGAGGTGCTGCTGGGGTGTCAGATCGAGTTCTCCGAGATATCCATGCAGATTTTTGATTGACAGATTCGTGATCTCATAAATATTTTTATCCGCGACGGTCACCGCCAGCGATTCTCTCTTTAATCGCTGGCCACCACACAGCTTGCAGGGCGTAATCCGCATGAATTCCTCGTATTCCTGCTTCATTGTATCAGAATGCGTCTCGCGGTAACGGCGGTTCACATTTTTGATGAGTCCTTCGAAAAGTACGTCATAGACGCCTTCGCCGCGCTGTCCCTTATAATAGACTTTGACCTCACGGTCTGCACCATAGATAAGCATATGACGGATCTGCGCAGGCAATTCACGGTACGGCGTATCCAGACTGAAGCCATATGCCTGTGATAATGCCTTTAAGATCGCATAGGTATAGCTCTTTGGATCAGTCGAGGACTGCCATCCCATAACCTGGATCGCGCCTTCACTGAGCGAAAGCTTCTTGTCCGGAATCATCAGATCCTCATGAAACTCCATCTTATAGCCGAGTCCGAAACACTCCGGACACGCGCCGAATGGATTGTTGAACGAGAAACTGCGCGGCTCGATCTCATCGATGCTGATCCCACAGTCCGGGCACGCAAAACTCATTGAAAAATTCATCGGTTCTGCATCTGCCACATCTACAACGAGCAGGCCGTCTGCCAGCTCCAACACGTTTTCGATAGAGTCTGTCAGGCGCTTCTCGATGCCCGCTTTTACAACCAGTCGATCTACGACAATCTCAATGTTGTGCTTAATATTTTTGTCCAGCGTGATCTCCTCGGTCAGCTCATACATGCTGCCATCTACGATCGCACGCACGTAGCCACTGCGTCTCGCCTGTTCAAACAGCTTGACATGCGTGCCCTTTCGCCCGCGCACAACCGGCGCCAGCAACTGGATCTTGGTGCGTTCGGGCAGTTCCATGATCTGATCGACCATCTGATCCACGGTCTGTCTGCGGATCTCACGACCACATTTCGGGCAATGCGGGATGCCGATACGCGCATACAGTAGCCGGAAGTAGTCATAGATCTCCGTCACTGTACCGACAGTCGATCTGGGGTTTCGGTTCGTGGATTTCTGATCAATGGAGATCGCCGGAGACAGGCCTTCGATCTTTTCCACGTTTGGCTTTTCCATCTGACCGAGGAACTGGCGGGCATAGGAGGACAATGACTCCATATAGCGGCGCTGTCCCTCGGCATAGATCGTATCGAATGCCAGCGAGGATTTTCCTGATCCACTCAGTCCAGTGAGTACGACAAATTCGTCCCGCGGAATGTCGAGATCTATATTTTTCAGGTTGTGCTCACAGGCACCACGTATTTTTATATATTTACGTTCTTTCATGATGTGTACCTTTCTTATTGTTCACTATATATGTAAATACTATTTTATTGACTACCCAGACGTGTATTTTCCCCAGCAGGAGTTTCGTCAAGTCTTATGCTTTCCCTTGAACCCACGCGCACGGCACAAAGCAAACGCGAAACCGGCGTTTCTTTGCTGCCGCATCTTCTCTGCCACTATATGTTTCCCGCGCGCTCCCGGTCGCATAAAGACTCTGACGAAATCTCCTGCCGATGAAAACACACTGCTAATAGAAAATTCTCAAATAACCAATTCCTTTTCCACACGCAAAATATGCAGATCCATTCATATAACACGTATAAAAAAGTAATATAACGCATGTCGTAAAACAGCAGCCTATTGCCCGCGGGCATTTTGTCATGACCTTTATGCGTGCGGGTCACGTGGAGATAATGTTCATCAGCCTCTATCACGGCAGCAAAGAAAATCTGATTTTGATTTTACTTTGTGCCGCCCCGCGTGATTTCCCGTACACGCATAAGCGTCTGACAAAAGTCCGCGGACAACAGGCTGCGTCCCCATATCACACATGAATCATTTTTTCTTCTTTTTCAACGCGCGATCATTGTCCTCCGTGTCTTCGAGCATCTTGCGCAAGTCTACCATGCGGTCACGCAGCTCGGCGGCCGCCTCGAAATTGAGGTCTGCGGCTGCTGCTTTCATCTTCTTTTCTACTTCCTTGATCAGCTTCTCGAGTTCGCCACGGTTCATGGATTCCGGTGTCTTTGCAAAATTCAGTTCTTCCTGCGCGACTTTCTTGGAGATCGCAATCAGATCGCGCACAGACTTCTTGATTGTGGTCGGTGTAATGCCGTGCTCCTCGTTGTATGCCTGCTGGATCGCACGGCGACGCTCGGTCTCATCGATCGCCACGCGCATCGAATCCGTGATCTTATCCGCATACATAATGACATGTCCGTCACTGTTTCGTGCAGCTCGTCCAATCGTCTGTATCAGCGAGGTCTCCGATCGCAGGAATCCCTCCTTATCTGCGTCGAGGATCGCGACCAGCGTGATCTCTGGAATATCAAGTCCCTCCCGCAGCAGGTTGATACCGACCAGCACATCAAATACATCCAGACGCAGATCACGGATAATCTCTGCGCGCTCTAAGGTATCGATATCTGAATGCAGGTATTTGACGCGGATGCCGACCTCCTTCATGTAATCAGTCAGATCTTCTGCCATGCGCTTGGTCAACGTAGTAATGAGCACTTTATTTCCGTTTTTCGTCTCTTTATTCACTTCTCCGATCAGATCGTCGATCTGTCCCTCAACCGGTCGCACCTCGATCCTGGGATCGAGCAAGCCTGTCGGACGAATAATCTGCTCTGCACGCAACAGCTCGTGCTGTTCCTCATATTCACCGGGTGTCGCGGACACAAACAGCATCTGGTCAATCTTCTGCTCAAATTCTTCAAAATTGAGCGGTCGGTTATCAAGCGCAGACGGCAGACGGAATCCATATTCCACAAGTGTCATCTTACGCGAGCGGTCTCCGGCATACATACCGCGTACCTGGGGTAATGTAATATGCGACTCATCGATAATAATCAGAAATTCATCGTTAAAATAATTCATCAGCGTCAGCGGTGTCGCACCCGCTGGTGTACCCGCAAGATGTCTCGAATAGTTCTCGATACCACTGCAAAATCCGGTCTCACGCAGCATCTCTACGTCAAAATTTGTGCGCTCCGCGATACGCTGGGCCTCGATCAGCTTGTCCTCGCCCTTGAAGTAACGCACACGTTCCTCTAATTCTTTTTCTATATTGTCGCATGCCGCCAATATCTTCTCTTTTGGCACGACATAATGCGATGCAGGAAAGATCGCCACATGCTCAAGGCTCGCCTTGATCTCCCCGGTCAGCACATCAATCTCCGTGATCCGGTCGATCTCATCCCCGAAAAACTCGACACGGATCGCGCGTTCACTGTTGTTTGCCGGAAAGATCTCTACGACATCACCGTGTACACGGAATGTACCGCGATGAAAATCCATCTCGTTTCTCGTGTACTGGATGTCTACCAGTGCGCGCAGCACATCATCGCGGTCTACTTCCATGCCCGGCCGCAGTGATACCATCATGGAGAACAGATCCTCCGGGCTGCCCAGACCATAGATACACGACACGCTCGATACAACAATGACATCCTTGCGTTCGATGAGTGATGCAGTTGCGGACAGCCGCAGCTTGTCGATCTCCTCATTGATCGAAGAATCCTTGGCAATATAAGTATCCGAAGACGGCACATACGCCTCCGGCTGATAATAATCATAGTAGGATACAAAATACTCAACTGCATTCTCCGGGAAGAATTCCTTGAACTCTCCATAGAGCTGTGCCGCCAGCGTCTTGTTGTGTGCGATAATCAGCGTCGGTTTATTTAATTTTTGAATAACATTCGCCATCGTAAATGTCTTACCGGAGCCGGTCACACCGAGCAATGTCTCAAACTGGTTACCCTCCTGAAAACCTTTTACGAGCCTGTCAATCGCCTGTGGCTGGTCGCCGGTCGGCTGATATTCCGAATGTAATTTGAAATGATCCATGTATTTTCTCCCAATAAACTCCGGGGTCTGATACAACGCGCAGCCCCTCTTACTAAAAATATGGACAAAATTATCTGTTTTATAGCATTCGTTATACCATAGAAAGATAATTTTGTCCATAGATATCAGAACATTTGTTCGCTGTCGTTTTTACAGCACTGACGCATAATCCACATATTTTTTTGCATTCTCTACCTTATCCCATGTATGGGTCAGTTCCAATTGTGCCTGTGTCCGATAAAAATAAATCTGGCTCACGGCAGCCTTCGGACCCTGATCAGGCACCGGGTCGTCCCATGTCACATCGATATAGCGATAGTCGCCACCGTTTTTCACATAATTCCATGCGTGCGAACCACCGCCCGCCTCCCCGGGTACAGCGATCGAGCAGATGCCCGCTTTTGCAGCCAGCAGATTAAATGCCCCCGCATAGCCCTGGCAGACTGCAGTCTTTTTCACGAGACAGCCGTATGCCGTATACGCATCGTCATAACCGTATTCGCGTGCCGACTCATCGTAAGCGCAGTTTTTCACCAGATAATTATGTATCGCGCGCATCTTCTGCTTGCGTGTCATATTACCTGTGATAATACGGTCAATGATCGCATTCGCTTTTTTATTTGCCTGCTTCATCTTGGCTGTAATCTGTGTACTGCTCAGTTCATTTCCGGCGCGGTAGCCGAATGTCCCGTCGGTACTCTTCCAGATGACCAGATTGTAATTATATTCGGGATGATGCTGCAATGCCAATACAAATGTCTCATAATACAGCGCACCATCTGCATAGAAGCTCGTTTTATAGTCGCGCTGCTTCAATGCCTTCAATGCATGCTTATAGGCATCTTTTTCTGATTTTACGACTGTGACCTTCTTGGTAAACTGTGAGGAAATATCAAAATTGTATGTGACACTGTCATGATCGCCCGCAATCGTATATGTGTAGCTCGTGCCGCACATAAGCCTGCCATTCTTAAGCGCCGTCTGCTCCAGCATGGAGACCAGTTCCTGTGCATAATTCTCCGCCTCGCGCTTTGCGTCATATTCACTGACTGCAAACGTGCGGCCTATCGTGAGATTTACCTGGGAATCCCCATCTTCAAATGCGCGTTCCATGCAGGCACGGATCTGTGCCGTGCTATGAACGGTCGCTGCCTGTATGGGCGTTCCTGTCATGCACAGCAGCCAGCCTATCATAAGAAGGCATCCACATACACGATGCATCCAATCTTTTTTCATCATTTTTCTCCACCTATAGTCAAAACTGCTCAGAACCGGTGCACCCGGTCCTGAACAGTAGTCTCTCATCCTCTATGCCTGTCTGCCACAGCACTGCTTGTATTTTTTACCGCTTCCGCAAGGGCAGGGATCATTCGGATATACCTTCTTCACTTCACGCTTTTTCGGCGCTGCCGCAAGAGATTCATCCTTGTTTGTTCCTGTTACTTTTGCTACCTGCTCACGCTCTACCTTCTGCTCTACCTTGACATGGAACAGCATGCGCAGAGTGTCTTCTGCGATCGCAGCCGTCATTGCATCGAACATCTCAAATCCGGCCAGCTTGTACTCAACGAGCGGATCTCTCTGTGCAAAGGACTGCAGGCCGATACCCTGACGCAGCTGATCCATATCATCGATATGAGCCATCCACTTGCTGTCAATCGTCTTGAGCAATACGACACGCTCGAGCTCACGGACTGCTTCCGGCTCAGGGAATTCTGCTTCCTTCGCCTCATACAGCTTGACCGCACGCTCCTTGAGTACATGCTTGAGCTCTTTTGCATTCTTGTAGTCTTTCACCTCATCAGGTGTCACCGGCTCCATCGGAATAACCGGGATAATGATCTGATTGAGTTCGACAACATCCCATTCCTCTGAGGGAACATCATCCGAAATACAGGTATCTACCGCATTTTCCACGAAATCAGTCATCATCTTGTAGATCGCATCGCGCATGCTCTCGCCATTCAATACGCGGGCACGCTCCTCATATATGATCTCACGCTGGTCATTGTTGACCTGATCATAATCGAGCAGGTTTTTACGGATTCCAAAGTTGTTGCTCTCGATCTTCATCTGAGCCTTCTCGATCGCATTCGTCAGCATCTTGTGCTGGATCTCCTCACCTTCGGGTACACCCAGGGCGTTGAACATATTCATCAGCTTTTCAGATCCGAACAGACGCATCAGATCGTCTTCCAGTGAGATATAGAACTTGGATTCACCGGGATCTCCCTGTCGACCGGAACGACCACGCAGCTGATTATCAATACGGCGTGACTCGTGACGCTCTGTACCGATGATCTTGAGTCCTCCTGCCGCTACGGACTCTGGATCAAGCTTGATATCCGTACCACGGCCTGCCATGTTTGTCGCGATCGTAACTGTGCCATGCTCTCCGGCGTGTGATACGATCTCAGCCTCCATCTCATGGAACTTTGCGTTCAATACCTGATGCTTGATGCCTTCTTTGTTCAGCATACGTGAGAGCATCTCGGATGTCTCGATCGTGATCGTACCGACCAGTACAGGCTGTCCCTTGGCATGGGATGCCTTGATATCCTCTACGACTGCATGGAATTTTTCTTTTTTCGTCTTGTATACAGCATCCTGATGATCGATACGGATCACCGGCTTGTTCGTCGGGATCTCGACCACGTCCATGCCATAAATGTCACGGAACTCCTTCTCCTCTGTGAGGGCAGTACCGGTCATACCGGATTTTTTGTCAAATTTATTAAAGAAGTTCTGGAACGTGATCGTCGCCAGTGTACGGCTCTCTCTCTTGACCTTTACATGCTCCTTCGCCTCAATCGCCTGATGCAGTCCGTCCGAATAACGATGGCCGGGCATGATACGTCCGGTAAATTCGTCTACGATGAGCACCTCATCATCTTTTACGACATAATCTTTGTCACGGAACATCAGGTTATGCGCACGCAGCGCTAAAATGATATTGTGCTGGATCTCAAGGTTCTCGGCATCAGCGAGATTCTCGATCTTGAAGAACTGCTCGACCTTCGCGACACCCTGTTCTGTCAGGTTGATGACCTTGTCCTTCTCATTTACGATAAAGTCTCCGGTCTCCTCGATCTCTACACCCATGAGTGCATCCATCTTGTTGAACTCTCCGCTCGCCTCACCACGCTGCATCTGACGCGCCAGAATATCACACGCCTCATACAGTCTGGTTGACTTTCCGCTCTGACCGGAGATGATCAGCGGTGTCCGCGCCTCATCGATCAATACGGAGTCGACCTCATCGATGATGACATAGTGCAGTCCGCGCTGTACGAGCTGTTCCTTGTAGATGACCATGTTATCTCGCAGATAATCAAATCCCAGTTCGTTATTTGTCACATAAGTAATATCGCAGTTGTACATCTCCCTGCGCTCGTCGTTGTCCATGCTGTTGAGCACGCAGCCGACCTTTAATCCCAAAAACTCGTGAACCTGTCCCATCTCATCGGCATCACGCTTTGCCAGATAATCGTTGACAGTGACGATGCAGACACCTTTGCCCTCCAGCGCATTCAGATATGCCGGAAGCGTCGCCACCAGTGTCTTTCCTTCACCGGTTCTCATCTCTGCGATTCGTCCCTGATGCAGAACGATTCCACCGAGAAGCTGTACACGGTAATGCTCCATACCAAGCACACGGACTGCTGCCTCACGGACAACTGCGTATGCCTCTACCAATAAATCATCTAATGTCTCGCCATTTGCCAGGCGTTCCTTGAATTCTTTCGTCTTGTCAGCAAGCTGTTCGTCGGACAATGCCTTCATCTGCGGACGAAGGGCATCTATTTTATCTACCAACGGCATCAGTCTCTTGACCTCGCGCTCGCTGTGGGTTCCAAACATTTTTTCTATCAGGTTCATATGATACTCCTAACTATGTCCGGTAAGCCGCCTTACCTTTTTTATGCTATATGCACATTAACTGTTATATTCTAACACGTTTGCTTATTTTCCACAAGTAGGTGTGATGTGAACCTTTTGTAAACGATTTTTGAACAGGCAGGCACTGTCGTTTCCCAATAATCCTGTCCCGGATAGTACCTCTTGCATTTGTGGGACGCGCGTGCTAAAATAACCGGAAACATATCTGACACAAAGGAGGATCTAACGATGAACTACACATATAGAACAAAAGGCACCTGCTCTTCTCTGATTGAACTGGAACTGGACGGCGATATCGTACACAATGTCAGATTCACCGGCGGCTGCGATGGCAATCTGAAAGCGATCCCGAAGCTCGTAGAAGGCATGACTGTCGATGAGGTAGAGAAGCGCATCGGCGGCATTCACTGCGGTTTTAAAAATACTTCCTGCGGCGATCAGCTCGCGAAGGCTTGCCGCGAAGCATATGAGAGCATCCAGAAATAGAGCATGCAAAAAGGACGACCGCCGTCGTCCTTTTTTATTATCTGCTAATCCGCATCGTATTTTCCTAAAAATTCCTGCAATCTCGTATTTCCGGCATCGAACACTTCTTCCGGTGTTCCTTCCT
>JBNMKT010000016.1:0-23407 GCA_050874485.1 bacterium
GGTATATATGAGATGCATGAAAACGAAAAAGCTCCCGACGCACATGTTTTGTGCTGCCGGGAGGCGCATACATATTTATTTTGCAGGATCGGCCGGTTTGTGATCCGGATCCGGGTTTTCGTCGAAATACTGCAGGAGACGTAACACCAATGCCTGTTCATGGTCGCTGTACGTATCCAGACAGATGGTATGTTCATTTTCACAGTCCAACAGGTAATCCGTAGATGCGTGGAACAACCTGGAAAGTGCAACTATTTTATCTGTACAGGGGCAGGAGTGTCCGCTTTCCCACGATTGAACCGTAGAGCGGCTAACGTGCAGCCGCTTGGCAAGCTCTGTCTGGGACAGGCCAGCCTGTTCACGTAGGCGTGTAATACGGGCACCTAGTGTATCGATCATTATTGGTACCTCCAAAAAGAATGCTTTGCGCGTGTAAATGATGTATGCAGCAGATGCGAAGCATACAACTGACAATAAAGATAGTATCAATTTGATGTATGGTTTCACCGACATAAAAGATGGTAATAACTGACAACGCGCAGTCGGCTTGATAAATGTTATTTTGACAGATTATAATAACGAATATAAGTAACTGTTGGGGGAATCGGAGTCAATGGGGGATGTTAAATGAGACGGTTGGAGGTAGTCATTGCTGCAGGGGATGGAGAGATCTGCCGCACACTGACAGAAGCAGTGAGCCGGATGCCGGAGATGAGTGTTGCCTTTTGTACAGGCAGTGAGAGCTGTGCGATAGAGTATATGCAGATGCACAGGACGGATATCCTGTTTTTGGAGATGGATCTGGCAGAAGGGAATGGAATATCCCTGTTGGAACAGATAGAGTGCATGGTACAGCCGCGTCCGTTGATGATTGCTATGACGGAGTCCGGCTCGGCGGCAGTGTTGGAGTATCTGCGTTGTCATGGGATCGACTATATCTGTCAGAAAGGAAGAAATGATGATTCGCCACAGCGTCTGATAGACATCGCTTACAGGCTGTATCCGTACAGCCGCCTCGCGACTGTTACAGATTCGGGTTATACCTATCGTGAGCTGACGAGTGAACAGGCAGATGTAGTCACGAGAAATTATATCGAACGGGAACTGCTGCATATGGGGTTCAGGCAAAAATATGTCGGATTTTCTTATATCGCAGAAGGAATCGAACTGTTGATACACTGGGATGGGAATGAGCAGGTTCAGATCACACGGGATCTCTATCCGCTGATTGCACAGCGCTATCATGCGACCAGGGCGGGTGTAGAGCGGGCGATCCGTATATCTTTGCAGGCGGCATTTTCGTCAATGTCGGACGAGGAGGTATCACGTTATTATCCGTATCCGTTTGACCGGGCCAGGAAACGACCCAGCAATGCAGATTTTCTGGTCAATATGTCCAAACGGCTGACATTGGATTGACAGATACAGAAAAAATGCGTAAATTTTTCATTTTCCGTGCACTTGCGGCAGACCTTGTGCTATACTAATCACATTGGGCTTATATAGCTTGCGAACGACAGAGAATAAAAGAGAGGACTAGCACAATGGGTGGATTTTTTGGAGTAGCGTCACAGGAAGACTGCGTATTTGATCTGTTTTTTGGAATTGATTATCATTCACATCTCGGAACGAGACGAGGTGGAATGACTGTCTATGGACCGAACGGTTTCAACCGTGCGATCCATAATATAGAGAATGCACCGTTCCGGACGAAGTTCGATAAGGATGTGCAGGAGATGGAAGGAAAATATGGCATTGGCTGTATTTCGGATTATGAGCCGCAGCCACTGATCATCCGTTCCCATCATGGCACATATGCGATCACGACAGTTGGCAAGATCAACAATCAGGATGAGCTGATTCAGATGCTGTTTGATCAGGGACATGCACATTTTCAGGAGATGAGTACCGGAGAGGTCAATGCGACTGAACTGGTAGCGGCACTGATCAATACCAAGGCCAATCTCATCGAAGGTATCCGGTTCGTACAGGATATTATCGAAGGCTCCATGTCGATTCTGCTGCTGAATCAGGCAGGTATCTATGCAGCACGCGACCGCATGGGACGTACACCGCTCGTCATCGGCAGAAAAGAAGATGGATTCTGTGCATCATTTGAGAATTATGCGTATAAAAATCTGGGCTATCATGATTATAAGGAACTTGGCCCCGGAGAGATCGTAGTGATTACAGAAAAAAATTGTATTACATTGTCAGATCCGCAAAAAGATATGAAGATCTGTACATTCCTCTGGGTATATTACGGTTACCCGGCTAGTTCTTATGAAGGCATCAGTGTGGAGCAGATGCGATATAATTGCGGCGCCAAGATGGCTCAGCGGGATCATGTGAAGCCGGATATCGTAGCAGGTGTGCCTGACTCTGGTACAGCTCATGCGGTCGGTTATGCCAATGAATCGGGCATCCCGTTCTCGCGTCCTTTCATTAAATATACACCTACCTGGCCGCGTTCGTTTATGCCGACGATGCAGAGCAAGCGTAATCTCATTGCCAAGATGAAGATGCTGGCGGTCAATGATCTGATTGCAGGAAAGAGCATCCTGCTCATTGACGATTCGATCGTGCGTGGTACACAGCTGCGTGAGACAACCGAATATCTGTATGAGAGCGGTGCGAAAGAGGTACATATCAGACCGGCATGCCCGCCCTTGTTATACGGTTGTAAATATCTGAATTTCTCACGCTCCAACTCAGAGATGGATCTGATTGCGAGACGTGTGATTGAGCGGCTCGAAAACGGAAAAGTCACTGAGGAAGTGTTGCAGGAATACGCCGATCCGGAGTCCGAAAAGTATGAGCAGATGGTGGCAGAGATCTGCAAAGAACTGAAGTTTACCTCTCTGCGCTTTAACCGGCTGGATGATATGCTGGAGGCGACCGGTGTGGATCCCTGTAAGCTGTGTACCTACTGTTGGAACGGCAAAGAGTAAGAAGATGACAAAGGAGAAAAATCATGCCAGTATTTGATTTTACGAATGCGCCAGCGGACAACAAACAGGCAGAGTGTACTTACGAGACATTTCGCTCGAATCAGGCGCAGCCGACAGCGGAGCAGCCGATTATGCTATTGGATAACACTGCACGCGCATGGAAGCACCATTCCTGCGGAGTGTTTACCAATCCTTCCAAACGTACTTCTTTTGAATTTCAGGAGGAAGATGGTATATTCAGTGCAGATATCAGAAGGATCGATGCGAGATTTGTCGGTCTGTTGAAATGGCTGGGTGAAAATCATATTAACGTGCGTCTTTCCGGAGAGAACCGGCCGGAGGGCTATGCGGTATACAAGATTCGGGAGATCGCGTTTGGCGGTGGCACAAAGCTGTCGGCCGAGGATGGATTTTTACAGTTTATGATCGACCGGCTGCTCGCGAGCAACGCGCCGGAGGAAGAAGCCGAAGATGAGGATGATAAGGAAGAAGTGGGCGACAGCATGAAGCTCACAAGCATCCAGAGCATTACGGATTTCATGAACTGTGCGGGCCGCACGCTGCCGGATAATATCCGTCTGTGGGCGCGCAGAAATCTGGCAGTCGCCCGTTCACATGAAGTATCGCCGGAGGAGCGCAGACATGCGCAGCGTGCGTTATCGATCATGATGAATGTGCAGTGGAAGAGTGATTATTTCGAGGCGATCGATCCGGATGAGGCCAGACGCATTCTGGATGAGGAATTATATGGAATGGAACGTGTGAAACAGCGTATCATCGAGACGATCATTCAGATCAACCGGACACATACGCTGCCGGCATACGGTCTGCTGTTGGTCGGACCTGCGGGCACCGGCAAATCCCAGATCGCTTATGCGGTGGCACGTATTTTGAAGCTGCCGTGGACGACGCTCGATATGAGTTCGATCAATGATCCGGAGCAGTTGACCGGAAGCTCCAGAATCTATGCGAATGCGAAGCCGGGTATCATCATGGATGCATTTTCGATGGCTGGCGAGTCAAATCTGGTGTTTATCATCAATGAGCTGGACAAGGCAGCAGCCGGCAAAGGCAACGGCAATCCGGCAGACGTGCTTCTGACATTGCTGGATAATCTCGGATTTACAGATAACTATATGGAATGTATGATACCGACGTTCGGCGTGTATCCGATCGCTACGGCAAATGACAAGTCGCAGATCAGCGCACCGCTCATGTCGCGCTTTGCGGTGATAGATATTCCTGATTATACGGCGGAGGAGAAAAAGATCATTTTCTCACGCTTTTCATTGCCAAAAGTATTGCGTCGGATGAGTCTGCGGGATGATGAGTGTATCATGACGGATGAGGCATTGGATGCGGTCGTAGCGCGCTATGCAGATACGAGTGGTATTCGTGATCTGGAGCAGGCAGCAGAGCACATTGCGGCAAATGCACTGTACCGGATAGAAGTAGAACATGTAAAATGTGTGACATTTGATGCACAGATGGTAAGAGAGCTGCTTGATTAGCAGCTCTCTGTGACTATAATCTGTAACTGTAAATAGATCGGTGTCCGGACTTAAATAAAACGGTATATGAGAATGGCGAGAATGATACCCAGGATCGTCGCGATGCTGAAATGAATCGTCAATCCAAAGGTGAGGGTCAATACTGCCAGATCGAGTACGATCGGGCTTGTCAGACCGAAGGTTTTGCCATAATTGAGCCATGGTAATGTGCCTGATGAGGCGAGATTGCCGATAAAGCTGCCGAGCACGGCGCCGATCAATACGAGCATAATGAGCACCCAGGTGCTCTTTGATGCGATACCTTTACTCATATAAAATACTCCTTTGAATATGTGTATAGTTGGCCTGCAAGCCACTGTATGTAGTGTAACATAAGCAAAGGGGACAAACAACCGAAAAAGTGTAATACTCACAAATGAATCAATACGAGGGGATCAGAACATGGAACAGAATTTTAGCAAAGGGCTCCGTGACGGTATACCGATTTGTCTGGGATACCTGTCGGTGTCCTTTACATTTGGTCTGCTGGGTGTCGGCATGGGACTGTCATGGTGGCAGGCGACATTCATATCACTCACGAATGTGACATCTGCCGGCCAGTTTGCCGGATTGTCACTGATGATGGAGGGTGGCGCACTCATCGAGATGGTGATTGCGCAGTTTTTTATTAATCTGAGGTATCTTCTGATGTCGATCTCGCTGACACAGAAGGTAGATGACAGGTTTCGTGGAATCGCGCGCTGGATACTTGCAATGTGTGTCACGGATGAGATATTTGCAGTGGCAATGTCACAGGAAAAACCGGTCAGCAAGGGGTATTTTGCCGGATTATCGCTCACACCGTATCTGGGCTGGGCAGTCGGAACACTGGCAGGCGCGTTGCTCGGGGAAGTTGTGCCCGCACAGGTAGCAGAAGTGTTCGGGATCGCGATCTATGGCATGTTTCTGGCGATCATCATACCAAAAGCCAGAGATAGCCGGCCGGTGTTGGAGGTCGTATTATTAGCGGCAGTACTGAGCTGTGTCATTCATTATGTGCCGTTTATCAAGCTGTCAAGTGGTATGTCTGTGACTCTGTGTGCAGTCATCGCAGCAGCCTGCGGTGCATGGAGACATCCGCTCGCTGCGGGTGAGGACAATGCCGCAGGTGAGACCGGTTGTGAGGAGGTGTCACATGCTTAGTCTGTTGATGTATTTCAAATATGTAGCAGTGATGGCGGTTGTTACCTATCTATTACGTGCATTGCCGTTTGTGCTGGTAAAGAAGAAGATCACGAACATTTATATCCGCTCGTTTCTCGAATACATACCATATGGGGTGTTGGCGGCAATGACATTTCCGGCAGTATTTACCTCTGCAGGTGCATGGATTCCATCATTGGGAGGAATGACCGTGGCACTGATACTCGCCTATCGCAGAAAAGGGCTGCTCACAGTGGCGATCGGGGCAGTGGCCGCAGCCGCAATTCTGACGATCGTTATATAATTCGATTTAATCAGAAAATGTTTTAACGCGATAATGCGGTGCTGCGACAACGCGGAAAAGCCTTATAAAATAGGCGGTTGACAGGGTTTTATACGTTCGTTATAATAAAAAAGCACTGTCTTATATTTGTAGTTTCTTATGCTGCTTGAAATGAAAAATGTAAGATAAAAAAATACAAAGGGGATTAGATAGTATGTCTAACGAAAAAGAATTCAAGCCGTACATCCCTGCGGACAAGGTGTTACCTGAGTTATCTGTTGTATCAGTGATTCTCGGTATCCTTCTGGCCGTATTGTTTGGCGGCGCTAATGCGTACCTTGGACTGCGTGTCGGAATGACCGTATCCGCATCGATTCCTGCCGCAGTTATTTCAATGGGTGTGATCCGCTTCATTTTACGTCGTGATTCCATTCTGGAAAATAATATAGTACAGACCATCGGTTCTGCCGGGGAGTCTGTAGCAGCAGGAGCAATCTTTACATTACCTGCGATCTTCATGTGGGCTGATGAGGGTGGCGTAGCTTATCCTTCGCTGGCTGAGATCGCGCTGATTACTCTGGTCGGTGGTATTCTCGGAGTCTTATTCATGATTCCGCTGCGGTCTGCATTGATCGTAAAAGAGCATGGTACACTGCCTTATCCTGAGGGAACGGCATGTGCGGAGGTGCTGCTCGCCGGTGAGTCTGGTGGAGCAAAGGCAAGTACTGTATTTACAGGACTTGGTATCGCAGCAGTGTACAAGTTTATCGCAGATGGTCTGAAAGCATTCCCGAGTGAGGTTGCTTTTGAGATCAAAGCATACAAGGGTTCCGGTATCGGTATGGATACATTGCCTGCATTGCTCGGTGTCGGATATATCTGTGGACCGAAGATCTCTTCTTACCTGTTAGCGGGTGGTACGGTCGCATGGTTCGCACTGATGCCTCTGATCGCACTGTTTGGTGGCGATATGGTGATGTTCCCCGGAACAGAGCCGATCTCTACCTTTAGCCCGGATGCGATCTGGAGTACCTATATCCGTTATATCGGTGCAGGTGCGGTTGCATGTGGCGGTATTCTGAGTCTGATCAAGTCTCTGCCGATGATCGTCCGCACGTTCCGTGATGCGATGAAGGGACTCAAAGGTGGCAGCGCTAACGATAGCAGTCGTACCGCACAGGATCTGAGCATGAACATCGTTCTCATCGGAATCGGTGTCATAGCGATTGCTATGTGGCTGATCCCGGCGATTCCGGTGAACCTGATCGGAGCGATCATCATCGTTATCTGTGGATTCTTCTTTGCGACTGTATCTTCACGTATGGTAGGTATCGTCGGAAGTTCGAATAACCCGGTATCAGGTATGGCGATCGCAACACTGCTGATCGCTACGATGCTGCTCAAGGCGAGCGGAATGATCGGATATCCCGGTATGGTATCCGCGATCGCGATCGGTACAGTCATCTGTATTATCGCAGCCGTGGCAGGTGATACTTCACAGGATTTAAAGACCGGTTATATTGTCGGTGCTACACCGAAGAAGCAGCAGATCGGTGAGTTGATCGGTGTCGTTGTATCTGCACTGGCGATCGGTGGCATTTTATACCTGTTTAACAATGCATGGAGTTATGGTACATCGGAACTCCCTGCACCGCAGGCGATGCTGATGAAGATGGTCGTAGAGGGTGTTATGGGTGGCAACCTGCCCTGGAACCTCGTATTTGTCGGTGTCGGTATTGCGATCGTAGTAGAGATCCTCGGTATTCCGGTTCTGCCGTTTGCGGTAGGTCTGTATCTGCCGATCTACCTGAGTACACCGATGATGGTCGGTGGAGCTGTCCGCTGGTTCTTCGAGCGTAAAGGTAACAACAAAGAGGGCATCGACCGTGGTGTTCTGTATTGTTCCGGCCTGATCGCAGGAGAGGGACTCGTAGGTATCCTGCTGGCAGTATTTGCTGTCATCAAGGTTGGTGGTACATCCCTTGGTGATATCATTGGAAACTGCCTGCCGTTTAGTCTCGGCAACTGGGGCGGTCTGGTTATTTTTGCAGCACTGACCGCTACATTGTTTGCAGTAGTTTCAAAAAAGTCAAAAAAGAACTAATCATACGTTCGTATGAGGGGGCTGCCATTCCGGGAATGACCGGGATGTGCAGCCCCTAAATGTAAGGAGTATTCATGGCAAAGAAAAAAGCTGACAATTTTTTGGATTATATTCCCAAACACAACTCACTTTATGAATATCGAACCAACGAAAAAGGAATGATAGAGGTTGGTATGTTAAACAGAGGTCTGTTCAACCGGATTGCACAGATTTTTTTCAAGCGTCCGAAGATCAGTTGGATCGAGCTGGAAGGCATGGGATCATTTATCTGGAATCAGATGGATGGGAAACGAAATGTCTATGAGATCGGAAAATTAGTAAAAGAAAAATATGGACAGGAAGCTGAGCCGCTCTATGAGCGCCTGAGCACATATATCAAAACATTGCATAATTCCTGTTTTATCGTATATGAGAATAAAAAGTAACTACCCGGAACCCTGAAAATAAGAAAATAAATCGTAACTGTGAGGGCACCAAACAGTTACAATAAATAAAAGAAAGAAGGCATCAGCATGCGTATATTGGAACAATTAGAGCCAAACAAAGTATTCCACTATTTTGAGGATATCTGTAGTATCCCGCATCCCTCTTACAAGGAGAAAAAGATCAGTGATTATCTGGTAAATTTTGCAAAGGAGCACGGTCTCGAGCATTATCAGGATGATCTGTATAATGTAGTCATGATCGCACCCGCGACAGCAGGTTATGAGAATGAGGAACCCATTATCATACAGGGTCATATGGATATGGTATGTGAAAAAGAGCCGGGCGTGGAGATTGATTTTGAGAATGACGGCTTAAAGCTCATGATCGATGGCGATTATGTGACCGCGCAGGGGACGACTCTCGGAGGAGATGACGGTATCGCAGTCGCATATGCACTGGCGATTCTTGATTCACCGGAGATCGCACATCCGCGTCTGGAGATCGTGATCACTGTGTCCGAGGAAGTCGGCATGGAGGGAGCATCCGGCATAGATCTGTCTATGCTGCATGGACACAAGCTACTCAATATCGATTCTGAGGTAGAAGGTGTAATGACTGTCAGCTGCGCAGGCGGCAACAGCAGTATCTGCCATCTGCCGGTTGGATATGAACAGACAGACGGCATTGCAGTGAACGTGGCAGTGAAAGGCTTAAAGGGCGGACATTCCGGTGTTGAGATCGATAAGGGCAGAGCAAATGCCAACCTCGTGGCAGGACGCCTGCTGCTTGCACTGGAGCGAAAAGGAATCGCGTTTGGCATCGCAGCACTCGCCGGAGGCGCGAAGCAGAATGCGATCCCGCGTGAGTCTGCGGTATGTCTTGTATGTGCAGCGGAAATGAAGGATGCATTACTGTCATGTCTGCATGAGACGATGGAGCATCTGCAGCACGAGTATGCTGTGACAGATCCCGATCTGCATATGGAGCTGACAGAGAAGACGGTCACAGGTGTTCCCGTGCTGATACAGGAGAGTGCGCGTGCAGTCTCGTTGCTGGTCAACAATCTGCCGGGTGGCATCCAGTCCATGAGCGCCAATATCACAGGACTGGTAGAGACTTCCTTAAACATGGGCATTATGGAGCTGAACGAGAAGGAACTGCATCTGGAGTTTGCCGTGCGCAGCTCTGTGATCAGCGCGCGTGATACTCTCACCGAGCGAATCAAACAGATGGTAGAGTATGTCGGCGGCAGTGTCGATGTGATCGGTGTCTATCCGGCATGGGAGTATAAGCAGGATTCTGTGATGAGGAAGGATGCAGTCCGCATCTATGAGAAGATGTACGGCAAGGAGCCGACCGTCGAGGCGATCCATGCAGGACTCGAGTGCGGTATACTGGCAGGCAAGATTAAGGATCTCGATGGAATCTCCATCGGACCGGATATGATCGGCATTCACACGTTCGAGGAAAAACTGTCGATCGCATCTACACAGCGGGTCTATGAATACATCATCGAACTGCTGAAATGTAAGCATAAATAACAGGAGACCACAGCCGTGGGCTCTTCAAATAGGAGATGACACAAATGAGTATAAAAGCAGCCATATTTGATCTGGATGGCACATTGCTGAACACATTGGAGGATTTGTGTGCCAGCACCAACGCGGCGCTGGCACAGTATGGGTATCCGACACGCACGATCGATGAAGTACGCCGGTTTGTCGGTAACGGAGTCAAGCTGTTGATGCTGCGCGCATTAGGCATCGAGAAGCCGGAAGACAACGCGGATTTCGAGAACGTATTTGCAGCGTTCCGCGCGCATTATGCCCAACATAGTAACGACCATACCCGCCCTTATGATGGAGTCATGGATCTGATGAAACAACTGCAGGAGGCTGGTATCGGGATAGCGATTGTATCGAACAAACTGGATGCAGCCGTCAAACAACTGAATGAGATCTATTTCAAGCAGTATATCAATGTTGCGATCGGTGAGAATGAGGCGGCAGGAGTGAGAAAAAAACCGGCACCTGACACGGTGTACACAGCTCTGCGGGAGCTGGGTGCCAAAGCAGAAGATGCCATTTATATCGGAGATTCTGAGGTGGATCTGGCGACTGCAAGGAATGCCGGACTGCCGTGTATCAGTGTGACATGGGGTTTTCGTGACCGTGCATGCCTCACGGAGCATGGAGCAGAGATCTTTTGCGATACACCCGAAGAAGTATGGGAGACAATAAAAAATCGTTAAGAAATCAGAATTTCAGAATTAAGGATAAAAAAATAGCGGCTTGTTTTTTGGTGGTCAGACCATTTCATTGACAGCCGCTGTTTTTTATGTTAAAATACTTTAACGATTAAAAGCGTTAAACCGCAACGCTTTAATGCGACAAAACAAAGACGCTGACCGGGTTTATAGGGCGGGAAATCAAAAGAAAAGAGGAAATAGTTATGATTGCAAAAATTTGTATGCTCGTGATCTTCTTTGGGGTGATGATTGCGATTGGTCTGTATTGCAGAAAGCATGCAACAGACGTAAACGGATTCGTATTGGGAGGCCGTAGTGTCGGACCGTGGCTGACAGCGTTTGCATATGGGACATCTTATTTTTCGGCGGTTGTATTTATCGGTTATGCCGGACAGTTTGGCTGGAAGTACGGTATCGCAGCATCGTGGATCGGGCTCGGTAATGCGGTGATCGGTTCCCTGCTTGCATGGGTCGTGCTCGGACGCAGAACACGCGTCATGACACAGCATCTGGATTCAGCGACGATGCCGGAGTTTTTTGGAAAAAGATTTGACAGCCCGGCACTCAAGATATGTGCATCTGTCATAGTGTTTATTTTCCTGATTCCGTATACTGCTTCGCTCTATAACGGACTCTCACGTCTGTTCGGGATGGCATTTCATATTGATTTTAAACTGTGTATCGTGATCATGGCAGTGTTGACTGGTATCTATGTCATCGCTGGTGGATATATGGCGACAGCTATCAATGATTTCATTCAGGGCTGTGTCATGCTCGTCGGCATCTGCGCTGTCATCGGTGCTGTGCTCAAAATGAATGGTGGACTGATGAATGCGCTGGATGGACTGGCACGTATTCAGGATACGACCGTATCGACGACGCCGGGTGTATTTAATTCTTTCCTCGGACCGGATCCGCTCAATCTGCTCGGTGTTGTAATACTGACATCGCTCGGTACATGGGGACTTCCGCAGATGGTGCAGAAGTTCTATGCAATTAAAAGTGAGAATCAGATCCGCAAGGGAGCGGTGATTTCAACGTTCTTTGCCATGGTTGTATCCGGTGGATGTTATTTTCTGGGTGGTTTCGGACGTCTGTTTTCAGATCAGATCGATATCGCGGCAAACGGCTATGATTCCGTTATTCCTACGATGCTGTCGGGACTGCCGGATCTGCTCATCGGACTTGTAGTAATTTTGGTGCTTTCTGCATCCATGTCGACGCTGTCATCACTTGTCATTGCATCCAGCTCGACGTTGACGATCGATGTGATCAAAAACCATATTGTGAAGAAAATGGATGAGAAAAAGCAGTTGTTATGTATCCGTATACTAATTGTCGTATTTATCGCGATCTCCGTTGTGATTGCGATCGTACAGTATACTAATCATGTGACATTTATTGCACAGTTGATGGGTGTTTCATGGGGAGCGCTCGCGGGTGCATTCCTGGCGCCGTTTTTATATGGTTTGTACTGGAAGAGGACGACCAGATTATCGGTGTGGGTGAGCTTTATCTTTGGAGCTGGTATTATGGTATTGAATATGCTTGTGCGCAGCGCGTTTCCGGCATTTTTACAGTCACCGATCAATTGCGGCGCATTTGCGATGCTGGCAGGACTGGTGATCGTTCCGGTTGTGAGTCTCATCTCGCCGAAGCAGGATGTGGGACAGGTAGAGCAGATCTTCTCCTGCTATGATAAGACAACATCCGTGCGTCGATCACAGTCATTAGGAAATGAATAGCAGATCACACCGATCACCGGCCGCGTTCAGCGGTCGGTGATTTTGCACAACCTGGATAAGTCCTGTAACTGATAGGTGGCGCATCGTTTGCCGGGCGATGATAATGTGCGGTACAATTCGAGGAAAGACTGTTCATCTTCGGAGAGTACGAGAGGGGTTTTCCGGTCTGACAGACCGATGACATAATCGGATGATATATTTAATGACTGGCAGATTCTGCGCAGCAGGGGCAGGTTGATCCATCTGTTTGCGTGCAGATAATTACACAGGGAGGAGTTAGAGACATGCAGTTCAGCCGCAAGTCTCTTTTGTGTCATATGCTGTTCGTCCATAAGGATGCGAATGCGTTCTGACGTAGCTTCCATTTATGCCTGCCAGCCTCCGTCGAGCGATATGATCTGGCCTGTAAGGTAGGAGGGGGCAGTGACAAGCTGCCAGGCAAGATCAGCTACTTCGTTGGGGGTTCCGTAGCGGCCCATAGGTATTTCTTCTTCGAGTGCGGCACGTTCATCGGCATCAAAACAGCCGTTCATACGAGTATCGATGACACCACAGGCGATGGCATTGACACGTATGCTGCTGGGGGCGAGCTCTCTGGCGAGCGCTTTTGTAAACGTATTGACACCGCCTTTGGAAGCAGAATAAGCGACTTCGCAGGAGGCACCGACCGAACCCCATACAGAAGATATATTAATGATGCAGCCGGACTTTTGATGTACCATATATGGGATCGCTTCGTGGCAGCAGGAAAATACACTGGACAGGTTCGTAGCGATCACGTGGTTCCAGTCATCGATGGACAGATCCGTGAGGAGACCGATCTTTGAAATGCCGGCATTATTGACGAGAATATCGATTCCGTTTTCGCCTGAAAAGGAACGGATCTGCGCAAACATTCCGCAGACGGCCGCATGGTCGCTCACATCGCAGGGAACGACCATGGTACGGATACCATAGGTGTCGGATAGCTCGTGGGCCGATTGCTGCAGACGCTCATAATCTGTTTTGCAGTTTAAGATCAGGTTGCATCCCTCGGAGGCAAAACGCGTGGCGATGGCTTTACCGATTCCATGGGATGCGCCGGTGATAAGTGCTGTTTTTTGTTTCATTTTTCTCCCCCATAGTTTATATTTTTTTTATATATTTTATACGATAAACACTGGTTTTAAAAGCGAAAATGTATTAAAATTATAGTACAAGAAAAAAGTCTCGAAAGGAGATGTGTATTATGAAAATAACAATTAGTGGAAAAAACATTGAGGTGACAGAAGGATTACGCGCAGCAGTAGAGGACAAGCTGTCAAAGCTGGAAAAATACTTTACACCTGATACGGCGTGCAAGGTAACACTCAGTGTAGAAAAGGATCGTCAGAAGATGGAGGTCACGATTCCGATGAAGGGACATATCATCCGCGCAGAGCAGCAGAGTGATGATATGTATGTGACGATCGATCTTGTTGTAGATATTATTGAGGCACAGCTAAAGAAATATCGCAAGAAGCTGATCGACAAGCAGCAGAACACCGAGAGCCTTCGCAGAGAATTTGTAGAAGAAGACACGGCAGATGATGAGGAGATCCGCATTGTGCGTGTCAAGAAGTTCGGAATGAAGCCGATGTTCCCGGAGGATGCATGCGTGCAGATGGAATTACTCGGACATAACTTCTTTGTATTCAGCAATGCGCAGACCGGGGAGGTCAACGTTGTGTACAAGCGTGCAGATCGCAGCTATGGTCTGATTGAGCCTGAATTCTAGGATGTTTGTAATGCGGAGGCAGTGATAACAGCTGCCAGACAGTTTACATAATTGTGACGACAGATGTCGGACCGGCAAAAGATTTTCATTTTGAAAACGTGCGCCGGAGGCGATTGTGTGCATTACACAAAATGAAAAAGCCTCCCCATATGAGTCGTGTATACTAATATTAGCAGCACAAAACCATATGGGGAGGGTATAAAAATGATTTACTACAGATTAGGAGAGGTGATCCGTGAGCTGCGGAGCCGCCTGCATATGACGCAGGAGGAATTGGCAGCCGGGATTTGCTCTGTGAGTACGATCGCAAAGATCGAGAATGGCAGCCAGATGCCTTCTGGCCGCGTGGCAGATGCACTGCTGCGCAGGATGAAGGATGCGGGCTGTTTTTTTACGGGTTTTTCACAGCCACGGGAGCTGGAGGAGCTGTGCAGCTGGGAACGCACACTGGAGCGCGCGAAGGGAAAGTGCGCTGGCAGTTCGCTGTTCGAAGAACAATTTTATTCGTATGTGCGGGTTCTTGACCGGATGCAGGAGACGACTGATCATGCACTGCTCCTGCTGGAACTGATGGAGACACTCGTCATGTCGATGCCATTAGACGAGTTGTATGATGAGACTGCACGGCGCCGCACGTATACCTATCTTGAACTGTATATGTTAAACAGTATCGCATTGCAGTTTTATTATCTGGACAGCTATGACCATGCGATGCGTATATTGGAGCGGCTGTATGAATATCTGCAGGAGTGGCACCGGTATGGGGAGACCGGGCGCTATCTGTATCCTGTGGTCTGCAATAATCTGGCGGCTGTCAAGCTGGTGCAGGGCTATGCAAGACCGGCGCGCCTGTTGTGTGATGCAGGGATCAGCAAGTGCCTGAATACAGGGATGATGCTGCCACTGCCGGAATTATACGGTAATCTGAGCAATATTTTGTATACGCTGGAGGAACCGGGCGATGCGCAGCAGGCATATGCGAGAATGCAAGCACTCAGTGAGATGTTAGCAGAGCGGGAGCGTATACCGTCGCCCCCGGAGCAGGAAATGATCAGACAGAATTATCTGATGGCATTTGTGCATCATTGACACTTGTCATTGCATAAAAAAAAGAGTAGGATGGAACTATTCGGAGCTGGAGAGAGGCTGAAAAACAACTATTATATAACAGCCATTATATAACAGGATCTCCGAACCGTTATAAATTTGGATGAAATAGGAGAAAACAGACTTATGAATATCGTAGTATTAGCAGGTGGACTCAGCCCTGAGCGTGATGTATCACTGGTGACAGGCAGCAATGTATGCCGCGCTTTGCGTGAAAACGGACATCAGGTGATCCTCATGGATGTATTTATGGGACGCGAGGGAGATGATGTGGCACATTGGTTTGAGAAAAGTGAGGAGGTCAGCGCACAGGTGACCTCGATTGCTGAGACGGCGCCGGATCTGGCAGCAGTCAAGGCATCGCGTGCCGATCAATCCGATTGCTTTTTCGGCCCGAATGTGATCGCGCTCTGTCAGCTCGCCGATATCGTATTTATGGCATTGCATGGAGAGAACGGAGAAAATGGCAAGATTCAGGCGGCGTTTGATCTGTTCGGTATCCGTTATACCGGATCGGACTATCTCTCCAGCGCTATCGCGATGAACAAAAATCTCGCAAAAAAAGTACTGGCGGCAGGCGGTGTACCTGTCCCGCATGGATTTTCCGTAAAAAAAGGTGTACAGACCGCAGAACAGCCGGACTTTCCGTGTGTGGTAAAGCCGTGCTGTGGCGGATCGAGCATCGGTGTATCGATTGTAAGCGACCAGAATGCCTACGAAGATGCATTAGAGGAAGCTTTCAAGTGGGAAGATGAGGTCGTTGTAGAGCAGTATATCCATGGCAGGGAATTTTCGATCTGTGTGATTGACGGTAAGGCATTGCCGGTCATAGAGATCGCGCCGATCAACGGCTGGTACGACTATAAAAATAAATATCAGGCAGGCAGCACGATCGAGACCTGTCCGGCACAGCTTTCCGAGGCAGATACCGTCCGCATGCAACATTATGCAGAACAGGCAGCAGCAGCGATCGGACTGGATACCTATTCCCGGATGGATTTCCTCATGGATGAGGATGGAAACATGTATTGTCTGGAGGCGAATACTTTGCCGGGTATGACACCGACGAGTCTGATTCCACAGGAAGCAGCAGCGGTAGGTATCGGATATGAACAGTTGTGTGAACAGTTGATTTCCATTTCATTAGAGAAAAGGGAGAAACGCGCATGAAGGGCATGACGATTGAACGGATGGCACAGGCCTGTGGTGCACAGGTGATCGGCAGTCTGCCGCAGGATCGGAATGAGACGGCGGCTGCGATTGTGACAGACAGCAGACAGGTGACTGCGGGGAGTGTATTTGTGGCACTTCCCGGTGAACGTGTAGATGGACATGATTTTATACCGCAGGTGTTTGCTGCCGGTGCACTCGCTGTAGTATGTGAACGTGTACCGCAGACAGTGGCGGGTACGTGTCTGGTCGTTGCGTCATCACGCGATGCGCTGCGGCAGCTTGCAGCATGTTATCTGGATGAATTGCAGATCCCGGTTGTCGGTATTACGGGTAGTGTAGGCAAGACGAGCACCAAGGAGATGATCGCATCCGTATTGTCGCAGAGATACCGTGTACATAAGACCGCAGGCAATTTTAATAACGAGATCGGTCTGCCGCTCACGGTATTTGGTCTGCGCGAGGAGCATGAGGTCGCAGTTCTGGAGATGGGTATCTCAGATTTTGGAGAGATGAGTCGGCTGGCTGAGGTCGCCAGACCGAACGTGTCCGTTATCACGAATATTGGCATCTGCCATCTGGAAAATCTCGGAACACGCGACGGTATCCTGAAAGCAAAGACGGAGGTGTTTGATTATCTGAGAGAGGGCGCCTCGGTCGTGCTCAATGGAGACGATGACAAGCTGTGTACGATTGCGGATGTGCATGGTATCAAACCTGTGTTTTACGGCATGGGAGAGACACTTCTGGCGGAGGCGGTGTATGGACAGAAGACGATTTATGCAGATGCCGTGGAGGATCACGGACTGAGAGGAATCGATTTTGATCTTCATCTGCCGGAGGGTATCTACCGCGTGCATGTGGCGATTCCCGGGCTGCATAATGTCTATAATGCGATGGCAGCGGCAGCGGTCGGCAGGGCACTCGGACTGACACCGGATGAGATCTGTGCCGGTATCGCGGCAGCACGCACGATCGGTGGACGGACGAATCTGATCGAAGCGGGCGGTTATCTCGTGATCGATGATTGTTATAATGCGAATCCTGTCTCTATGCGTGCGGCGGTTGATGTACTGGCACAGGGTGAGGGCCGCACGATTGCGGTGCTCGGTGACATGGGCGAGCTCGGCACGGATGAGAAACAGCTGCATTATGAGGTCGGTGCATATGTGGCTGAAAAACACATTGACTGGCTGTTTGCGGCGGGAGAACTGTCGCAGGAGCTGGTGCGTGGTGTATCTGAATATCCCGATTTTACCACGCAGTATGAATATTTTGGCAATGATGTCGATGCACTGTGCGCGCGCGTGTGCGAATTTGTGCAGCCGGGCGATACCATACTGGTGAAAGCGTCTCATTTTATGAATTATCCGAGAATCGTGAAGGCACTGACAGAAAAATAATCCTAAAAAGTACGCTCCCTGACGGATGTGGCGGTTACACTCCATCAGGGGGGCTATTTTTGAATTCTGGAGTATCATTTTTGCAAAAAAGATAAATAGCACAGAAAAATGTTATAATGCCCCCATCCAAAAAGTTTTGTATATGGGAAGGTGTGACATACGTGGCGGCTGTAAACCAAAATGAACTACAATGTATGATAGACCAGATGCAGGATGTAATAATGAATACAAAGCAATACTACGAGAACTATGAGAAAATGTATACCACGTGCTACTGGTCGGGAATCAGAATGTCAAATTGCCGGGATATCTTTCAGGCAAACGATGCAGAGGCGATTCATCAGTTGGGAAAATTTGCGGAAAACCTGATGATCAGTTCGGAACAGATCATAAACATGGCAGAAGAAGTACAGACAGACCTGCGCAGATTGCAGAGCATAGAAGATGTGCAGCTTTATTGTGCGCGAAGTGGCATTGTGAAAGAGAAACTGGATATGATAGCACTCGGTAATAAATATATGTCTGAGCAGCAATCGGAATTTGCGAGATGCACGATGATCGTCAAAAAGATCATAGAGCAGTCATCCAGAAAACCATCAAAGAGCAGGAAAATCAAAACATATCTTTGGAAAAAAAGAAATAATCCAAAAACCACCGGCTAAATCAGCCGGTGGTTTTGCTATAGGTGATTATCTCGGTTGTTCTTTTAACAATTCTAGAATAATATTCTGGCAATAATTTCCCAGTTTTTTCTTCTCATCTTTTGAAAGTGCCGAAGGATCGATCGGAGCACCATAGGTCAGATAGACATGTGTCTTTTTGATAAAAGGAATGTGCTTTTCGAATACATCGGCAGAGCCGGTGATCGCCATCGGAACGATCTTGCAGCCGGTCTTCTCCGCGATCTTGAGGCTGCCCTCCTTAAATGGAAGCATGTCGAGTTCTGTCTCGCCTTTGCCGCGGGTGCCTTCCGGGTAGATACACATGGAGATGCCGGATCTGACATTTTCGATGCCCGCGAGAATGGTTTTCAGGCTGGCTTTGATATCGTCACGATCAATAAACAGGCAGTTCAGACGGCGCATCCAGGTAGACAGCAGCGGGATCTTCTCCATGCTGCTCTTGGCGATATATCCGGTCAGACGAGGGCAGCGTGCATAGGTGATGATAATATCAAAATAGCTGCGGTGATTGCCGATGTAGAGCACAGGTTCGTCTTTTGGTACAAGCTCTTCACCAACGACAGTCAGACGGATACCGCTCAGCACGCAGATACATCGGAACGCCCACTGGACGATGCGAAGTTGTGCGAGTGCAGCGCCGTGTCTCCAGGTTTCCTTCCGGCTGATCAGCCAGAACACACCCAGTACGGGGATGCCCAGCAATAGAAACAAAATAACAAAAATAACGACAAAAATAGATCGAATCATACGCAAAAGCCTCTCATATAATCTACCATGTGCAAATTGCACATGCATACATATGCATAATTATATCATGAGGACGCAGCTCCCGCAAGCATATCTGTTTTGCTTTCGTTGCTACACAATGGTGGGCTGTGGATGCATGGATTCCTGTCAGCTGCGATTTTTGTCCGCTGAATTGCGAGCGATTTGATAACAATCTTCGTGTCATAACTGAAAGCCGCCGGCTATGTGTGCGAAGGACACATCGAGCCAAGGCTGAAGAGGCAGCGAGACACCAGCGGGCAATTGGAGCAGACTGATCAGGATATCCATGCATCCACAGCTGGCTCATTACATATTGCCTGCGGGAGCTGCGTCCCATATTAAAAAATGTAGATTGCTAAAATAAAACAAAGGGAGGACACATCATGACACATGTAAAGCGAATACTGGCGGCATTGCTTGCGGTATGCCTGCTCACTGGCTGCAGCATCGAGAGCGCTCCGGATGAGAAAGGCACAGAGCCGGAATACACGATTGTCGCACAGGAGGATCTGCCGGAGGAACTCCTCGAACAGATCGAGACAGCCAAGACACAGGAGATGAAATTCAGCTACGCGGATGCAGATGCATTCTATATCGTGCGCGGATACGGGGAACAGCCCGCCGGCAGCAGCATCCGGATATTAAAACTCCTCAGCACGGACGAGGGCATCCTGTTCGATACAGAACTCCTCGGAGGTGGTGATACACAGACCACAAGAGCATATCCATATATAGTGGTAAAGCTCCTGTGTGATGAACAAAATGTTGTGTTTGAGTGATTTTTGCTCATTGACAGTATACTAGATATTGTGGTAAAATAATCACGAAAGAATTCATTACAATAGCATAAGGGAGGAAAAAGGATGAAACAATCTGAAATCAGCAAGGTTCGTGCATCCGTGCATCAGCGTTGTGGCAATAAGGTTGTGATTCAGTTGGATCGTGGACGCAACAAGGTTGATATCCAGGAGGGCGTGATTCAGAACGCATATCCGAGTGTATTCACCATTCTTGTAGACAGCACCGATGGAACTAATCCACCGCAGCTTCTGTCCTTTTCCTACACTGATATCATTACCAGAGATATCCGTATGAAATTGTGCTAGAGCCGGGAAGGGGCTTTCGCACATACTTATGCAATGTGATTGGTCACGTAGTGCGTGAACAGTTACAAAAAGAAATGCATAAAGACCTTCATGTTGACATACTTATCAATAAGTAAAGTAAGCCAACATGGAGGTCTTTTTGTTTATGGGAGCAGAATATTTAACATGTGAGCGCCGCCAGATCCATGTGATCTGCGAGAAAGGCAGAGCGGTCACACAGATCACACTGGATGACGATCACAATCTGACAGAGTATAAGCCGGATATATTAAAGATCGTAGAAGAAAAAGGGCAGGTGCGTTTTGAGGAGATCAAGGCAGCGGCAGATGCGGTATATCTGCGTGGAGCACTGCATTTTGAGGTGTTGTACCGATGTGCTGCAGAGGACGGCGGGTTTGCAAGGCTGAGCGGGGATCTGCCATTTCAGGAGCATGTGCGCATGGAAGGCGCACAGGAATACGACAGTGTGTATGCGGATCCGCAGATTGAGGATCTGAGCATTACACTGATCAATTCGAGAAAACTGAGTATCCGTTCGCTGCTCACGATCCATCTGGAACTGCGGGAACCGTGCACGTATGAACTGGCGGAATCATTGATTGAACCGAGCGATGGGCAGCAGACCCGGACTCTGCAGATGCGGACGAGACAGACGCAGGCGATGGAGCTGCTTGTCCAGAAAAAAGATACAAGCCGTTTCCGTTCGTCTCTGTCGATCCCTTCCAACAAACCGGGTGTTCAGGAGATACTCTGGTATAGCCTGCAGCCGCGTGGGATCGAGAGCCGCGCCGAGGAGGGCGTGCTCGTATTAAATGGAGAAGTGTTTGTACATATGGTATATCGAAGTGCGGAAGAAGCAGATCAACTGCAGTGTCTGGAGCTGGCAGTGCCGATGCAGACACAGATCGAAGTGCTCGAGGCAGATCCACAGGTCACGGCATGGATGCGCGTGCGGCTGGCTGGCGGAGAACTGGAGACGGATGATTCGTTTGACGGCGAAGGGCGCGAGCTGCAGCTGGAGGCATTGCTGGAGATCGATTATACCTTGTGGCAGGAACGGCCACTCACATTGCTGGAAGATGTGTATGCGACCGACCAGCAACTGACCTGTATGCGGACTCCGGTCACATTACAGCGGCTGATGATAAAAAATGATTCGCGTTTCCGGTTAAATGAGCGGATGGAGCTGGAGACAAAGGGCGCCGTGTTGCAGATCTGCTCCTGCACGGGAGATGTGCAGGTCGAGGAAATCGTGCCCGAAGAGAACCGGCTGAATGTGTCCGGGTTACTCAGGCTGCGCCTGCTCTATATCGCGGCGGATGATGACATGCCGCTCGTCACCGTGGAAAAAATGCTGCCTTTCCGGGAAGCAGTGGAAGTACCCGGACTTGATCCGCAGACGATGGCTATCAGCTACGAACTGGAGGCAGGTATCGATCAGTTATCAAGTGCATTGCTGGATCAGAGTCAGGTAGAGTGCAAGGCGCAGATCCGTCTGTGTGTGATCGTATTCGAGAATCAGACGATTCAAAATATGGAATCTATCGAGTCGGCACCTATCGATCAGGAACAGATGAGAAATGTTCCCGGCATGGTGGGATATATTGTCAAAAGCGGCGAGCAGCTATGGGATATCGCCAAACGATATCGCGTGACAATGGCGCAGTTACAGGCGTGGAATGGAATGGAAAACGAGCAGCTACAGACCGGCGACAAGCTCATGATCGTCAACACCATCGGTTGAAATTCATGCGTCAACGTGTTATACTCCATGTGGAACAAGCGGTTTCACATGGAGTAGGATATAGATAATGAGAGGATACAGATGATGAGAGGAAAACGTATGATCGCCGCGGCATTGATCTGTACGCTCGCGGGAGGCATGGCGCAGGGCGCAAACGCATCTACGATCCGCGATGCGCAGGATAAGATCAACCAGGCGAATGAACAACTGAATCAGACAACCGGCACCATATCAAATATAGAAAAACAGCAGAATTCACTGCAGAAGGAGATCGATGCACTGGATTCCGAGCTGGTAGCACTGCTTCTGGACATTGATGTGCTCAAGGATGAGATCTCACAGAAGGAGCAGGATATTGCTCAGGCGACGACCGATCTGGAAGAGGCGCAAAAGACCGAGAAACGACAGTATGAGAGCATGAAAAAGCGTATCCGTTTTATGTATGAACGTGGAGATAATGCGCTGGTGGAGTCGCTGCTCGGAGCCGGCAGCATGGCAGATGTGCTCAATCGTGTGGAATATTTCAATCAGATCTACGACTATGACCGCACGATGCTGACGGAATATCAGGACACGGTTACGCAGGTCGCATCACTCAAAGATACACTGGAGCAGGAACAGCAGGATATGGTCGAGCTGAAGGAGAACCAGGAGCAGCAGTCACAGGAGCTGGAGAAAATGCTCACCAATAAGCGTGCGACGATGAGCGACTTTGACACAAAACTTGCAAAGGCTCAGGAGCTGGCCAGACAGTACAAGCAGACGATCCAGGAACAGAATGATATTATTGTGGCAGAGCAGGCGCGGATTGCAGCAGAGGAAGAACAGCGCAGACGGGAAGAAGAACAGCGCCGTCAGGAGGAGCAGCGTAGACAGGAACAACTGCAACAGCAGCAGCAACAGCAGCAACAGACGTCAACCGGAGGCGGTACATCAGGCAGCAGCAGTTCGGAAACCGGCAGTTCGGATGACGGCGGCGCTGATCCCGGATATCAGACGAATATCAGTGGGCAGGATGTCGTAGATTATGCCATGCAGTTTGTTGGCAATCCGTATGTATGGGGTGGAACGAGTCTGACCAACGGGGCAGACTGTTCCGGATTCGTTATGAGTGTATTCGGGCACTTTGGCATCAGCCTGCCGCACAGCTCCTATATGCTGCGCAGCTGCGGACGCGGTGTGAGCTACAGCAATGCCAAACCGGGAGATCTGATCTGCTA
>JBNMKT010000017.1:0-22906 GCA_050874485.1 bacterium
CACCGGTGTTGTCATCGATAAGCTCAGCCAGCGTAAGGGTTCTCTGCTCAACATGGGATCCATCAGCGGTGGCTATACGAGACTGGAGTTCCGTATCCCTTCCCGCGGTCTGATCGGTTATCGCAACGACTTCATGACCGACACCAAAGGAAACGGTATTTTAAATACCATCTTTGATGGCTACGACCAGTACTGCGGTGATATCCAGTACCGCAAGACCGGTTCCCTGATCGCATTTGAGAGTGGTGAGAGTGTCACCTACGGTCTGTTCTCCGCACAGGACCGCGGTACATTGTTTATCGGGCCGGGCGAGAAGGTATACGCCGGAATGGTCATCGGTATGAGCGCAAAAGCTGAGGATATCGAGTTAAACGTATGTAAGAAAAAGCATCTGACTAACACACGTTCTTCGAGCGCGGACGAGGCACTAACACTCGTACCCCCGAAAGTACTCAGTCTCGAACAGGCACTGGAGTTCATTGATACCGATGAGCTGCTTGAGATCACGCCCGAGAGCATCCGTATCCGCAAGCGTATTCTCGACCCTACCATGCGCAAGCGTGCCAACTTCAACAACAAGAATAAATAATAGGTAACAGTTCAGCCATGGCTTAAAAAACGAGAACATCATGCTTGCATGAATGGAATCGTTTAGCGCGGGCTGAACTGTTACAGTAATATAAATACACTCTTAAAGGAGGATTTTGGGATGAATCTAGGTTCCCGATTGAAGCATATACTAAATGAACGCAGACTGACTGTCACACACTTCTCCAAGGAAGCAGATATTCCTGCGCAGACTGTCTACGCGCTGATCAACCGAGACAGCAACAAGGCAGATATGGATATCCTGATGAAGGTGCTCACTGCACTGAATATGGATCTATTCACATTCATGGGAGCCGAAGCCCCGTCCTGCGCTGTGAGCAGTGATGCAACCGCAGCTGCCCCGGAGCGTGTTGTGGAAAAAGTTGTTGAGAAAGTAGTAGAAAAGGAAGTCATAAAAGAAGTACCGGCTGCCGCCCCCGAGGGCAAGGCCGCACTGTACATCCGCACTGACACTTATGATAAAATTCTGGCTCTCGCCAGTGAAGAAGGCATCACAGATGCCGCCATCATCGCACAGGTAGTCGAAACCTACATGGAACAGGGCTTTGACTACCGCCAGCGTCCGCTGCGCAGCATCTTCAGGGATATGAAGCCTCACAGTGAACGTTCCAGAGATATGGATTCATTCCTGCTGTAATACAAAGACTCTGACATCAAATAAGACCAGACGCTTGCGAAACTATTTTGATCACCCGGGCTACGGTTGTGGACACAGTTGACAGAAACCACTGCGTCCACAACCGTAGCCCTACGTTATATATCGCTTGCGGGAGCTGTGAATACGAATGTTTCAAAAAACATACAAATAGTTTCGCAAACGCCTATTTGCCTAGGGTAGATACGGCATCACACTCGACAGGTTCAGTATCCGTCCCATCTTTTCATGCTCGATCTTCAACGCGGCTGCAAGATCTGCTCCGCGCAACTCCCGTCCTTCCATGAGTGCCATATATATTGCATTGCGCACGATGCTTTTGATATTGCTGCCGCTCAGTTCAAACTGCGCAGCGAGATTCGATAACAGTGCTTCGTTCTGACCGAGCGCAGTATGCGCGAGCATGTCCTGCCAGAGTAACCGGCGCATCTGCTCATCCGGCATCTCGAACTGGATACTGACTGTGATCCGGCGCATGAATGCCGGATCAAAATTGCGCGCGATGTTGGTCGCCAGAATGACCATTCCATCATAAGATTCGATTCTCTGGAGAATGTAGGACGTCTCCTGATTCGCATACTTATCATTGGATTCTTTGACTTCCGTCCGTTTTCCAAACAGAGAGTCCGCCTCATCAAAAAAGAGGATCACATTCGCCTGTTCTGCTTCCCGGAAGATCTTTTCCAGATTCTTCGCAGTCTCACCAATATATTTGCTGCTGACCTGGCTGAGATCCACGCGGTACAGATCCATCTGCAGGTCATTCGCGATCACCTGCGCCGCCATCGTCTTGCCGGTTCCCGGCGGTCCATACATGAGGACACTCACGCCTGTGCCGTAAGGATAACGATCTCCCAGATATGTCTGCGCCTGAAAACGGTATTTCAGATGCGCACATGCCAGATGCATCGCCTGTGTGATCTCCGGTTTTACTTTCAGATCTTCCCAACGAAATACCGTATGTACCCGCTCCATGAGAATATTGCCGGAGATATGGCTGCACGCGCGGATACAGGCTAACAGCTGTGCCTGATCAATCCTGTTCCTGACAGGCTCACTTTGCACACGGCACTGCTCTGCACGCGCAAATACTTCGCAGATATCCGCCGGAAGCAGATGATAGCTGCCCGCAAGCTGTTCATAGTCCACATCTTCTGATACCGGATAGCTGCTGCCGATCGTCTGCCACAGTATGAGGCTGTCCCTGCTGCTAAGCTGCTGCAAAGGTATCTTCTGTACACGAAAGGATGACGCTGTCCCCAGTATCTGATCCGGTGTCGTCCCGACAAAGATCAGCTTATACTCCCCGACAACCGATTCGATCAGATGCCTTGTCGCCGCATCTTCCATATTGCAATCTGTCAGATCCAGATATGGAATACAACCGTTCACCCGACAGGTAAAATAGCATCTGTACAGAAGCTCGCGTCCTTCCTGTCTGCCGGCTGCGAGCACGTCAGCCAGCCGGACCACACACAGCCGGTAACCCAGTCCCGCTGCACAGAGCCTGCAAAAATACTTTTTTCCAGTTCCCGGTCTGCCCTGTATCTCAAATACCAGCCGCTCCTGTGGTGCCTCGGCGAGCTGCCGTTTTCCCACGCTGCCCACCCATTCCAGCTCTGACAACCGGATATCTGCATGCTCCTCCATCATAGGGTAGACGATACATCCACCAGGCAGCTTCTCATCTGCTCCACACAGCCACGCAAATACATGTTTCCGCAGGATCAGCAGGGAATCCTGATCCGGTTCAAACAGATCCTGTTTCTCCCTGCAGTCTGCCAGCAGCCGCACGACATTCCCATCATCCGCTATATCCAGATATGTCGCCAGTGCATGGATCAGTGAGAGATCAAGCCCCTCGTTTCCACTGTCTCCCTGCAGGACACAGATCGCTTTCCTGTATTTTGGATCGCTCTGATGGACAAATGCCAGCACGACCGCAAGCACCCAGATCTCGTCCAGCCGGTACAGCCAGCGCAGCTTCTGCAGGCGTGGTGCATCTGCATAGACATCATCTGCCATCACCGTAAGCAACACACGCTCCCACTGCACGCGAAGTTCCGTGGTCGCAGTCGCCTCCGGCATACCGGGCGATAATACGCGCAGCAGTTCCTGATTTGTCACTTCCAGACCCGGCAGATAGAATCCACCGTCCGGTTCACAGCGCTGTTCTAATACTTCCCGGAACAAAAAGTCTGCAAATGCATAAACGTTGTCGATCCATTCCTTCTCCAATGTTTTTCTCTCCCCCTTCTGGCTGTCTAATAAGCTACCGCAGACGGCATCACCGGTTTCTTCTGGAACTCGTCTTTTGCTCTATTACGCAGTTCCCTGTAAGCCATAGACCGATGATCAATATTAACGGCAGCGGCCTCCAGCATCGTTTTGCCACTTGCAAGCTTCCCATATTCATTATCCACAAAATTTACAGCAGCAGCCGCACTTGCCGGTGCGTTTGTATCCAGACGCATACCACGCTCCACATTGCCGTCTAATGAAGTCAGCTTGTTTTTCCATTCCTCTTTCTTCGCCTTGACATTCTCACAGGCACGTGTCGCCTGCAGATGTTCCTCCACCTTGCTGAGATATTCTTCTTTCGCAGTCTGGAGCTTAATATCCCATCCTCCCAATGCTTCACCGATGTCTATATTTCCTGATTTTATCATCTGATCAATATCAAGATTAAATAGCTGCTGATAGAAAGTGTCACTCTCCTGTTTTACCGCCTGTCGCGCAGAGCGTCCGCGTATAGGCTTACCATTCTCATCCGTATAAAAACCATCCTTCTGCATCTTTTTCTGAATCGGAGATAGTGTATCACTAAAAAGTTTTATAAATATTTTCTTTTTATCTTCTGCATCCAGAGCAAGTGCCTCCCCCTCTCTCAGATGTCCTTTTGCATCATAGCTTCCTTTTGGATAACGGCCATTCAGCAGTGTCTGCATCATATCGTATTTCCTTACATATTCGCGTTCTTCTATACTGTTTTCTTTGTCTTCCTCTATCTCATTGCCATCTTTTTCCTTCTTTTCATAAAAAAGTGGTTCAAAGATAGCATTCGCTTTTTTGACCGGCACTTTCTCCATCAGCACATCATAATAGCTGTAAATGCCGTGCTGATCAATACTCGTAGCAGCCCGGAACCGCTGATTCGTATATCCCCAATTCTGTAATCCTTTCTCAAGGAAATACGGATCTGTCATCTCATCTGTCATGAGATATCGTTCCTCTAAGGTCGTCTCCCCTTTTGACCACCGGTCTTCGAGTATCATATTACGCTCTCTCGCGAGTACATCATACTCATCCTTATATTCTGCCAGCTTATTATCAAACATTCCGAGCACTCTGGCAATCGCAAAATCTACTGCTGCCAGCGCTTTCCTTTGCTTATTTTTCTCCTCGATGTCTTTCGACTGCATATCCGGATGTTCTTCCGCTTTCAGTGGCTCATAATTTGCGAGATCAAACCCTCCTGCCTGTGTGTCCTTCATCGCCTGCTGTTTGACCTCAACCGTCTTCATATATTGAAACTGTTTTTCGCGTGCGGTCTCCACCTGTTTTTTCAATTCTTTTTCTTTATCATCCAGATCCTTCTGATACTGTGTGAGTGCCTGATAATAGTTTTCGATTTTGATCTTCAGCTCTGCGGTCATTGTCGTGATTCTCTGATCCAGAGCTTCCTGATCCTCCTCGTCCATCGCATAGACATAGCCGCCTGATTTCTGCTCTTTTAATTGCTCCAGCGTCGTCCAGGCCTCCTCTACATCCTTTCCTATGCTTTCGGCAGCCGCCTGTGACATCGCAAGCTGCTGTGCTTTTTCCTGATCTACGCCCACGCGATTCAGGTCACGCAGCGTCTTTTTACCAAATGCCGTAGCCGTGAGTGCCATCGGCTCAAAATTCCACCCATTCAACACACCCTGCGCATCCTTGCTACGGCTCGCCTTCCCTTCATACGGTGTCAGCTTCCATTCCTTTTTTGCCAGTTCAACTTTAAAAATTTGGGCTTTCCAGACCAGAAACTTTACGTCACTAGACATACCGATCACACCGCTCAGGTCAACCTTCACCTGTCCATGCATATTCAGATCATCTGTCTGCTGCAGTCTGGGATTCTTCGCATCCGTGATTCCAAGCTGCGTGCCTGCTTCTGCCTCTGCCTTAATAGCCGCTGCCATATTTGTATTCACTTTCAGATCAATACTTGCAACACTCGCGATGACTGTAGGGACCGATAGTGCAAGTCCTGCTGACATGCCCAGTTCACCTTTTGCCCCGATACTCATCTTTCCGGACAGATCCAGATTCTCTCCCGGCTCCAGCCGCTTCGCAAAGCTCGTTCCACGCTTTACCTCTGCCTCAAGTGAGCCGTTGATACTGACCTTCGGAGAGATCGAAAATACAAACGACAGCGGTCCTACGAGCGGAATATTCAGACCATTATCAAAGAAATCTCTTGCCGTTTCCGACAGCAGTTTTGTCTTTCCTGCCTCTTTTTCTGCCTTTTTTTCCAGTGATACCTTCAGACTACCATTCGGATAATCACCTTCCACACTCAGAAATCCCAGAAAATCAGACACAGCAAACGTTCCCAGCGTCTTTCCGCCTTCTATGACATGAATTCCCTTATCATTCAGCTCACTCGCAGGATTGACCATCGCCATTGTTGCACTGATATCTGCGCCAAACATCTTCTTAACCAGACTCTCATCATCTTCGTCTTCATCATCGTTGTCATCGTCTTTCTTGCCCTTTGAAGCTGCTCCCACATCCAGGCGGATCTTCTTTGCCACAAGCTTGCTGCCTTTGATTTCTGCATCCTCCAAAATCAGCTTGAAGATCAGGCGCGAGCCCTCACCAGGAAGTACCTGCAATTCGATCGGATCGTTAAATTCTACATACAGCTCGCCATTATCATTATATTTGAAACCCATCGGTTCATCACCGATCTTCTTCGTCTGTGTGTAACCGCTGTACTCTTTTCCATTCGGCCGTCTAATATGAAATGGAATTTTGTTAAACTCAAACTTTGCCCTTCCGGTCAGCATATCGTTTTTATTCTCTACATACTGTACTTCCTCAAATTCTATATTCTTCAGAAGTACAAAATTACCCTCTGTGTGATCAACCGGCTCATACACTTCCAGTTCTTCCGTGTCCTCTTCCTCCGATGCGCCTAACCCCGGCATGGTCTCTTCACTAAGTTTTTTTGCAACTGCAAGCGCGTGATGATATCCCTCTTTCCGCTCGTCCTCCAGCTTCTGTTCTAACTCTTGCGCCCGCTCCTGCTCTGACTCTTTCACCTGCTCCTTCTCAGGCTCCCTCACCTGCACCTCCTGTCCCTTTGTAAGATGCAGCCCGGTCTCATCAAGCTCTGTCTCAAAATCGTTCGTCACACCCTTTGCCTTGAATATCAGTCTGGTCTGCCAGAATTTCAAGATCGGATTCGGGTCATCCTTGTGCTTGATATACTCGCCCTGTCCGAGCTCAATGCTCAGATTCGGCATCAGCTCCACAGTAAACGGTTCCCTTAAATAAGCACTGATCTCGGTCTCACCGGTATCCGGCGTGCCACTGGAAACGATATTCATCGTCGCCAGTTCTGCCGCTCCCTTTGCCTGCTCAAAATTAGAGAGTGCCAGTTCCACCTGACCACCCAGTGCGGTAAACACGACTCCCTGCGAGGCTGCATCCCCCTGCTCCCCATAGACAGATACCTGTGCACCGAGTGCACCGGGCATGACGGTCACACCATCCTGCAGTGGCAGATTGTCCGGCTGTAAGCTGTACTCTGTCGTGACCGCGTTACGTCCCGGTTCAATATGTGGATATTCCAGCTTTACCATGCCCTCGTATACTTCCAGCATACGGGTCTCTACGGACATGCCTTCCTTTTTATTCTGGTTTTTCACAAAATCAGCAGTCTGTAGACCCTGTTGGCTTTCGAATGCTGATTCACTTTTTAATTGTGTTGTGCTTTCCTGCTCCACTTTCCCCGGCATTGCTTCTCCTCCTGATTCTCCTGATTTTCCCAATAAGCAACAAAGCAACAGCTTCCTTATATCTACATGAAAGATAACAGAAACTGTCGCTTTGCATTCTCATTGTTTAATCGATTCCCTGCTGCACCTTAGCCTGCGTGATGGCATCATTCAACTGCAGCATTTTTGCATCTAACATCGATACGATCTCCGAACACTCCTTTAGATCCCGGCTGATATATTCCGGTGCATTGCCCTCGAATTTATAATAGATCTTATGCTCCAGACTCGCCCAAAAGTCCATCGCAATCGTCCGGATCTGGATCTCCACTTTTGTGTCGACTACACGGTCAGACAGGAAGATCGGCACCGAAACAAGCATGTGATAGCTCTTGTAACCGCTCTCCTTCGGATGCTTGATATAATCCTTGACCGAGATCACAGTCAGGTCATTCTGCTTGCCGATCATCGCCGCCATACGGTAAATATCAGACGTAAATGAGCACACAATACGGATACCTGCGATATCATTCAGATGACTCACCATGTTTTCAAGTGTCGTATCATATCCGTTCCGCTTTAGTTTTTTACAGATACTCTCCGGCGACTTGATGCGGGATTTGATATATTCAATTGGGTTGTACTTATGGATATGTACAAACTCATCATTCAATATCTCCAGCTTCGTGCCGACTTCCTTGAGCGCAGAATTATATAAAAAGATCAGCGTCTCCCAGCTCTCGGCATTATCCTGAAATACCTCTACAGCCTGCATGTTTAGTCCTCCTCAATGACATGGATCTCCAGATAATCAAAATCAATCTCTTCAACAAAACAATCCTTTGTAAAACGTGCCCTCGCATACCGTTTAAAATCAGCGATCGTCGCATCCAGCCAGATCGGCTTGCTCAGGTCAAACGCATGGCATACTTCTTCCACACCATGAAAGATCTTATGCGTGCGTGTATCGTCCGACGTATCCTCATACATATAATCCTTTTGAAGGTGATTGTTTTTCATCAGCTTAAACCAAATGCGCACGTATCACTTCCCCCTGTTCTGCCTGTGTGCTTCATACATGAGTATCCCCGCCGCCATCGCAGCATTGAGACTCTCCAGTCTGCCCTCCATCGGGATCTTCAGATACGTATCTGCCAGATCCGCCGTCTCTTTTTTCAGTCCGTTGCCCTCATTGCCGATGAGGAATGCGCAGCCGCCTGTCAGATCCAACTCATCATAATACTTCTCACCGCGCAGATGCGCTGCATAGGTATGTATGCCTTCCGCATGCAGATCTGCCAGCGTCGCACCCAGATCGTCCGTCACAAAATAAGGCACCCGGTAGATACTACCCATCGTCGCACGCACAGTCTTCGGTGCAAACAGATCTACCGTCCCCTTTGTCATGATGACACCACTGAGTCCCGCGCCTTCACCGGTACGAAACATCGTGCCGAGATTGCCCGGATCCTGGATATCTTCCAATACGAGCAGTCTCGTATCGGTGCCGCGCAGCAGCTGTGCAAACGTATACTCCGGCATGTGCACAACCGCCAGAATACCCTGCGGTGTACTCGTATCACTGACATGTGCAAATACCGGATCACTCACCACTTCATAATCTATGCCCAGATCTGTAAGAAGTGCCTGGCCGGCCGCTTCTGCGGCATAATGCTCCGATACATAGACCCGCTGCAACAGTTCCCGTGGTGTCTCAGCTACCATTTTCGGTCCTTCAACAACAAAGGCACGCAGTTCCCTACGCGCCTTTGCCTTTTTATTCAGTTGTACAATCGTCTTCATCTGTTGATTGGATGTACTCGTGATCATATGTCTTCCTATTATTTTGCCAGTGTTGCACAAATGTCGAATTCATATTCGTTGATCGTCTTCTCCATTGCCAGCGCCTCGTCAATGTCAAAATCAACCAACTGATTCTTCTTCCATGCAACGACACGGTTGCTCTTGCCCTCGCACAGACAGTCAACTGCGTATGCACCCATCACAGATGCCATCATACGGTCTCTGGCTGTGGGGCTGCCGCCTCGCTGCATATGACCCAGAATCGTAGCTCTTGTCTCTACGCCTGTGGCTGCCTCAATACGGCGTGCCATGGATGTAGAGTGACCAATACCCTCAGCATTGATGATAATATGATGCTTCTTTCCGATCTTACGGTTCTCAATGATATTGTTGACCAGTCTCTGCTCGTCATAATCATATTTCTCAGGAAGCAGTACGTCCTCAGCTCCGTTTGCGATACCACACCACAGAGCAATGTATCCGGCTCCACGTCCCATGACCTCGATAATCGAGCAGCGCTCATGTGAGGTAGATGTATCACGTACCTTATCAATGGCCTCCATCGCAGTATTGACCGCTGTATCAAATCCGATCGTATAATCCGTACATGAGATATCCAGATCAATCGTGCCGGGTACTCCGATCGTATTGATGCCGTTTGCTGCCAGCTTCTGGGCACCGCGGAAAGATCCGTCTCCTCCGATTACGATCACACCGTCGATTCCATGCTTGCGGCAGATCTCTGCTCCTTTGGCCTGTCCCTCAGGAGTCGTGAACTCCATACAACGTGCTGTCTGGAGAATGGTACCTCCCCGCTGGATGATATCGGATACGCTGCGTTTATTCATGTCGACGATCTCTTCCTGCAAAAGACCTGCATAACCTCTCTGGATTCCCTTTACTGTCTTGCCTGCTGCCAACGCACGGCGAACAACTGCACGGATGGCTGCGTTCATTCCGGGAGCATCTCCCCCACTTGTCAATACACCGATGGTCTGAATCTCATTAGCCATAATATTGAAAACCTCCTGTAAAATAATCTCATTTTTTCTCTTAGTCATTATCTTTTATATTCTAATCTCTTTTGCCGCCTATTTCAATAGGCTTTTCGACGACTTTTACATTTTTTTCGCCAAACGTCTCATAAAAGCGGTTCATATCCAGTCGATCGACTGATACGTTCCAGTTTGCAGGCAGCCGTTTGACTGCCTTGATTCCGGAAATATAGATCACAACCGCATCCTTACCCTCACAGGTGCGCAGCAAATCATATATCGTAGATTCTGCATTTGCATAATCTTCTTTTGTCGCAAACTGCAGCCACAGTTCTTTTTTCGCATCATCAAAGGCATAGATCTGCTCGCAGATAAGTTTGCCGTTCTTCTCATCCTCTGCGCTGACCCTGCCGGACACAAATACCTTTGCATCATCTTCGATCAACGCGCGGTGCTTCTCGTAATCCCTCGGAAAGACAATGACCTCCGTCGTACCGTACAGATCTTCGATCGTGAGAAAAGCCATCGTCTTATTATTCTTGGTGAACTTGATCGTCTTGTCCGTGATCATGCCACCGATCATCACATGCGCGCCATCCGCCAGTTTGGTGCCTCCGGTCTCATCATCATAGATAAAATCCGTGGAAACTGCCGTGATATTCTGCCTCCATTTTTTCTCATATTCCTCGAGCGGATGTCCACTGATATAGACGCCGAGTACTTCTTTTTCAAAGGCGAGCAGCTCACCCTTGGCAAACTCCGGGACATTCGGCATACGGATCTCATAATCTTTTTTGTCTTCCTCCGATGCGAGATCAAACAGACTGATCTGTCCTACGACCGAGCCTTTGCGCTCCTGTGTCTCCTGATCCATGATCATCGGATAGATCAGTACCTTCTGTCTGCGATTGCCATCTACACAGTCGAGTGCGCCGGATTTGATCAGATTTTCCAATGCACGCTTATTGACCTCACGGCTGCCAACCCTGCTGATAAAATCCTTCAGACTCTGATACGGCCCGCGCAGCCTGCGTTCCTCGACGATCGCACGGATCACTGGTGTTCCGATGCTCTTGATCGCATTCATGCCAAACCGGATCGCTCCATTTGAAACGGAAAAATTACCCTCCCCCTCATTGATATCCGGCGGCAGGATCGCGATACCCATACTGCGGCACGTCTGTATGTACTCCGACACCTTTGTCGTATTATCCTTGACAGATGTCATGAGCGCCGCCATGAATTCTACCGGATAGTAATATTTCAGATATGCGGTCTGATAAGCGACCACAGCATACGCGGCAGCATGTGACTTATTAAATGCATATTTAGCGAAATCAATCATCTCATCATAGATCTTATTGGCCGTCTGCTCGGAAATGCCATTCGCAATACATCCCCTGACACCCTGTTCCTCATTGCCATAGACAAAGTTCCTGCGCTCCTCCTCCATGACATGTGTCTTTTTCTTGGACATCGCGCGGCGCACCAGATCACTGCGTCCGAGTGTGTATCCTGCCAGATCACGCACAATCTGCATGACCTGCTCCTGATAGACGATACAGCCGTAAGTCGGTGCCAGGATCGGCTCAAGCTGCGGACAGTCATAGACGATCTCCTCCGGATGGTTCTTGCCCCGGATATAGGCGGGGATAAAATCCATCGGACCCGGACGGTACAATGAGATACCCGCGATCACATCCTCGAGATTCTGTGGTTTCAGCTCTTTCATGAAGTTTTTCATACCGGCACTCTCGAGCTGGAACACGCCCTCGCATTTTCCGGTACAGAGTGATTCATATACTGCGTGGTCATCATAGTCGATCTTGTCCACATCAATGTGTACGCCGGACGATTTTTCTATTAATTTACATGCATCATTGATGACTGTCAGTGTACGCAGTCCCAGAAAGTCCATCTTGAGCAGTCCGAGTTCCTCGATCGTCGTCATCGTGAACTGTGTCGTGATGACTCCGTCAGCACCGCGTGACAGCGGCACATATTCCTCCATCGGCAGCCGGCTGATCACGACACCAGCTGCATGTACCGATGTATGGCGCGGCAGTCCCTCGAGTCTGCGAGACATATCGATCAGACGATGTACTGTCTCGTCATTCTCATAGGTTGTGCGAAGTTCAGCATTCATCGCCAGCGCCTTATCGATCGTGATGCCCAGTTCCATCGGGATGCTTTTCGATATATTATCGACAAATGCATAAGGCAGATCCATGACGCGGCCGACATCGCGGATGACACCACGCGCCGCGAGTGTACCGAATGTGACGATCTGTGTCACGCAGTCCTTGCCGTATTTTTCGATGACATAGTCGATGACCTCCTGCCGTCTCTCGTAACAGAAGTCCACGTCAATATCCGGCATGGACACTCGTTCCGGATTCAGGAACCGTTCAAAGATCAGACTGTACTTGATCGGATCAATATTCGTGATACCTGTCGTATAAGCCACCAGTGACCCGGCAGCACTGCCCCGCCCGGGTCCGACCGGTATGCCGTGTGTCCGCGCATAGTTGATATAATCCCACACAATCAGGAAATAATCGACATAACCCATACGCTCAATGATATCCAGTTCATATGCCAGCTTGTCCTGCAGCTCCTGCCAGTTGTCAGGATAACGTGCCTTCAACCCGTCATAACAGAGTTTCTTCAGATATTCCAGTGAGGTATATCCATCCGGCACATCAAAACGCGGCAGCTTCGTATTACCGAATTCGATCTCCACATGACAGCGGTCCGCGATCTTTTGTGTATTCTCAACCGCCTGCAGGGCATATGGAAACAGTTCGCGCATCTCTGTCTCACTCTTGACATAATATTGTCCGCCGTCATAGCGCATACGGTTCTCATCCGAGAGTTTGGCCGCTGTCTGGATACACAACAGGATGTCATGTGCCTCCGCATCCGAGGCATACGTATAGTGGCAGTCATTCGTAGCGATCAGTTCGATGCCGGTCTCCTGCGACAGGCGAAGCAGCCCTGCATTCACCTTCTGCTGCGCAGCGATTCCATGATCCTGCAGTTCTAAAAAGAAATTGCCCCTGCCAAAGATATCCTCATAACGCAATGCCGCTTCTTTTGCACCTGCATAATCATCACGTTCCAATGCCCGTGCCACCTCACCAGCGAGACACGCACTCGCACAGATGATGCCTTCATGGTACTGCTGCAGCACTTCCAGATCCACACGCGGTTTATAATAATACCCTTCCGTAAAACCTTTGGAGACAATCTTGACCAGATTCGCATAACCCATATCATTCTCAGCGAGCAGGATCAGGTGATAATAGCGGTCCTCGCCGCGTCCCGCCTCTCTGTCAAAACGTGATCCCGGTGCCACATATACCTCACAGCCCAGAATCGGATTGATATCCGCTGCCTTACATGCCTTATAAAAATCGATCACGCCGTACATGACGCCGTGATCGGTAATCGCCGCCGCATTCATGCCAAGTTCTTTGACACGCGCTACATATTCTTTGATCTTGTTCGAGCCATCCAACAGGGAATACTCGGTATGTGTGTGTAAATGTACAAACGACATCGATTTTTCTCTACTCCTTTATCATATCCGAAAGCCAAGTGACCACTCATCGAGCATCCGGCAGGCTGCTGTGGGTACGAGCCGCTCTACCAGTTCTGCGACCCGCGCATCCAGCACCGGGATCAATAGTTTTGTATCCTCCGGCAACGTCTGTTCAGCCTGTGCCAGTGCCAGAATCAGCATAAACACCAGTCTCCTGGGGTCTGCCGCCCATGCGCAGGAGAATATCAGATCATTCTCCTGACGTTCGAAGAGCAGCACGCCCTCCGGAACCGTTCCGTTCATATCGACAACGCTGATTGCTTCGTCATACCGGCTCCAGTCTACCGGCATCGCTAGCGGAACCGCACGCGCATCTGCCGAGATCGCCTTTACCAGCTTTTTTCTGGCTTCTTCGCCTGCTTTAGCGAGCGGACGGACATTTTTCGCTGCCTGCCTGTGCAAAACTTTCGTATCCTTTACATCTGCCAGTGTCAGTTCATATACCTGATTCGATACCCGGTCTCTCCGGAATCCGAGTGTCTGCAGCATCCATACATATGGTTCTGCCTCCTGCGCATCTGCGAAATCGATAAATGCTCCGTTTAACATGCCAGCTGCCCTGACCTGTTCCAGTCTGCGTGCGACAAATTGCAGTGCATCCTCTGACTCACGGTAATTTTCGGAGACATTCAGCCACACCAGTTCCATCCAGCCCTCCTGCTGCCGGAACAGTATCACACCGACAGGTTCATCTTCCCATGTATCATATGCTCCGACTGCCAGCAGTTCTCCCTGTCCGATCATCTGCGCATAATGTAGTGGGATCAATGGTGCAAATGCCTGCGGCACCTGCGGTTCGATCAAATACTCCTGAATCATAGTCCATTCTCCTATCTGCGTCTTGCAAGTCTCTGCTCATGTGCCTGACCGGCAGCTGCGACATAATCCTCAAGTGTCATGCCAAGTGCGATCATACCCGCTCCATTCCCAGTTAGTTCACGCAGCGTCTTCTCATGCGTCAGACTGACAATCGTCGTCCGGTTATGTGCCATCTCCGTCAACCCTCCGCCGAAATTCCACAATTCAATCATCCGCGACTGTACAGCTGCATCCAATTCGCCAAACAGCGGTGCCCCACAAATCACACCACACATATCGCGCATCGCCTGTGCTTTTTTATACACTTTCGTAGGTATCTCTACCAGACGGTACGCATCTGCCAGGGATATTTTTCCAAACGCCTGCTGATTCGCCTGCAGATACGCATTCAGATCCTGATATGCCTGTTCAGCAGTGGCAAGCAATACCGGTAGTTCTGCCAGACGTTCCTCCCTGGGACATTCCATTCCATCTTTCTTCTCCTCTATGATCTGCCCCTGTGCATCCACTTCGTCACCCAGGTACTTTCCCTGTGCGAACTTCACCAACGCACATTTACGGGCTTTGGCATCCTGCGCATCCATCCCTGTTGTACTGCCATTGACCGGCATCATCAGACGGACGATATCCCGGTATCCACCACCTGCCGGGTCATGATCTGTCACCTGACATTCCTCCCTGACAAAACGGTTATACGCAACCTCAACGTCAGAAGTGCTGAGCAGCCGCTCTGCCTGCTGATTCTGCGGAGCCTGCAGGGAATGTGACAGTTTAAAGGTCAGATCCCTCTTTATTTCCTGACTAAGCTCCGGATCTTGTTCGATCTGGGTGATCCGCTCCCTCATCCGCGCTTCATATGCAGCCTGATCGCCATACTGCGCACCGGCTGTCTCATCCAGCCCAGCTGCAAAAGCATCCGTATGCCAATGCTGTTCGATATAGACTGCCAGTGTAGGATCCGGCATTTTTCCGCGTATCAGATACTTGAGATATGCCGTGGCCGCATCCATCACCATCTCATGCTGTCTGACCGCATAGTCGTTCTTATCCCACCACTGATTCACATAATCCGTCTGTTTCGCGTCATACTGAACGACCTGCATGACAGCACGCATCTCCTGATTCATATTGGCAAATGCCACGCTGTGCTGCATATACTCTCCGTAGACACTCGTAATGAGCGCCTGCTTCTGCTCATCATAAGGTCCGTTCTCGGAGATCAGACTGCGCAGACTGGCAATATCATCCTTATAAATATTGAGAATCGGCTGATCAATACCCAGTATCTGCCTGGACGATTCCTTGTCTATCCCGCGCCAATACCTATACTGCTCCTTATATTTGTCAGTCTTCTTTACCTGCTCAAACAGCATGCCGCCAATCAGCCTGTTGCGATCTTTTACATAATACTCATAACTCTCCACCGCAAGCGCCAGATGCTGCGCTGCCTTCGTCTTCTCCCGTTCAGAAATACGTTTTCCCTCTCCGGATATTCCGCCTGTAGCCATCCAGGTACGCAGTACATCATTCATTTTCTCGAGAAGCTGTTTCTCATACTCGCATTCTGCCCTGGCGGTCATATTTTTCGGTGCAGCATTCTTCACTCTGAGTGCTAATGCGTCCCTCCTGAGCATCAGATCACTGATCTTGCGCTCTCTTGTCTGTGCATCAATATCCTGATTCTTCACTTGGGTATAGAACTCCGTACCATCCAGCGGCGTATCCGCGGGTGCGATGTTCTGCTGCTTTTTCTCCTGATACAGCCGTAGCACATTCGAAGCAGAAGCACCTGCCGAATCCCTGATCTGTCTGTTCACTTGATTTCCCATCCTGGCCTGCGCATCTGTCTCCTGTGCAGACTTTTTCTTTTTCCCAGATTCTGTAATCTGGTGGATCCGCTGTGCTTCTTTTCGCTCCTGACAGTAATTTGCCATGACACCAACCGACGCTTCTTCCATCTTTCCGAACGTGGTTTTTTCCATGCCAAACATGCGCATGCGGACATGTCCCTGCTCCATCGCAGACATATACTCTTGTTCTAACTGACGGTTTTCCTCCTCCCGGAACACACCGGTTGCATGTCTTTCAATGCTTTTCAGCTCCCCGGACATATACGCGGTTCCCTGCTGATACTTCTCTCTGAATGTAGTTACCTGATCCATAGCTGCTCCCCCCCTTTGGCGGCTGTGAAATTTTGCGACTGCATAATTTTTTTAATTGATTACTTTAACACCCCGATGGCTGCATCGAACGCACTGTGGTCTGTTCCGTAGAATTCTCCCGCATCCGCTGCTGCTGCCTTGGCCGGATCGATCGGCAGCTTTGCAAATACCGGTATGCCGAGTTCTCCTGCTACTTCATCGACATGGCTCTCACCAAATACAGAGATCTTCTTTCCGCAATCCGGGCACTCCAGATAGCTGAAGTTCTCCACCAGACCTAATACCGGCACATGCATCATCTGTGCCATATTATATGCTTTCTTTACGATCATCTGAACCAGTTCCTGCGGTGATGTCACAACTACGACTCCATCGAGTGGCAGTGACTGGAAGACTGTCAGCGGCACATCGCCGGTTCCCGGAGGCATATCGACAAACAGATAGTCCAGTTCGCCCCATACGACATCGGTCCAGAACTGCTTGACTGCTCCTGCGATGACCGGGCCTCTCCAGATCACCGGCTGCTCCTCATCCTCAACGAGTAAGTTGATCGACATCACAGGGATGCCCTCCTTGGACTCTAATGGAATAATACCCTGGTCTGTGCCGAATGCGGTGCCATGTACACCGAGCATCTTCGGGATCGAAGGTCCGGTAATATCTGCATCCAGAATACCTACTTTATAGCCTGCCTTGTGCATTGCACATGCCAGTGATGCGGTCACAAATGATTTGCCGACGCCACCTTTTCCGCTGACGATACCGATCACCTTTTTGATCGATGAATATTTGTTCAGTTGCTCCAAAAATGAAGTCTGTCCGCCGTTTTTGCTCGGACATCCCTCACAACTTTCTTTTGTGCAGCTTCCTGCGCTGCTACATGTTTCTTCTGCCATTGTTTGATTCTCCTTTATGAATTGTAAATGTTTGTGAAACTATTTTTAAGTCTTGGATTTGCTGGCTGTGGGAACTTTTGATGTACGGTCGCAGCTCCCGCAAGCATGTCTGTTTTGCTTTCGTTGCACGAACCATTCCGATGAGCCTCCGCAAAACAAAATTGTGTCAGCAATGGCTTCCACAATTTGGAGTCTCCTCTCCATCGTGCAAAGGCAGCAAAATCAGACACGTCTCTGCTCGCGCTGCTATTTTCACGTACAAAATACATGTTCCTGCACAACTCACCCTCCATAATGAATCCTTCCCACAAACAAAATGTAACGCCAGGCTGCTGGCGGCAGTTACGGTAGTTCTCGTCAGATGCGACGTTTGTCCGACGAAGTGCGAACGGTTCTATGACTATCCTCTTGTCATAACTGAAAGCCGCAGGCTATGTGTGCGAAGGACACATAAGAGCCAAGGCTGAAGAAACAGTGAGACACCGTCGGACAATTGGAGCAGTCTGATCGGGATACTACCGTGAATGTCGGCAGCCAGCCTGTTTTTTAATAATTTTGCTTGCGGGAGCTGCGTCCTCATATCAGAGGTGCCAACATGATATTTACTGCATCTTGCGGCGGATCTCCTGCAAGGACTCCGTGTACGGATAGCGTGCGACACCGTATTCTGTCACGATACCGGTGATGAGATCCGCATCTGTGACATCAAATGCCGGATTGAATACCTTGACTCCCTCCGGTGCCATTCGCGATGCATACCACATTTCTGTCACTTCCTCCGGCTTTCGCTGTTCGATCACAATATCATCGCCGCTTGGCGTATCCCAGTCGATCGTGGAAGTCGGCGCACACACATAAAACGGTACTCCGTAGCGTTTGGCTACCGTAGCGACGACCGATGTACCGATTTTATTTGCCGTATCTCCATTTGCCGCTACGCGGTCACAGCCGACAAATACCGCCTGCACGCTGCCCTGCTTCATCAGCATCCCCGACATGTTATCACAGTTGAGCGTGACATCCACACCTGCCGACTGCAATTCAAAGGCTGTCAGACGTGCACCCTGCAGGAGTGGTCTCGTCTCATCCGCATACACATGAAATCCGTATCCACGCTCCTGTCCGAGATAGATCGGTGCTGTCGCTGTTCCGTATCTGCTCGCTGCCAGCTTACCGGCATTGCAATGTGTCAGAATACCGTCTCCCGGTTTCACAAGCGTCAGTCCATGCTCACCGATCGCCCGGCAGATCGCGATATCCTCCTCCTGGATCTTGATCGATTCCTGTTTCAACAGTTCCTTGATCTGTACAATATTACTGCCCGCAGCATGCGCACGCAACACTACCTGCTCCATGCGGTTCAATGCCCACGACAGATTGACCGCAGTCGGGCGTGAGGAGTCCAGATATTGTTTGTATGTGCAGAATTGCTTATAAAATTCATCAAAATCATCGGTGTCGATACTCTTTGCCAGCAGATAAATACCATAGCCCGCCGCTACTCCGATCGCAGGCGCCCCGCGCACCTGCAGCAGGTAGATCGCATCCCACATCTCTTTCGCCGTATGTAAATGCAGCAGTTCGATCCGCTCCGGCAGTTTTGTCTGATCTATAATCACCAAGGCACTGTCTGCATCATCCAGCGCAACGGTATCATAATCCAAAATTGTCTTTTCCATTGACCGTTCCCTTTCTGTGTTCATTTGTGCGTTTTCCGTTAAAAAACGCACCATATAGAAATTATACCCTTTTGACGGCATTTTTTCTATATGATGCGCAAAGAATTCACCAAGTACCTGTAAAAATACAGTAATTCATGTATAGATGTGGCTGCTGTTTACTGAGCCAGATATTTCTCCACACTCGCCAGCTTGACACTGCAGATAAAGATCCTGGTTGCCTGAACGAGTTCATCCATGCTCGGGAATGAAGGTGCCAGACGGATAACTGAATCCTCCGGATCTTTTCCGTAAGGGAACGGTGCTCCCGCTCCGGTCAATACAACGCCTGCCTGCTTAGACAATGCTACGATCCGTTTTGCACAGCCGGGCAGTGCATTGAACGCGATAAAATAACCGCCACGGGGTGAGATCCAGTTGCCGATGCCAAGCGGTGTGACCGCTTCTGCGAGCATCTGTTCTACCTTTTCAAATTTGGGGCGCATGATTGCCGCATGCTTCATCATATGTGCATCTACGCCCGCACGATCCTTCAAAAACAGTACATGACGCAGCTGGTTAATCTTATCATAGCCGATCGTCTGAATCGTCATCACCTTGCGCGCATCATTCAGGTTATTCTCGGATGCAGCCATTGCTGAGATACCTGCTCCCGCAAATGTGATCTTGGATGTAGAAGCAAACTCCAGTACACTGTCCGGATGGCCTGCCGCCTCACACTCATCCAGTATATTTAAGATCTGATCCTGCTTGTCCGCTTCTTCGTATAAATGATGGACACCATAGGCATTATCCCAGAAAATACGGAAATCATCTGCCGCAGTTTTCATGCCTGCAAACCGGCGGACAACCTCATCCGAATAAGAGATACCGGACGGATTCGCATATTTTGGTACACACCAGATACCTTTGATCAACGGATCAGAGGCTACCAGCTGCTCCACCAGATCCATATCCGGTCCGTCTTCGCCGAGCGGCACGTTGATCATCTCAATCCCAAAGCACTCTGTGACTGCAAAATGTCTGTCATATCCGGGAACCGGGCAGAGGAACTTGACCTTTCCCTGCTGGCTCCAGGGTGTCCCACCGCATACGCCGTGCAGCATGTAACGCGCTACTGCATCAAACATCACGTTCAGGCTGGCATTTCCGAATACGATCACCTGCTCCGGGCGGCATTCCATGATACCTGCCATGAGTGCCTTTGCTTCCGGGATACCATCAAGCTCTCCATAATTGCGGCAGTCTGTTCCGTCTTCTGTCAGGCAGTCACTCTTACTGTCTACGAGATCCATCATCGGCATAGACAGATCCAGCTGTGCCCGCTCCGGCTTACCACGCGCCATATTGAGCTGCAGGCCTGCTTCTTCAAATCCCTTGTATTCCTTCTGCAGCTTTTCCTGCTCCTGAAGCAATTCTTCCTTCGTCATCTGATCGTATGTCTTCATTCCTGTTCCTCCTGTTCACGCTTCCAGCGTTTTACATTATCTAAATATTCGCGGATCGTCTGCTCATAACCATTCTCAGACGGTTCGTAAAATGTCTCCTGTTCAAGCCCATCCGGCAGATACTGCTGGGCCGCATAATGATGCGGATATGCATGTGCATATTTATATCCCACACCATGTCCGAGTTTCCCGGATGACTTGTAGTGTGCATCCTGCAGATGCACCGGCACCGGCGGTGTCTTTGTATGCGCGACCACATCCATCGCCTTGCTGATCGCCTCGCACGCCGCATTACTCTTTGGTGCACTGGCAATGTAGCTGACCGCCTGCGAGAGAATGATCTGTGCCTCCGGCATACCGACACGCTCTACAGCGAGTGCCGCTGCCGTAGCGACCTGCAATGCCTGCGGATCCGCATTTCCGACATCCTCTGACGCGCAGATCATCATACGCCTGGCGATGAATTTGACATCCTCGCCCGCATACAGCATCCGCGCCAGATAATACACTGCCGCGTCCGGGTCAGAACCGCGCATGCTCTTTATAAATGCGGAGATTGTATCATAATGATTATCTCCGTTTTTATCATATTTCAGTACCCGTTTCTGGATACATTCCTGTGCGACATCCAGCGTGATATGAATCCTGCCATCGGCTGCATCCGGCTCTGTCGTGAGGATCCCAAGCTCAATCGCCGTGAGCGCTGCACGCGCATCTCCATTTGCCAGATCCGCCAGAAATTCTTCCGCATCCTCCTCTAACACAGCTTTGTAGCTGCCCATGCCCTTTTCACAGTCTGTCACGGCACGCCGCAGGAGTACGCGGATATTGTCTTTGGTGAGTGGCTTCAGTTCGAAGATAATAGATCTGGATAACAGCGCCCCATTCACCTCAAAATAAGGATTTTCTGTCGTGGCTCCGATGAGGATCACCGTTCCATCCTCCACAAACGGCAGCAGAGAGTCCTGCTGGCCTTTGTTAAACCGATGGATCTCGTCGATAAACAGAATCGTCTTTTTTCCATACATCCCCTGATTATTTTTCGCCTGGGCGACAACCTCTTCCATGTCCTTTTTCCCGGCAGACGTCGCATTCAACTGTACAAATGCTGCACTCGTCGTATGTGCAATGACTTTGGCCAGTGTCGTCTTACCCGTACCAGGTGGTCCATAAAAGATAATCGACTGCAGCTTGTCCGCACGGATCGCCCGGTATAACAGACGATCTTTTCCGATGATATGCTCTTGTCCAACGACCTCATCGAGTGTCGTCGGTCGCATTCTGGATGCCAGCGGCGATTCCTGTTCCATATTCTTTTCACGCATGTAATCGAACAAATCCACTGACGTTTTCCTCCATTTTGCAGTTTTCATTATCCAAAAATTCATAACCGCTTTTCAGCCGTCTTTTACAAAGATACATGATATCACCTTATTTTTCAAGTATTTTACTGTATTTTTTTTAAAAATGGAACTTTTTGTAAAGGATGATGATAAGATCCGTTTTGCAAGTTCTGTGTTTGTGCAAATTCATTATTTGCAATTTCACTCCATCATCAGTTCCTCTACTGTCACAAACGAATAGCCCTGCGCCTGCAGGGAATCAATGATCATGCAGGCAGCCTGCACCGAAGATTTGGACGCATCATGCAATAAAATGATGCTGTTTTCTTCTACCTCCTGCAGCACCCGCTGTACGACCAGATCTGCACTGGTTGTCGCCCAGTCCCTTGGATCGATATCCCACAGCACCTCTACCATCTGCACCTCATAATCGAGATCTTCCTTCCAACAGCCATAGGGCGGACGGATATAGCTCGCATACTGTCCACAGGCATCATGGATCGCCTCATTTGTGCGATTCACCTGATCGATCGCCTGCGCGTCACTCAATGTGCGCAGATTCACATGTTTATAAGAATGCACACCGATGAGATGCCCCTCCTCACAGGCACGGCGAACCAGCTCGGGATATAGCTCCACTTCCGAGCCCAGCACGAAAAATGTTGCAGGCACACCACGCCGTTTCAATTCATCCAGCAGCATCGGTGTATACTCCGGATTCGGCCCGTCATCAAACGTGATTGCGATCTTTTTCGTCAGTTCATCGCGCTGTTTTCCACCGGATGCTGCTGCCTGATAGTCTGTCCCCACAGGTTCAGCCGGTGTTTCATGCTGCACCTCCTGCACACAATGCTCCACGATAACCGCTGCCAGCACACCGACTGCCAGCGAAGCAGCAAATAGCAGCAG
>JBNMKT010000018.1:0-22124 GCA_050874485.1 bacterium
GGGCGGATGTGTTCGATTGTCTGTTTGAATAATAATTCATCTGTCATGATCTTTTTCTCTTACATTTGTTATATCTTTTCATCTTTTTACATCTATTGCTGCCTTTTCTGAGATATATTGCTCGAGGCGTTCATATAAAAACATCGGATTGCTATAATAATACAAATGCGGGAAGCCAATAAGCCCCCGGTCAGATGCATGCATACACGACCAGCTGACGCCCCGAAACGGCTTTTTCGCTAGAAAATCCGCGCCATTGTCATCCGTATCAAAATAATGGAATTCGTGTCCCCGAATCGATGTGTCTCCTGCCAATGCCGCCTGTGGTGTCAACTCGATATATCCGAACCGCTGCAGCCGTCTGGTCGCCCGCGCCCCGGCATCGATCCAGCCGACCATCGGATACGTGCGTCCCTCCATATCCTCGAGCGTTTTCGTCAGATACATGAATCCACCACATTCCGCGAGCACATAACAGCCCGCAGATAACGCTGTATACACTGCTCTGCGCATCGACTCATTTTCCGATAATGCCTGTGCATATAACTCGGGATAACCACCCGGAAATAATAATACATCCGTATGCTCCGGCAGCGCCGAATCATGCAGTGGTGAGAAAAACTGCAGGCTCGCACCGATCTTTTTCAAATATTCCAGATTATCCTCATAGAAAAAGCAGAATGCCTCATCCCGCGCTACCAAGATCCGAAGCTCTCTCGATAACTGTGGCAGTACCGGCTCCCTCCATGTGACAGGAGCTGCCCCGTGTGCCAGCACAGACAACGCATCCAGATCTATCGTCTGTGCGAGCTGATCTGCTAACCGATCCGTATAGGCGCGCAGATCCTCCAATTCCTGCGGGGTCACGAGTCCAAGATGGCGGCTCGGCAGCCCCATGTCCTGAAGCCTCGGCACATAGCCGCATGCACGCACGCCCATTGCTTCTATCTGAGGGCGTACCGCTTCATAGACCGCCTGTGACATACGGTTAAAGATCACGCCTGCGATATGACTCGGCTCACGGTAAGTCAGAAATCCCCTGACGATAGCCGCTGCTGACAGACTCATACCCGCCGCATCGATGATGAGTACGACCGGCGCATCCAGTGTCTCTGCCAGTTCGCATGCAGATGCCTGCATCGTATGCAGACCCGCTCCGTCAAAATATCCCATCACACCCTCGATCAACGATATGCCGTCCTCCGGTGCCGCGGATCTGGCAAACAGTGCCCGCATCATATCCGGGTCTGTAAAATAGCCGTCCAGATTGCGCGTCGGCACACCGAGTACACGGCTGTGAAACATTGGATCGATATAGTCCGGTCCGCATTTAAACGCCGCCAACGGCACACCCAGACGCTTCCATGCAGCGAGCAGTCCCATCGTGATCATTGTCTTGCCACTGCCGCTATGCGTAGCGGCGAGGACGAGCCGCGGTGCTTTTGTCGTCCGGTCTGGTTGCTTCTGCTGTTTGAGATCTGTTGTTTTATCATTCATCGGTTTATCACTCATTTATTTATGATTCCTGTTTTCCGGTTCTTTTGTATCCTCTGCACCTGTAAATGAAAAAATATAGACCGGATTCATGCTCTCCATCAGCTCATATGATCCGAGTGTGCGCGCTTTTGCGATCGATGCGCAGATGATATCCACATCTTTGACCGGCAGTGTTTTGAGCAGCTCATTTGCTTCACTCACTGTCTCTAACGTGATCGCATCGATCACGATACGGATCGTCGGATTCTTTGCAAGCAGCCATGATACGATCTCCCGCAGCCTGCCGCCACTGCCGCCAATGAATACATGGGTCGGCTCTACGCAGCTATATTCATCCAGACATTCCGGTGCCACTCCCTGCACGACCTCGATATTACCAAGACCATGCCGCTGTGCATTTGTTCGGATCAGCTCGCATCCTTCTGCCCCACGCTCAAAGGCGATCACTCTGCCTCGCGGCAGAAAACGCGCAATATCACAGGTCATGCCGCCCGTCCCGGCACCGATATCATAACAGATCGCATCCCGCGTGAGATGCAGCTTGGCGAGTGCCAGCGCACGGATCTCTTCCTTTGTGAGCGGTACTTTCCCGCGCTCGTAGGATACATCGGGCAGATTCCCGGTCGTAAACTGCTGTGCGGCATTATTTTCAAATAACGCAACACACAGACCGGCTGCGTCTGCATCGGATTCTTTATCAATATACTCCTGTAGTGTGCCGCGCCAGATGCGCTCTGTCTCATAGCCGAGATCGCATCCGATAGACAACTGCACCTGCGACAATCCGCTGTCACACAACTGTTTAGCGATCTCGTACAGCTGTTTTTTGCCATTTAATAAAGAAAATACCTTTCTTTCACGCCGGATCTGTCCGATCAGGTCATTTGCCCTGCCGTGCACGCTGCACAGACTCACATCCTGCCAGGGGATACCCAGCCGCGCCGCAAAATAGTTGACCGAGGACAGACCTGCGATCCGCGTCGTCTGCCACTGCCGCTCTCCACACACAAACTGCCGCGCAAATCCATCCGCACCACTGTAGAATCCGACATCCCCGGAAAATACAACAGCTGCCCTGCAAACATCCGGATGATCACACAAATATTCCAGTATCTGTTCACTGCGGTACTCACACACCTTTTTTGCCCGGACGATACCGACTGCCTCGAGCATGCGCTTTGCGCCAAAGATCACCGGTACACGCTCGAGTGCCTGGATCGCTTCCTGCGTCATCTGCGCGCGCGTTCCCATACCGATTCCAATGAGCAACAGTTCTCCGCGCACATCAGGTGCATCAAAGACCGTCTGTGAACCCAGTCCCAGTTTCACACACACCTGCTCATAGGTAAGACCCTGCTCTTTTGGTCTGCGGATCACGATGCATTCCATCCCCTGCGCGAGCGCCGCCTGCAGCTTATCCGCAAATCCACCCGGCTGTCCCGACTCCTTCGTCACGAGAATTCTGGCACCGACATGCGCATACATTGCCTGATTCAGTTCCTGTGAAAAAGGCCCCTGCATGCAGATGATCTGTTTTCCGCCGATTCCTGCCCGCTCACAGAGTTCCATACTCTCCAGGGATGGCAGCACGCGCACATACACACGCGAATGGTCACTGATCCCCTGCACAAATGTCGCCAGTTCCTTGGAACCTGTCGCGAGGAAAATGTTTCCATCCATGTGCTCTGCCAGATCTGCCGCCTGTGCGATCGTATCTACCAGATGTACGCGCGTATCATTCACCGTATCCATTTCCGCCTCCCGCATCAGGCGTACATATTCGATCCCGCAGTCCTCACACACTCTATGCAGCGTCTGCGACACAAGGACAGCATACGGATGGGTCGCATCGATCACAATCACATGCCCCGCGCCCGGCTGCATCTGCTCCTGTCGCAGAAAATCATGCATTTCCTGCTCATCCATGCGTCCGCAATGTACCCGGATATTCTCATCATCCGGCAGCACCTGCTCTCCATATTCTGTTGCCACGCAGACGATGACCTGTCTCCCCTCTGCCGCGCAGTGCAGCGCCAGCCTGCGTCCCTCACTCGTACCTGCAAATAATACGATCGTCTGTGAACGATATTTCATCTGTTTTTCCTCATATTGATATATCTACAATTCATAGCCGCGCGGTGTCACCATCCTGCCATCGACCACACGTGTCTGTGAGTTTCCGATAAATACAGTCGTAAACATATTGACCTGCTCATCCCGCAACTGTTTTAAAGTCAGCACCTTTGCACATTCGCCCTCACGCCCGATCTGCTCCACGAGTCCGCACACCGTATCCGGTGACTGATGCCGCAGGATCAGATCGCATGCCTTTTGCAGATAATCATACCGCTTTTTACTGGACGGATTGTACAGCACAATCACAAAATCTGCTTCCGCTGCCAGCAGCAGACGCTTTTCGATCTTTTCCCACGGTGTGAGCAGATCACTGAGACTGATCAGCGCAAAATCGTGAATGAGCGGTGCACCGAGTACGGCCGCTCCTGCGAGTGCCGCGGTCACTCCTGCCACGACCTGTATGTGCACGCGCGGATATTCCTCCTGCAGCTGATACACCAGCCCACTCATGCCATAGACCCCCGCATCACCGCTGCAGATGAGCGATACCGTTTTGCCCTGATCTGCTAACGCGAGTGCCTGTCTGCACCGGTCGACCTCTTTTTTCATCGGTGTCGTATAGTATTCCTTGTCCGGATAATCATCCTGCACGAGTTCTGTATACACGTGATATCCGACGATACAGTCACTGTGCTGCAATGCCTGTGCCGCTGCAAGCGTCATGCCGTCCCTGCCTCCGGGTCCGATCCCTACGATATATAACTGTGCCTGTCTCGTCTCATTCATTGCTCTGCCTCCCGATATTCTGTCGTAAACGACGGATCATACAATCTGGAACGCGAATAGCTGCTGTGTGCCACGGTATCGCCAACGATGATCAGTGCCGTCTTTTTAATCCCATGTGCCTGCGCGGTCTGCGCCAGTGTCCCTACGGTACATACATAAGATTGCTCCTCCGGCCATGATGCCTTGTAGACAATCGCAGCCGGTGTCGTATTCTGATAGCCACCCGCGATCAGCCGGCTGGACAGTTCCTCAAGCATGCCTGTACTTAAAAAAATGACCATCGTCGCGCCATGCGCGGCAAACGATTCAATCTGTTCGCGTTCTGGCACCGGCGTGCGCCCCTCCATCCGTGTGATAATCACACTCTGCGATACGTCCGGCAGCGTGTATTCCAGATTCAGTGCTGCCGCTGCTGCCTGGAACGAACTGACTCCAGGCGTATCATCATAGGCGATCCCACGTGCATCGAGCGCATCCATCTGCTCGCGGATCGCACCGTACAGGCACGGATCTCCGGTATGCAGACGCAGGGTATCTTTTCCCTCCTGCTCTGCCTGTTCCATGACGGAAAGTACCTCCTCGAGCGTCATCGTCGCACTGTTATACACTACGGCATCCTCTTTTTTATAAGATAACAGCTCCGGGTTCACAAGCGAACCCGCATATATGATCACATCTGCCTGCGCGAGCAGACGCATGCCGCGCAGCGTGATCAGATCCGGTGCACCGCTCCCGGCACCTACAAAATGTACCATCTATGAATTCTCCTTTATGATAACGAGTGAATAGTAACCGGCATCATCCGGCATGTTCTGTGCGCCATAGATCATGCGCTCGTTTTCCATCCCACAGTTTTCGATCATATAGATATCATCCGTGGTCTGTGCGATGGCATCCTTTACCGCTCCCAACTGTTTTCCAGCTTTCATGAGTACTTTCGTCCCGGGCAGTTCTAATGCCTGCTCCACACCATAGGTGGACGGGATGACATGCAGCTGTTCCTTTCGCTCCACGAGCCCCATATCAAACGCTGCACCTGCCGCCAGAAACGATGCGATCCCGCTGATGATCTGCGTCTTGAAGCCTGCCTGCTGTACCCGCTTTTGCAAATATAAATACGTCGAGTAGATCGTCGGATCTCCCAGCGTCAGAAAAGCGACACTCCTGCCGGCTGCGAGCTGCGCGCAGACCTGCTGTGCGCCTGCCGCATGGCTCTCCTCTAACTTTTTCTCATCCTTTGTCATCGGCATCGGTATGCACAGGCATTCCTTGTCTGCGATCGCTGCATCTGCCTGCCGCGCGATCCGGTAAGCAACGGATGCCTCCCTGTCTTGTCCCGGCACCGCCAGTACATCTGCTTCTCTCATGATCCGAAGTGCTTTGAGTGTGAGCAGCTCCGGATCACCGGGGCCAACGCCCACACCATAAAAAATTGGGTTCATCTGGTGTTCTCCTTATATCATTGAACTACAGTTCTCCAAAACGGTTCGAAAACAGCACGACCCGCGTCTGCATCTGCTCACCTGCACGCTGTCTCAGATAATACGCCGCACGTTCCTTGACAGCTACCATCACTGCCTGCAATGCCTGGTGCTCATCGAGGATCTGCAAGGCATCCTCGGTCGTGACTGCATCGAATAACTGCCGCAATACCTCACCGGCTACACCGGCCCGCACGCCGGCTGATACAAGCAGATCAATTCTGGCATCTGCCTGTCGCGAGTGCGTCTGAAAGATGCCACCGGATAATTTTACGAGTTTTCCGATATGTCCGACGAGTAATAATTCTGTAAAGCCGAGTGCACCTGCCATATCCACGGCATCTCCAATATAATTCGAGCATTTGACGGCTGTTTCTGCATCTATTTTATACGATTCACGCAAAAAGTCCAGACCATAATTGCCCGGCACGAGTACGACCCTCGTATTGCCCTCGGCGCGCCGCATCGACAGTTCTGCCCGAATTGTGCGTTTGAGCGCATCCTCACTCATCGGCTCAACGATCCCGCTCGTACCGAGCACAGACAGTCCACCCTCGATGCCCAGTCTCGGATTAAACGTCTTTGCCGCCAGCGCGACACCATCCGGTATCTCGATTGTGATACAGATGCCGGTATGCGCTGTGTCTGCATCCATTGCATGCATCACACGCTCGACCTCCCGCGTGATCATCTCCCGCGGCACATGGTTGATCGCCGCCTCCCCGACCGGCTGGTCGAGCCCGGGCCGCGTCACGGTGCCGACTCCGATACCACCCCGGATCTGCACCCCCGGCTGGTCAGAAAATTCTGCAACTGCATAAATATCTATGCCATTTGTGATATCCGGGTCATCCCCTGCATCCTTTTTTACCGCACAGCGTACACTGCGGCCCTGCATGGAGATCTGCTCGATATCCAACACGAGCGGTATGCCCTTTGGGGTATCGATCCGCACCTCTGTGACTGCTGCTCCCGTCAGGAGCATCTGTACCGCTGCCGCAGAGGCTGCTGCCGCACAGCTGCCTGTCGTATATCCATATTGTAATCCCTGGTCATTTTTCGGTAATCTGGTACTCATCACTGCTCCTTTTGCCAAATCAGTATCACAGATTCATATACTTCAAATAATTCTCTTCAAACTCCGGCTGGTCTGCCAGTACAATCTGCCTGCACTGTGCCACTAACTCCCTGCATGCTTCATCAACCGGTGCATGCAGCCCCGCATAGATGGCTCCACTCAGACTGCTGTTGCCGACCGCGCTGATCCGTCCGGCAAACTGCTCCGGCAGCAGCCCGGTTCTGACTGCGGCACGCTCGTCCATACGCACGCCGAATCCTCCCGCCAGATACACCTGATCGACCTGTACAGCACTGATCCCGGCGGATGAAAGCAATGCCTCGATACCTGCGCGGATCGCACCCTTTGCGAGCTGAAATGCCCGCACATCTGACTGCGTAAAGCAGATATCTGAACTATCCACAGATTTTGCAAGTGCATAACCGTTTTGTCTGTAAGCATCCGAGACATACAATCCGGTCTCATCGATGATCCCATGCGTCCGCAGCTCACTCACGAGTTCCAGTACACCGCTGCCGCAGATACCGACCGGTGATGCATCCGCGATCGTATGCACTACGGGCGGCTGATCTGTCTCACCTAGCCGCACACGGCTGATCGCACCGGGAATACTCGCACAGCCACAGCTGATGCCGCCACCCTCGAATGCCGGTCCCGCCGCCGCACTCGTCACATACACGACTCCTCCATGGCGCAGTGCCATCTCACCGTTCGTGCCCACATCGAGCAGCAACGTTGTCTCCGCTCCCCGATCCATACCGAGTGCCAGCATGCCTGCGACGATATCACCTCCGACAAACGCTGACACCGCAGGCAGGATCTCTACCGGACAGCTGTATCCGTTATCTCCCAGTATTCGCAGGGCATCTGCACGGATCAGCCTCGCATTCACAGGCGTAAATGGTGCCCTGCCAAGTGTCTCACACGAATATCCCATGAGCAGATGTACCATGGTCATGTTCGCAGCGATCACGATCCGCTGTATCTGCGTTTTGGCTACACCGGTCTGTGCACACAGCCTCTCTAATAGATCACGCACATCCTCCTGCAGCAGTTCCTGTAAGCGCGCTCGTTTGCCATGCATAGACGCATCCATACGGCTGAGCACATCCGCTCCGAAATCCCTGCCGCGGTTGACTGCCGTCACCGTAGCATATGGATGATCATCCGGAGTGGTCTCACTGCAGCCATACAGACACGCGGCCAATGTTGTCGTACCGATATCGACTGCGATCTGATAACCGGCAGGATCTTCTTTCCACACCCTCTGTGCCAGCAAATCAGGGGCATATTCTTTCTGTCTAACCACAGCTGCACTGGTCGCGATGCGCTGATCCCCTTTGGCGAGAATCCGGATGCGCACATTCTCTGTCGGACGCGCCACACATGCCAGCCGGACACCGGATGCCAGTTCCCGCTCGGACAAATACTGCCGGTCTGTCGGTGTGATCTCCAACTCACCGCCGACGAGACGTATCCGGCACTTTCCGCATCGCCCGCTGCCACCACACGGGGCATCTATGCGAATCCCATGCTCACGCAATACCGGCAGCAGTGGCACTCCTGCTGGGCATAGGATCTTTTTTCCCCGATCCTCCACGACGATCTGTATCTGTCTATCCTGCATAAGATCCCCTTTCTCCTGCCCCTGACCGCTGGGCGGTATACGATGACTGATTCTATTTTTCTGTCTCATTCCACAGTCTGTCCGATCACAATGTGTACAGTCATGCCCTGCCTCAAACCGGGTACAATCGGAGTCTAACAGCAATACATAGCACATCGATTTTTCCGGATACAGCATACCACCTGCAGTCAGCCGCACCGTAAACCCGGGTTCATTCTGAAAGCAGTCACAGATCCATCGCTGCATCTCTCCCGGCAACTGTACATAGGGCTCCAGACGTGCACTGACACCCAGATGATTCGAGGCACACCACGCACGCACACGCCCCTGCAATTCATGATCTGCCGCAAACAGCCAGGTGTTCTGTATCGCATCTGCGATCAACGCCTGCAGATGCTCTCCCTCTGCACACAGCTGATGTGTCTCATCCTCTGCTGTTCCATCCAGTGTCAGCACGACAGCCAGCAGTTCTGATCCCGGAGCGATTCCGTGACCAGCAAATGTCTCATCGGCTGTCACGCGCGCGACATATGCAGTCGGCTGCATCCATGCGCGCAGTGCCTCCAGCTGTGTTTCATAGACCGGATACCAGTCATCACCCTGCATGACACCCAGGTCACCCAGAAGCCGTCTCACATCTTCAAATGCCGGCAGTCGCGTCAAGGCCGCACACTTCATGCGTTGACCTTCGTATTTTGTTCCAGCCATTCTCCCACGATCCGCGTCAGTTCCATCCGCTGACCGGTAAAGCTGTGATTCCCATCGATCACAACATACGAAAAACGCTCACTCTCCGCCGTCAGCTTATCTGCCAATGGTTTCAACATTTTATCCGGCGGTGCGACCGTATCATATTTCGCTTCTATTAAAAGCACCTGGTGATCAATCAGCTTCTCATACGCATTGCATACACCCAGCTCATGATAATGCTCCAGTGCATTCTCATACACTTCACTCGCGGAATTCATCTTGAGACACTGTCCCTCGGTCTCGATCATCAGAAACAGATCTTTCTCCAGATGGAAACGGAAAGCTGCACCGATATCATAAGCCGCCATCGCGACTACACCTTTGATAAACGGCAATTCCTTCGTCGCATTCAAAACAGTCATTCCACCCATACTGTGGCCGACAAAAAAGATATGCTCCGTATCGATCTCATACTGCTCCGCAATCGCCGGGTTATGTGCCCATTTTGCGACTGCGATCAGATCATCCTTGAGGTTTGTAAACAGATAATTGCCCTCACTGCCCCAGGCACCGCGATGATTCATATGAATCACAACGCACCCCATCCGCATGAGCGCCAGTTCCAGATCATTATTTGTCGTATAGCCCGGAAATCCGTGGGACATAATCACAGTCGGATACGGCTTCTCATACCGCCTGTCCGGCATGAGTAGATATCCATATAAATGACAGCCTCCGCTGATAATGTTCAGTTCCTGTATCTCCGGGAAGGATTCCGGTCCCTGAAATTCCAATTCCTTAAATGCATTTTCTGCTTTCATCCGATGCAGTTCTCCTTTTCATATATTTCATGCCAGGTGCTAGCTGATAAAGCCCCGGAAATCACTTCCGAGGCTTTCATTTTTACATTTTAGATAAAGTTCCTCAAAATATCCGCAGTCATCTCATACGGGTAGTTTTTCAGTTTTGCCGGATTGGACATGAGCAGCTCCACATCATGTGCCCATAAATCTGCATCAATCCGGGGCTGTCCGATCAACTGCTCCAGATAGCCGCAGAATGCATTCAGATTGGCAAAGCCAAGCAATTCCATGATGCGGTCCACATCCCCACGGTTCTCATAAGCCCGCAGGAAACCGGGCAGGAAATAACCGACTGCCTTGCCATGCGGCACACCCATCTCATAAGTCACCGGATAGCTCAGTCCATGTGGAATGCTCGTTCCGGTATGTGTGATTGCGATTCCGGCGATCACGGATGCCCGCATAAACGCATCGAACGTCTCATCCTGGAGTGTCATGCTGCCATCTGCAGCCAACGCCGCCTGCGGTAACAGTGCATCTTTGACTGTTCCCCATACACGAAGTCCCTCTGCGGAATACATGCGGTTCAGTTCGTTGGTATTCGTATTCAGATAAGACTCGATCAGATGAGCGAGTGCATCCACGCAGGTGCTCACCATATTCGCGTAGGAAGACGTGCGCAGATATCCTGCATCCACAAATGCAACCTGTGCAAACAAATGCTGTTTGATCGACTGCTTCGTGTGCTTGCTGTGCAGCGTCAAAATCGCATACGGTGTGACTTCCGAGCCGGTGCCCGATGTTGTCGGAACCGCCGCAACCGGGTATCCATCCATCGGTTCACTGCCATATAAATATTTCTCTGCCTCAGAGATCGCCTCTGGATGTTTACATAATATAGAGATTGCCTTGGAAGCATCCATCGGAGAACCACCGCCAATCGCCACGAAAAAATCCACCTGTTCTGTGACGGCAGCCTGTGCCGCACGCGCAACTGTCTCCACCGAAGGATTCTCCTCGATCTCATCAAAGATCACATACGGCTGTCCATTCTGTGTGAGAGCAGCCTCTACATCAGCGAGCGAGCCGTTGACACGGCTCGAATGCTTGCCAGTCACAATCATCGCCTTCGTACCGAGTACTTTGAACTCCTGCGCATGTCCTCTGACACATCCTCTCTCAAATAAAACCTTTGTCGGCATATATAATTTCATCGTCATTCCTCCTTTGTCCATCACTCATCCTATCATACAACAGAAACGACTGGTCGTAAATATTTTTTCATTCCAGTCTTTTATTCTAAAAAAAATGTGCTAAAATAGCAGACGAAAAAAAGTAATCTGGAGATACATGTTTTATGGAAAGAGATCTGACAAATGGAAAAATCACACCACAGCTGATCCGATTTACAATCCCTCTCGTTCTGGGCAATCTGTTTCAGCTCACCTATAACGCAGTAGACAGTATTATCGTAGGAAGATATGTCGGCAAGGAGGCACTCGCTGCTGTCGGCATCTGCAATCCGATCTCCACACTGTTTATCTTATTTTTAAACGGTCTGTGCATGGGCGCGAGCATCCTCATGGGCAACCAGTTCGGTGCGAAGGATTATGACAGGCTGCACCGCCAGATCAGTACGACCATGCTCTCGGGATGCGTCTTTTCGCTCCTGCTGTCAGTCCTATGCATCCTGCTCGCGCATCCGATCCTCACCCTGATGCAGGTTGATCCCTCGATCATGGGCATGACCGCCAACTATCTGCGCATTATATTTGCCGGCCTGCTGTTTACGTTTATGTACAACTGCTTTGCCAGCACACTACGCGCACTCGGTGACAGCCAGTCGCCGCTGTATTTTCTGATGATCAGTGCGGTCATCAATATCATCGGTGACCTGTTTTTTGTATTGTATCTTCACTGGGGCAGCGAAGGATGCGCACTCTCGACAGTGCTCAGTGAGCTGTTATCATGCGTTTTCTGCTTTGTCTATATACAGAAACGTGTCCCCATTTTACGGCTCGGCAGAAAATGGTTCGTCTTTGACGCTGCCCTTTTGCGTAAAACAGTCGCATTCGGATGGGCGTCTGCGATGCAGCAGGCAACCGTACAGCTTGGCAAACTCGGTATCCAGGCAATCGTCAACTCCATGGGTGTATCCGTATCTGCCGCATTTGCAGTCGTAAACCGGATCGATGATTTTGCCTATACACCACAGCAGAATATCGGCCATGCCATGACTGCACTGATGGCGCAGAGCAAGGGCGCCGGCAAAAAAGACCGGTTAAAAGAAGCGTTTCGATGTGGCATGAAAATCGAACTCGTTTACGGCATTCTGATCTTTATCGTATGCTTCGTGTTCGCCTCTCCCCTGATGAAATTATTTACCGCTGACCCGGATGTATACCGCCATGGAGTGACTTACCTGAAGCTCATATCCTTCATGTATCTGCTCCCTGCCATGACGAACGGCATCCAGGGGTATTTCCGTGGTATCGGCGATCTGAAGATCACACTGATCAGTAGCTTTATCAATATGGGAGTACGTGTAGCCGCAGCGGTAATACTCGTACACATATACACATTACAAATAGAAGCCCTGCCATACTCATACCTCGCCGGATGGATCGGTATGCTGATCGCAGAGCTTCCGCTTCTCATTAAAAACTATAAACAAATTTAACTCTTTCGTTCCGGATCACCGGCTAAAAAATCACCCGGATCTCGGTACCCTCACCGAGCTTACTCTCGACCTCGAGTTTCGCTCCGTGCTGTTCGACAATATGCTTGACGATCGCCAGCCCCAGTCCGGTGCCGCCGGTCGACTTGGAACGACTCTTATCCACACGGTAAAACCGCTCAAAAATACGCTCCTGATCTTCTCTTGGGATACCGATACCGGTATCCTTGACCGATAATACCACATGATCCTTCACCTGTGTCACCCACACACTGACACTGCCACCGGCATTGTTGTACCGGATCGCATTATCACACAGATTATAGACCAGTTCCTCCATCATCTCCCGATTGGCATTGATGATACAACTGGTTCCGTATAATGCAATCGATACATCATGCTTTTCGCCATTGATCTGCAGCATATTGACACAGGTACGCGCGATCTCATACAGATCCACATCCTGGGTCATCAGTGTCTGCTCAGTCACATCCAGCTCTGACAGACGGATGATGTCATTGATCAGTGTCAGCAGCCGCATGGAATTTTTATGTATTTCAGCAGCAAAACGCACGACATCCGCATCCGTTGCCATGCCATTTTCGATCAGTTCCGAATAACCGGATATCGATGTGAGCGGCGTCTTCAGCTCGTGTGAAACATTCGCCGTGAAATCCTGTCTCATTTTCGCATTTTTGATAATATCTTCGTGCTGTTTACGGATCTTCGTCGTGAACGGAATCATCTCCTTATATACAGTCATCGAGTCCAGATGATCCATATCATTTGCCATGCGTTCAATCGGCTCTAGCAGCTGTATCGTCAGATAATGGGATAATACGAGCCCCAGCCCGATCAACAACGCGCCGATCCCTATAATCCAGGGGAAAATACTCGCAAACACTGACCAGATGCTGCCACTCTCCTTGCCGACACGCAGGATGGATCCGTTGTCGAGACGCAGCGCATAATAAAACAGATTCCGGCCGATCGTATCCGAATGCCGGATCGCCTCACCGTAACCATTTTTTAATGCCTGCGCGATCTCCGGACGATTCTCATGGTTATCCATGTCCGCGGCATCCGCCTGACTGTCGTACTGTACCGCTCCCTCCGGATCAATCAGTGTGATACGCACATCTGTATCCGACAACGTATACTCCTTCACAGCCGTCAGATCATCAAACATCTGCGCATGCTGCAAAACATAAGTATATGAGCGCAGATCTGCCAGCACTTCTTTCTTAAACAATTCATAATAAGCAAATGTCGCCAGAACAAGCGTCAAAACGACAGACATCACTGTCAATAACACAAAGCGCGCATTGATCTTTCTCTTCATCCTACTTCTTCTCCCAACAATTACTCCAGGCGATATCCGACATTCCGCACCGTCTTGATATGATTGCCGTAATTGCCGATCTTCTGGCGCAATGTCTTGATATGCATATCAAGTGTGCGGCTCTCACCTTCATAATCGGTTCCCCACACCTTGTTCATCAATGTTTCACGCTGCAATACAATACCTGCATTCTGCATAAAAATGCGCAACAGTTCAAATTCCTTAAACGTCAGTTCAATCGGCTGTCCCTCTACACTCACACGATGCTTTTCGAGATCCATCTGTAGTCCCTGAAACTGCAGTACCGCATCCTCCTGGATCCCACTCGTGCGGCGCAGCAACGCTTTGACACGCGAGATCAGCTCCATCACGCCAAACGGTTTCGTCAGATAATCATCGGCACCCTGATCGAGCCCCTTCACCTTATCGATCTCCGTCGTTTTTGCCGTAACCATAATGATCGGCAGTCTGCGTGTCTCCACACGTGCCCGCAGATCCTTTAAAATATCCAGCCCGTCTTTATCCGGCAGCATAATGTCAAGCATAATCAGATCCGGCAACCCACGCTCCAGCCGCTTATAAAAATCCGTTGCGCATGCAAAGTCTTCCACCTCATAACCGGAATTTTTAAGTGCAAAGCTCTCAATCTCCCGAATATTCTGATCATCTTCTACCACATAAATCGTCGCCATGTTCTCACATCCCTTAATCTAATAAATATTTCTCCTTATAAGTGCGGTACATCTGTGCAAACTGCGGATCCTGGGTCTTGACCTGTCCAAGGTATTTATGCACATCATGTTCCTTTTCATCCATCTGAATCACAGCTACCGCAATATTGGAGCAGTGATCTGCAATACGCTCATAATTTGTCACGATATCAGTCAATGCAAAGCCAAGCTCGATCGTACACTTTCCTTTTGCCAGCCGTCTGATATGACGCGTGCGGATCTCCTCCTTCAGATCGTCAATGACTTCCTCGAGCGGCTCGATCCGTGAGGCTTCCTCGGCATCCTCATTCTCAAACACCTCGAAGGTCAGCGACAGGATCTCGTTCATCGCTGATGAAAACAGCTGCAGCTCCGCCTGTGCCTTTTTAGAAAAATCCGCTTTTCCTTTCTTCATGCGCTGCGCGCTCTGTGCCAGATTCACTGCATGATCAGCCATACGCTCCAGATCGCTGATGCTATGCAGCAGCGTCGTCAGCACATGATTATCATGCTCTGCCAACGGCTTTGCGCACAGACGTACCAGATACGTGCCAAGCACATCCTCATATTTATCGACACGCTCCTCGATATCGCAGATCGTCTGTACCTTTTTCTTATCATAATCCTGATACAGCGGAATCGCAAGTGTTAATGCTTCATTTACGAGTTTTGCCATATCAACTGCTGCGGTCTTGGCCTGCGCCACTGCAAATGCAGGATGATCGAGAAAACGTTCATCCAACAGCTTCATGCCTTCGTCCACAACTTCCGTCTGCTGCTTTTCTACATATGCTTCCGCATCTGTCTCCTTATCCGGGATCGTGAGTATCGCCAGACGCTCAAGTCCCTTAGAAAACGGAAGCAGGACGATCGTAGCAGCCACATTAAATGCAGTATGCACGATCGCAATACCCGCTACATTTGCCGCCGAATCCAGAAAAGCAAAATTAAGGAATGCATTTAACGTGTAGAAAACAACCATAAAGATCGTCGTACCGATAATATTAAAATACAGATGCACGAGTGCTGCACGTTTAGCATTTTTGCTGGCTCCGATCGCAGAGATCAATGCGGTCACACACGTACCGATATTCTGACCCATGATGATCGGAATCGCAGCGCCAAAGCTGACTGCTCCGGTCGCACACATGGCCTGTAAGATACCGACAGAAGCAGAAGAACTCTGGATAATTGCCGTGAGCAATGCACCTACAAGCATGCCGAGTATCGGGTTTTTAAATGCAACAAACAGATTCGTGAACTCCGGCACATCAGCAAGCGGCTTGACCGCTCCGCTCATCGTCTCCATTCCGAACATGAGCACGGCAAAGCCGAGCAGGATCGTTCCGATATCTTTTTTCTTCTCATCTTTTAAGAACAACAAAAAGATCACGCCAATGAGTGCCAGTATCGGAGAAAAGGAGCTAGGCTTTAATAATTGAATAAAAACGCTGTCTCCCTGCACTCCGGATAAACTGAGAATCCATGATGTGATCGTCGTACCGATATTGGCACCCATGATGATGCCGACTGCCTGTGACAGCTTCATGATGCCTGAATTAACAAAACCTACTACCATGACTGTAGTCGCTGATGAACTCTGGATCACGCCCGTCACGGCAGCACCGAGCAGCACCGCACGAATCGGTGTACTCGTCAGTTTTTCTAATATCTGTTCCAGGCGACTGCCTGCCATTTTTGCCAGGCCATCGCCCATTGTGTTCATTCCGTACAAGAACAATGCCAGCCCACCGAGCATAGTGAGCAATCCGAAAATATCCATGATTTTACTCCTCTTTTTTCTTTTGATTTATGACGTTATTTTTATCGTAAATCATGTATGTAAAATACAAGGATAATCTATGTAAAATCTATGTAAATTTTCTACTTGGATACGTGCTCCTCATACCAGTAGCCAACCCATACAAGACCTACACATGCCGCTGCCAGTAATACTATTTTTCCAAATAAAATCAAGCTGCTTACACTAATCATAGTAATGCCTCCTTCTGCATAATTTTTATTCATGCTCTCCGGTCAGTGAAAAGATCACCCAGCCGGCAATATTCGTCGCATGATCTCCGATCCGCTCGAAATACTTTGCCACCATGAGCAGATCTGTTGCCTGCTCTCCGTCATTCGTTCCGCTACGCAGATCTTCAATGATCTTCAGCTTCACCTTGTCAAACAGATCATCCACGACATCATCCGATGCGATCACCTCTCTCGCTAGGGCAGCATCACGGTTCACATAGGCATCCACGCTGTTCGTCACCATCTTGGTTGCCTCGGTAGCCATCTGCTCAATATCTGTGATCTCCTGCAGATAAGGCTTTCCGGCCATACGGATCGTAAGCTCTGATATATCCTCCGCATGATCTCCGATCCGCTCCATGTCTGTGATCATCTTCATCGTAGCAGATACAATCCGCAGATCCCGCGCGACCGGTTGCTGCATGAGCAACAATTTATAGCACATCTGTTCAATGTTTCGCTCCTGTGTATCGATCTCATAATCAGATGCAATGACCTCCTCCGCCAGCTGCACATCCTGCTCTGCGAGCGCTTTGATCGCGGAGCTGATCGTATTTTCGATCATGCATCCCATCGTGATCATCTGATCATTCAACTGTTCCAGTTGTTTTGTAAAATTTACTCTCGGCATATTATCCGTCATCTCCTTCTATACTCTCATCGTCACGGTCTGCTCCGTTCACAGCAGCCGCTTGCCATACCTCCGGCATCATCGCCATCCGGTGTCCCATTTAGCCAAAACGTCCGGTGATATAATCCTCGGTACGCTTATCCTGCGGCATAGAGAACAACTTCTCAGTATCGTCATACTCGACCACTTCACCGAGCAGGAAAAATGCTGTGCGATCGGATACACGTGTCGCCTGCTGCATATTATGAGTAACCATGATAATCGTATAATCTTTCTTTAATTCCAATACCAGATCCTCGATCTTCGATGTCGAGATCGGATCCAGTGCCGAGGTCGGCTCATCCATCAGAATCACCTCTGGATTGACTGCGAGTGCACGTGCAATACACAGTCTCTGCTGCTGTCCACCAGACAGACCGAGTGCTGATTTTTTCAGACGATCCTTTAATTCATCCCAGATTGCTGCCTGGCTGAGTGAACGCTCCACGATCTCATCCAGCTGTGTCTTATTTTTAATACCGTGCGTGCGCGGCCCGTAAGCGATATTATCGTAGATGCTCATCGGAAACGGATTGGGATTCTGGAATACCATACCTACCCGTCTGCGCAGCAGGTTTACATTCATATTATTAAAAATATCTGTATCATTTAACCGTACATTCCCTGTAATTCTGCAATTTTCCACCAGATCATTCATACGGTTCAGTGTCTTTAAAAATGTCGATTTTCCGCATCCGCTAGGACCGATAAAGGCGGTGACTTCATGCTCCGGCAATGTCATATTTATGTTTTTCAATGCATGGAAATCACCATAATACAGATCCAGATGTTCGACGGTAAATTTATCTGCCATGTCTGTGCTATGCTCCTTTTTTCTTATCATGCTACTCATTATATCCGTGCTATGTAAAATCCATTATCACAAACTGGTAAAATGTATGTAAAATTTCTATCAATAAATTAATCAATAAATCAATCGAGGTGCTTCTTGTTATAGAAAAAACGCACTTATTTCTGCTGTTTGCTGCAAAAACAAGTGCGACTGGTTCGTTTTCGGTTTTATTCAGTTTTTTACGGTATTATGGTGGTCAATCATTCCTATTTCATTTTATCTGTAAGTATCCATTTGCCTTTTCGATTAGAACCCTCCCGGACAACTTCACCTTCACGCTGCATCTTTGTAAGTGTACGCTTAATCGTTGATGCAGAAACTGCAAGTGCTTCTCCAAATTCCTTATGCGTCAATTCCGGGTTTTTACGAATCAATTCTGACAATCGAGTTTCAAGGTCATCTTTGAGGTCATTATGGTCATTATTGAGGTCATCAAGGTCACGATCCCGATTTTTGACCTCAATGACCTCGTTCTGACCTCGATAAAGATTGATTCTGAAAGCCACTTCCATGTCAATAAATTCCGGTTCACGCAATCCATACTCCTGCATAGCCTGCATAAGTTTTGGAATACCACTTCCCCAGGCTTCCACAAGATTCATATAGGCAAACGCATTGGCAAGTGCACGATTTCGAATTTTTGAAAATCCTTCTTTCATCAAATCAATCGTTACCCCAGGAAGCAATCCACCTGGAGAAGTAATCTCCAGACGATCATCATAAATTGCCACCTGAATATTGGAAACCTGAATGTAACTGCAATTCATAACGGCATTGACAATCAACTCTCGGATACTATCCGGCGGCAGTTCATAAATATCCTGACGATATACGCCTTGCAGCCGACATCCCATCCGAATATTTCTAAGGACAAACTGTACTGCTTCATCTACCTGTTCCCATAGCGGTCCTTCATAATTGCGCCGATCAAGAAATACAGAACGAGTCGTTCCCTTAAACACAGCACATTGAATCATGGAACGCAGTCCACCTTGCCCCGTCAAATACACATACGCATTGGTTGGATAGATTTTCTCATTTTCATCTTTTTTCAAAATTCCCCAACTAAGCAAGACATTCTTTGTTACATCTTTTACTGCCGACCGCTGAAGATTTGACTTGCTGTTGGCAATAGCGACTTCCTTCATTTGCTCACAAAGACTCCTAATATCTTCATCGCTCACCTCAATATCTCTGCGGATTACCGAGTCAAAAGAACGAGCATCGCATTCATAATACAGTTCTCTTGACATATCACGGTCAGCAGAGCGTGTTGTTCCAGAAACCCGAATATATACACCATTCTCCAGACCATCTGCTTTAATATAATATGGTTTCTGACGTCCGGCTCTGATTTCTGTAACAATTACAGGCTTATCATTTATATTTTGTAAATAAACATCTGGAATAATTGTTGGTTCACAGCTATCAGAAATAGCATTGGTAATCGCATCTATTTCCTGAAAAACCTTATCTTCCGGGATACCAACAACTTCTCTGGTTTTGTCATCAATGCCGAATATAATCTGCCCACCTTTTCCATTAGCAAAGGCAACGACTGTTTTCATATATTTAATACTCTTGTCTGGGCGTTGTACCTTAAACTCTACATTCTTAGATTCCCCGGCAAGGATTTCTTCTATTGTCATGCGACCACCTCCATAATTAAGTTTTGCCAACAATGAGCAAAATAACTCCTATTATTTTCCGTAAGGCACCGGTTCTTCTGCCACTTTGCTCAATTCTGTTTTTGATGAATATGTATACACATTTGAAGATTTCTGTGATAATTCCATATCATTATTGTCCGTCCACAATTCACACTGTATCATAACTGTCTGAACTGCATCATCCATACCTTCCGGTGGGTATCTGTGTTTCTTCAAAAGCCTTTTTATCATCACCCGCATCCTCGCTCTCGCAGAATCACGTTTTTGCCAGTCAATCGTCCTATTTTTTCTAAGGATGTCCGCAAGCTCTTTTGTAATGGCAATCAATTTTTTTAGCAGCTCAACTGCCAGGTTTTTCTCCTTCTCACTTATTGGCAGTTTACCAAAATCTTCTCAGCATATTCCTGTTCCAGTTCCTCTGCCAGATACGCATCACTCATGCAGTGCATATCAGAAACACCGTCACGGACCAGCTGATAAACTTCAGAATGATAAAAGAACTCCAATGCCGCATCCAGTGAAAGTCCCTGCTGTTTGGCAAAGCACTCAATGACACGACTATATTTTTTCTGAAGCAAAATCGGGTTCGCTGTCATAATGTTTCACTCCCTTCAAAATGCAACAAAGACAATGCTTTCTCTGTGCGAAAACAAATTTGCAGGTTTGGTTTCTCATACCGCAGGCGATTGATTGCTTCTGTTTTATCAATCAATCCGTCAAAGAACAGTTCCACGGTGTTAAACACTTTATCATTGGCAACACCGCCTACAACCAAATCATAATCTGTTGAATCTTTTCCGCTGCGGCAGTTCAGAATGAAATCCAGCCATTCTTCGGAATAAGAATCAAATTTCAACGTTTTCAGTTCCGCTTCTCGGTTTTCATCGTACTCATACTGGGAGATAATACGATCTTTTCCACGGCGTTTGAACTTTCCGCACCACTTTGCCGCCTGTTCATACAGCGGTGTGACATAGAAGCCACGCCCGAAGTCTACATTAGGGCGTGAATGAACCAAATCCGGCTTTGCAATCTCTAAGAAAGAACCATGATAAAGAATCATATTTCCACACCCCTTTCTTTCATCACATCAAGGAGGTCATCAACGATATATTCCCGGCTCTGGGTATGCAGCACTTCATATTCCGGCACGATGTAACCCTTCAGAATATCGCTCTGTTTGGTAAATGCCTGATAGACACGCTCTGCATCCACACCCAGCTTTGCCGCTACATTTTCAATGCAAAATACAACAAACTCCAGCTCACTGGAATTTTTGATTTTTTCATCAGTCATCATACGCAAGCCCTCCTTACTGTTCCTCTTTTTTATCTGGAACAAACTCCATGATGTCTCCAACATCACAATTACTACTGCCTAATCCTTCGTCTTTTCTGTATTCAGATACTCCCGCACCTGCTCTACACGCTCCCGCGCATCCTTCACACCGACATCATACAATGCCTGCAGCTTATCAGGATTCTTTTCTGTCCGGCTGATCGGGACAACCTGTGACGGTCGAAACACAATCAGATGCCCCTGCCTCTCCAGATACTCTAACCGCTGCATCGTCTGGTTATACATCACATGCCGCTGTGCGACCCGTTTTGCGAACTTTGGATATCTCTTTGCATAATATAAGCGTGATAAGACCTCCGGGATGGGCTGCTTCACATAACCAGCCGGTTTCGTCAGTACAACGATGAGCCTGTCATAGCCCATCTCCAGGAATTTTTCAAATGGAATGCTGTCTGTCACTGCACCATCAAGATATTTTTTGCCGTCTATCTCTACCGGTCTGGACACAAACGGCATCGAACCGGAGGCGCGCAGCACATCCATCTGCTCAAACACACTGTTGATCTGTATGTATTCCGGCATCCCGGTCTCCACATTTGTAACGACTGCATAAAAAGGGATGCCACTCGCGCGGTAGGTCTCATCATCAAACAGATCCAGTTCATACGGCACTCTGTGATAGGCATATTCCGGATCTACGATATTGCCCGTGCGAAGCAGCGGACGCAGTCCGAGATAATCCGGATCTGCATTGAACCGCTTGTTGTAACGGATCACACGTCCCTTTTGCCCACTCAGGTAATTCACGCCAAATAAGGCCCCCGCTGAGAC
>JBNMKT010000019.1:0-21761 GCA_050874485.1 bacterium
AATAAAAAAGAAGCATCCGATTCGGATGCTCCTGTGCGTATCGTTATGCATATGCATGTTGCTGTGGTGAATCATAGATCCCTACGTTGGCATTATCCAAATCAGGTTTACGGTCGAAGGTCACACCTTCCTCTCAGCCTGTCATACAAGCTCCCGTTCATTTTTCTTTTTTTCGATGATTTTACTATACACGTTTCACACGGAAGATGCAAGCGGTTTTTGACTGTATGCGCCACGCTAATGTCTGGTCATCTTTAACATGGCGAGTACCTGGTCAACGCGTGCTTTCTCAGCAGGTGATAGGTTGGCAGTCAGAAGCTGGATCATGAGATCCTGTTCGTTGGGCGTGAACTGGATGTTCTGCTCCTTCGCCTGACGCTGGCAGTTGGCGAGCTGGCGCATCATGGCAGCGGAATTGCTGCCGGCCGGCATATTTGCAAATGCTTTTAGAAATTCGAGCTTCTCCGGAGAGATACCGGGTGCCGCATTTATGAGATCATCGATATTCATACGTCCTCCTGTCCGCGGAACATACCGCCGTAGAGATCTGCCATAGACAGCATATTTGTGATCAGGTCAATATTTGCCTGGTCAGACTGGGTGCATAACGGGCGGATCGCATCCAGCATCTGCAGGATACGGCCGGAGGTGTTCATGCCTTCACACATCTGCAGCGCGGGCTCTTTGTGCTCGAACAGAGAATTGGCACGGGATAGTTCCATCATTTTCACGGCAGTCGCGAGCATCCGCTGTCTCTGATAGGGAATATACGGAATGGCGGTTTTTATGAGCTGCAGGGTACGGTCCTGCAGATGAGAGTCAAAAGGTGTGGTAGTAAATTCCTGCTCCATACTCATGAAAAATAACCTTTCGTTACCTTTTTGTTTCATCTTATGAGAAAAAAAGCAGAATATACATACAATAATAATAAAACAAAAAAGGAATTCGTGCATGGGACGCTTAATCATAGATGGAAAACGTGTATATGAGGTGGATGAATTGTGCCTGAAGCGAAAGAAAAATATGGATAAAACAAGTGAATCAGAACAAAAGAAAGACAAACCCCGGAAGAATAGGAAGTAAAACAAAAAAGGCAGGAGAACCTGCCTTTTTTGTCTGGTTGGAACGGATCAGATTAGAAGCATCCGCCATTGTTGCCGTTGTTTCCACCGCAGCAGCAAAGGATGAGCAGGATGATCCAGATGCTGTCGCATCCGTTGCCACATCCGCCGTTTCCGTTAAAGAAACCGCCGTTTCCGCCACAGCAGCAAAGCAGTAACAGAATCCAGATAATGCTGGAGCATCCGTTAGAGTTGTCGCATCCACATCCACAGTTTGTAGCAGCTAAATCGCTCATGTTGAAGTCCTCCGTTGATTTGATTTATAGTTCATATTATGTAGAGGGCATGTCAGTGTTTCCTGTTTGATTTTGATTTGTGCACCATTATTTTTTTAGGAGTCCGTCTAATACAATTGCGTGCCCTGGCAAAATGTGCTATCATTACAAATAATTGTGGGCTGCAAACTGTGCATGCAAAAAAGAAAGAAAGAGGAAACGACGATGGAAAAAATCAAAATGACAACACCTTTGGTAGAGATGGATGGAGATGAGATGACTCGTATTCTCTGGCAGATGATCAAGGATGAGCTGCTGTGCCCGTTTATTGATTTGAAGACAGAGTACTATGATCTTGGACTGGAATATCGCAATGAGACGAACGATCAGGTGACCGTCGATTCCGCCAATGCGACGAAAAAGTATGGTGTGGCTGTAAAATGTGCAACCATTACACCGAATGCGGCGCGTATGACAGAGTACAATTTGAAAGAAATGTGGAAGAGCCCGAACGGAACAATCCGTGCGATGCTTGACGGAACCGTATTCCGCACACCGATTCAGGTAAAGGGTATCGAGCCGTGCGTGAAGAACTGGAAGAAACCGATCACGATTGCAAGACATGCGTATGGTGATGTATATAAGGCTGTCGAGATGAAGGTGCCCGGCGCAGGAAAAGCAGAACTCGTATTTACCGGTGCAGATGGCAAAGAGGAGCGCGTGACGATCCACGAGTTTACCGGTGCCGGTGTCATTCAGGGACAGCACAACGTGGATGAGTCCATCGAGAGTTTTGCGCGAAGCTGTTTCAGCTATGCGCTGGATCTGAAGCAGGATCTGTGGTTTGCGACAAAGGACACGATTTCTAAAAAGTATGATCATACGTTCAAGGATATCTTCCAGGAGATTTTTGACCGTGAGTATAAGGAGCAGTTCGAAGCTGCCGGCATTACATATTTCTACACTTTGATTGATGATGCAGTCGCACGTGTCATGAAATCAGAAGGTGGATTTATCTGGGCCTGCAAAAACTACGATGGAGATGTGATGAGTGATATGATCTCATCCGCATGTGGTTCGCTGGCGATGATGACCTCCGTACTCGTCTCACCGGCAGGCATCTACGAGTATGAGGCTGCACACGGAACCGTACAGCGTCATTATTACAAGCATCTGGCAGGTGAAGAGACATCGACCAATTCTGTCGCTACGATCTTTGCATGGTCCGGGGCACTCAGAAAACGTGGTGAATTAGATCAGCTTCCGGATCTCATGACATTTGCAGATCGTCTGGAAAAGGCATGTATCGATACGATTGAGTCCGGCAGGATGACAAAGGATCTGGCACTGATCACAGAACTGCCGGATCCGGTTGTGTTAAACAGCGGTGATTTTATTAAGGAGATTCGCAAGACATTAGAATCTTACTACGCATAGTAAATGAAATAAGGGGAATAGAACGATGATTTTATCCTGTCAAAATGTTTCAAAAGCATTCGGAACAGAAGAAATCTTAAAAAAAGTCTCGTTCCATATCGAGGAAAATGAAAAGGCTGCGATCGTCGGTATCAACGGAGCCGGAAAGTCTACACTGTTAAAGATCCTGATCGGGGAATTATCTGCCGATGAGGGTGAGGTGACGATCGCTAAAAATGCGAGTATCGGTTATCTGGCACAGTATCAGGAGGTGTCTGCCGATCTTACGATCTATGAAGAAGTACTCAGTGCCAAGGCTGATATCATAGAGATGGAGGCACAGATCCGTTCCTTCGAAGAACAGATGAAACACTGTGAGGGCAGCGAACTGGATGCACTGATGGAGCATTATCACACATTTTTACAGGAATTTGAGGCAAAGGGTGGTTATTATTACAAGAGCGAGGTGAGTGGTATCCTGCGCGGACTCGGTTTTTCCGAGGATATGTTCGACCGGAAGCTAAACGAGCTCTCTGGCGGGCAGAAAACGCGGGTATCACTGGCAAAGTTGCTTGTCCGGAAACCGGATATCCTGCTCCTTGATGAGCCGACCAACCATCTGGATCTCTCCAGCATTACCTGGCTGGAGGGATTCCTGAAAGGCTATAAAGGAGCTGTTATTTTAGTATCGCACGACCGGTATTTTCTGGATCGGATTGTGACAAAGGTTGTGGAAGTTTTCCTGCATCAGGCGCATGTATATGCAGGGAATTATTCGCAGTATAGCCAGAAAAAGGCGCAGATCCGTGAAGCACAGATGAAGCAGTACTTAAACCAGCAGCGAGAGATCGCACATCAGGAAGAAGTGATCGCAAAGCTCAAGTCCTTTAACCGTGAAAAATCGATCAAACGCGCAGAAAGCCGTGAAAAGGCGCTTGAAAAAATAGAAGTGCTGGAAAAGCCGGTGGAAGAACAGGCGGATATGCACATAACACTGGAACCCAATATCACGAGTGGCAAGGATGTGCTGACTGTAGAGGGACTGACCAAGGCATTTCCGGGAAATGAATTGTTTTCCGGGATCGATTTTGAGATCAAGCGCGGAGAACGTGTGGCACTGATCGGTGACAATGGAACCGGTAAGACGACGATGCTCAAGATCATCACGAACCATCTGAGTGCAGACAGTGGAACGGTTCGTCTGGGGACGAATGTGCATATCGGTTATTATGATCAGGAGCAGCAGCTGCTCAGCGAAGAAAAGACACTGTTTGAGGAGATTCAGGATGCCTATCCGAATCTGAGCAATACAAAGGTACGCAGTGTACTGGCAGCGTTTTTATTTACCGGCGAGGAGACGGTGACGAAGCGCGTCGCTGACCTCAGCGGTGGGGAGCGCGGCAGACTGTCACTGGCCAAGCTCATGTTATCAGAAGCCAATTTTCTGATTCTCGATGAGCCGACCAACCATTTGGATATGGTGTCCAAGGAAATATTGGAACAGGCACTCAACCAGTATACAGGTACCGTATTTTTCGTATCGCATGACCGGTATTTTATTAATCAGACGGCTACACGTATTCTGGATCTGACCGGAAAAACGATCGTCAATTATATTGGAAATTATGACTATTATCTGGAAAAACAGGCAGAACTGACACGTGTCTACGTGACAGAACGACAGAATGGACAATCACAATCCGTTGCATCCGGTGGATCAGATGATTCCGGAAAAATGGACTGGCAGGAGCAGAAAAAGCAGCAGGCTGCGATCCGCAAAAAGCAAAATGAATTGAAAAAGACGGAGGCACAGATTGCAGAACTCGAAGCAGAGAGAGAACGTCTGGAAACAGAGGCTGCAGACCCCGCATTTGCGACCAATTCCGCGCACCTTATGGAACTGCATACGCAGATGACATCGATTGATGAGCAGCTGGAAACGCTCTATGAAAATTGGGAATTGCTGGCCAGTGATGAAGACTTACAGTAAGATTGACAGATTCTTAACAAAGTAATATACTTTCATATAGTAAACTGGTCGGAAAGGCAAAGGGGAGTTAATAGATGGAAGAAAAGGGGATTTCACAGGCGGTCATCCGGAGGATGCCGCGGTATTACAGATATCTGGGTGATCTGTTGGATGCAGGCGTAGAGCGCATATCTTCCAATGATCTGAGCAGCCGTATGAATGTGACCGCATCCCAGATCAGGCAGGATCTGAACAATTTTGGTGGATTCGGACAGCAGGGATACGGATATAACGTAAAGTATCTCTATGAAGAGATCGGCAAGATCTTGGGACTCAATACGACACATGATGTGATTATTATCGGTGCCGGACATCTGGGTCAGGCACTTGCCAATTATGTGAAGTTTGAAAAGCTGGGATTTATGATTCGTGCGCTGTTTGATGTAGATCCGGCATTGATTGGACAGAACGTGAGAGGAATACCGATTCTTCCATTGTCACAGCTGGCGGATTATGTGCGGACGCATACGGTCGATATTGCGACGCTTACAATGCCCAGATCTGAGGCTGCGTCGATTGCAGATCAGCTCGTGAGTCTTGGTGTCCATGCAATCTGGAATTTTGCACATGTGGATCTGGAACTGCTTGATCCAGATGTGATCGTAGAGAATGTTCACCTGTCGGACAGTCTGATGCAGTTGTCTTATAATACAGTAAAGCACACAAAAGAAAAAGAAGGTTGATCATCCAATGGCAGAGGAAAAGGATTTTTCCGTTTTTTTGCAAAATAAGAGAATACCAATCTGTACGCTTGATCAGAAATGGCATAAGCTGTTTGCACTGAAAGGCAAGCCGGATGCGGTCGTCGAATGCGAGGAAGAACTGAATGATCTTTTGAAGCATCAGGGAAAGCTGAATACGGACATCAAGGATCTAAAGAAGCTCAAGACGAAGCTGATGGGAAATATTGTCGAGAATATGGAAGGTACGCATGAGGAGAACGAAGGGCGGATCAGTTCCAAAAAGCTCGATGAAGATAAGCGTCTGATTGATGAGATTAACGAAAAGCTGGCAGGCTATGAGGATGAACTGCTTGACATGCCGCGTGAGATCGGGCGTGTGAATAAGCAGCTCATGCTGCTGACTGTAAAATACTGTTATGAAAATCTGCGCAGTAACGTGGCTGAGATCAGGGAAGTATCTGACTGGATCACACAGGTGCGTATAGATTTAAAGAAAAATATTATAAAAAAACAGAACCGCGAGATTAACAGCCGTCAGATCTATGCGTATATGCATGATATTTTCGGGGCGCAGATGATGGATGTATTTGATCTCGACAATGATGATATCGATCTGAGTATTTTATTGGAAAGACCCAAAAAGAAGGAGCAGGCGTCACCGGATCAGCAGGCATCACAGGATCAGGATGCACAAAAAAAGGCTTCGGATGGCAGCGTGACGAAAAAAGGTGCGGGGGCAGCCACCGAACAGAAAAAGGAAAATTTTGATGCGTAAAAAGCAAACAGGCAAAAACAGAATGAAAAAATCATGGATGATAGTTCTGCTGGCAGCGATTCTGCTGTGTGGATGTGCAAAAGAGGATTCAGAGACGAAGGTGATCACTGAGGTGACAGAGCAGCAGGAAGCGGATACCCCGGAGGAGAATGTATCGGATGATACAGCTGTGGAGCCGGAGCAGACGGAGGAGTCCATGGAAGAATCGTTACAGGAGCAGGCAGATGCGTCTATGCCGGAACAAACGGACACACCAGCAGAGGAGCCGATGGAAGAATCAATAGAAGAATCAATAGAAGAATCAACCGAAGAACCAACCGAGGAACCAGAAGAAGCAATAGAGAACCGGGGACTTATCGTAATCGATGCCGGACATCAGATGCATGGGAATTTTGACAAAGAACCGATCGGCCCGGGCGCATCCGAGACAAAGGCAAAGGTCGCCGGAGGTACATCGGGTGTCGCAAGTGGTATGGCAGAGTATGAACTGACGCTCATACTGGCGAAAAAGCTGCAGAGTGAACTGGAAAACCGCGGTTATGAGGTGCAGATGGTACGCACAGAGAATGATGTGGATATCAGTAACAGTGAGCGTGCACAGATTGCGAATGATGCGCATGCGGATGCATTCATCAGGATTCACGCGAATGGTTCGGAGAGTTCCGCTGCAAATGGTGCCATGACGATCTGCCAGACAGCAGATAATCCATACAATGCACAGTGGTATGAGAAAAGCAGAGCACTGTCTGATTGCGTGCTGGATGCACTGACAGAGGAGACCGGATGCAGAAAGGAACGAGTCTGGGAGACCGATACGATGAGTGGCATCAACTGGTGCCAGGTGCCTGTGACGATCGTGGAGGTTGGTTATATGACCAACCCGGAGGAGGATCGCAAGCTGGCAGATGACGATTATCAGAATCATATTGCGACGGGAATCGCCAACGGAATTGATGCATATATGCAATCATCTATCATTAGATAAAGCATTTTAAAATCATCTATAGGGAAAAGAGGAAGAATATGTTTTGTGCGAAATGTGGAACTGAGATCAAGCCGGGACAGAAGTTCTGCGCCAAGTGCGGTGCACCGGTCAAACAGCCGGGTGCAGCGGCGCAGCCACCGAAGGAGCCTGTGCGGGAGCCGGTAAAGAAAGAAACACCAAAGGAAACCGTAAAAAAAGAACCGCCCATCAGACAGAAACCGGTAGAAAAGAAGGATGCTCCGGTACAGAGTAACGGACAAAAGCCTGTGCTTCTGGTAGTGATTGGGGTAGCGGTACTGGTCATCGTGCTGCTTCTCGTAGTGATTTTGAAACTGACTGTATTTTCCGGCAGAGACAATGCCGCATCAGATCGCGATGCACAGACAGCAGACGATGTGCGTGTGGATGACTCGGCAGAGAATGATACGGATACAGATTCGAATACAGATACGGAACCGGAGGATGATACCGCAGCGACGGATAGCACGGATTCGAATATGGATCTGCTGCGCGAAAAATATCTCGAGATCGCCAAAGAACTGGGTGATGCACGTGGCAGATCTTATGATGTAAAAAAAGCAGATGAAGAGCAGGATTATGGACCGATCGGTCTGATGGGGGCGATCATACAGGATATCAGCGGAGACGGAGTCGAGGATCTGGTCGTTGTATGTGCGGAGAATAGCTTTAAGAAAATCTATGCGGATGTCTATACCGTAGAGGATGGAACAGTCGTAGAGAAAGCCGAAAATCTGTTATTGTCAGAGGGCATGGCTGCTGACAACAGCACAGGTGTTGCTTATCTGAAAAAGACATCCGACGGATGGAACCTGATCGGTGATACGGCAACACTCTACAGTCACTATGCAGACGGTGCGCATGGCATGATTATGGCCTATGCGTGTGAGGATCATTCCTATAAAAAAATTGTCGATTACGGCTATGCAGGTTCTGATCTGTATGAGGAAGAACCGCATATGGTGCGTGCAGGACAGGATGCGGGACTTCAGATTACATCTGCACCGGATGTAGAACTGTATGCTGCGATGGATCGCGATGTGAAAGTATTTATGGGATACGCACTGCGTGTGGACGAATCGTTTGATTTTTCCGGCTGGTATGAAAGCGCTGAGGACACTGTTTTCGGAACGCTTCAGATCGCGCGTCTGACAGGGGATGACTGTCTGTATGATAAGGAGTCTGCCAATGATTTTATGGACCGCTATGAGAGTGTTGCATGGAAAGCCACTGCATCTGCAGACGGAGATTACATTTTACCGGACAGTGATACACGCAAGCTGACAGCAGAGGATCTCGATCCGATCAAGGATGATGCACAGATGCTGCGACTGGCGCGTAATGAGCTGTATGCGAGACATGGCAGAAAATTTGATGCAGAGGATCTGCAGGAATATTTTATGTCCAAGGACTGGTATACACCAGAGATCGAACCGGGTGATTTTGATGAGGATATGCTCACGAAAGTAGAAAAATACAATCGGGATCTGATCAAAAGTTATGAGGAACAATGATACATATTTCAGTGTAGGTGAGATCTTTTTCGATCTACAGGGGATCGTTAAGAGATAGATGCATTGCAACGAAAGAGAGGATTGTTATGAAGTGTACAAATTGTGGAACTGAGATTGAAGAAGGCAGTCTGTTTTGTACAGGCTGTGGCAAAAAAGTATCGGATATGGTGCAGAAAGACATCCCGACTGTGACGGTAGACGATGCGGTTTTGGACGAGATAGAAATACCCAAGGCACAGAATGCCGAAAAGACTGCATCTGATTCTGCTACAGCAAAGCAGGAGACACCGAAGCAGAAAGCGCAAAAGCAGCCGAATCCGGAGCAGAATACAGCCGGGGCAGGTGAGGCAGACGATACAACAAAAAAGAAATACCGTCTGATCGGAATTATCGCAGTGGCTGTGATCGCGGTGGCTGCAGTACTGCTGGTTATGTTTCTGAAACGTGGCAGTGGAGCTGGTGATTCCAATGAGAAGAAGCTGGTCTATGATCAGGATGGTGTATTGTATTATGTCCCGAATATGGATAAGGATGCAGATCCGATCGAGATTGATGAGGCTCGTGATGATACATCCTGGGGCTATGATTTTTCCCCGAGTGGAAAGTATCTGTATTATCAGGCATATAACAGCCGGAATATGTTGTGCCGCGTAGAACTGGCAAAGTTAAAAGCGGGATCCAATAAAAATTCGGACTGTATTGAAGAGATCGATACAGATGTACAAGATTATCGTTTGATGGATGATGAGCGTCTGGTCTATCGTGATAATGACGGTACACTGTATTATTATGACGGCAAAGAAGAAAATGAGATTGATGACAGTGTGGCAGATTATAATCTGGAAGCGGACACGGTCTACTATACAATCTATGATGAGGATGATTATGATGCGTCCTATTACTATTATGATACCGCGAAAAAAGATGGCGACTGCATCATTAAGAATGCAGATGTGCGCAGTATCGATTACAAGACCGGAACCTGCTATGTGATGGATGGGGATGAAGTCTATCAGGTCAGCAAAAACGGCGAGGAAGAGCGTGTGTTAAGTGGTATCGACGATGTGGTGGATGCTTCCGTGGAGAGTAAGCGTATTTACTTTGTCCGTGAGCGCAGCACAGAGAAGACCTTGTATGATTTTGTGGATGATCCCTATGTAGACGATGACGCAGCGGTAAACGGTGAACCGGATATTTATGATTATCTCGAAGAGGTTTCAGAGAAAACAGCACTCACACGTCAGGGAAATGCTTTCCTGGCTGAGTTCCCGGAAGACCGGTATATGTATATCAATGATAATAGCAGCTGGTCGGATGAACTGAATATGGATGCATATTATAACAGTGATGATGATGAAACCTATTATTTTGATGCGGCACCGGAAATATGGTATACATGTGACTGGGATAGTTATTATGACGATTGTACAGCATATGAGGATGCACAGACCCGTGATGAACTGCGTGACGAGCTGAAAAACGAGACATATACATGGACATATACGGATCTGTATGTATGGAACCAGGGATCTGATGAACAGGAACTGGTAGAATCCATTGATGCGGATTCCCTGGCCACCGATTGTGATCATCAGATTCTGTATTATCAGAAAGCGGAGATAGACGATTCTAAGCAAAATGACAAGATCTCCATTGACAGTATCTATGATACAGACTCTGTCCGCGAGTGGCTGAGTGGTTACAGTGAGGATGACTATGATGACGAGTTTGAAGAAGACTACAGTGAGCCGGATGCTACCTACTATGTGATGGTAGGCACAAAGGAACAGGAAATGGATGGCTATATTAGTGGCATGCATGTGTCTGACAATGGCAAGAATGCGATGGTATGGGTCTATGAGGATGACGGAGACACCCTGTATGATTATAATGTGACATCTGACGGACTGAAAGAAGCCGGTAAGGTGACGGATCATGTATACCGTGGCTCATGGGTCGGTGATAGTTACTATTACATGACCAGCGACGATGATGAATATGGTGATCTTGCCGTATATAAGAATCAGAAGAGTACAACGCTTGCAAAAAATGTTTCGCTCTATAGCGTAAATGTATATACGGATGGCAATACATGTGCGTATAAGGATTATGATGACATGGATCTCAGATTGTATGACAGTAACGGCAATGATACAAAGATCGGTAAAGATATTGACAGCTATTCTTATATCAATGCAAACCGTATTGTATATCAGAAGAATGATAATCTGTATGTCTATACCGGAAAAGATGAGGATCGCAGAATCGTCCGTGATATGACAGATAGCGATGGTTATCGTTGTTTTGCGATGGACGCGGAATTTTAACAGAACTATGAGCCGCAGATCTTGCAGCCATAGACTGTGAGAAAGAGGTGAGGCGGATTTGAAATACCTTGTAAAAAAAGGAGAGATGCAGCAGTATGATACGAATACGATGGAGGTATTCGGGATGCCGTCGCTCGTACTCATTGAGCGGGCGGCACTGGCTGCTGTGGAAGAATTGGAGCGTGACGGACTGCCGGAACACGCGCGTATTCTGATCGCTGTCGGAACCGGGAATAACGGAGCAGACGGGCTCGTCATGGCGCGTCTGCTGCATCTGAAGGGACACACGGTGCAGGTCGTTTTAGCTGGCAACCGTGCCAAAGCAACATCCGAAAACCGGACGCAGCTGCAGATTGCACAAAATTACGGTGTGCAGTCTGTGGATGCCGAAGTGTGGATGGAAGCCACACATGAGGGGGCTGCCTATGATATCGTGATCGATGCGATCTTTGGGGTCGGACTGTCACGGAGGATCGAGGGTGTATACGCGGTACTGATAGAACAACTGAATCAGCTGCAGGCGAAAAAAATCGCGCTCGATCTCCCGAGCGGTATTGATGCAGATGATGGCATGGTGCTCGCAGTGGCGTTTCACGCAGATCTGACGGTTACGTTTTCTTATGAGAAGCTTGGTATGCGTCTGTTTCCGGGACAGAACTATTGTGGCCGGATCATATGCCGCAGTGTAGGGATCGACGATCACAGCTTTCTCGCAGATACGGAGCGTGGTCACAGACCGTCGTTAGTTGCATTGACTGATGAGGATCTCGTACAGATTCCGAAGCGGCGGATGCGTACAAATAAAGGCTCCTATGGAAAAGTACTGGTGATCGCAGGCAGTGTCAATATGGCGGGGGCTGCGGTCTTTAGCGCAAAGGCCGCTTATTTGTGTGGCTGCGGACTGGTGCGTGTGCTGACACCGGAGGAAAACAGGGTGATTGTACAGAGTGCACTGCCGGAGGCCATACTCACGACATACAATAGTAAAAAACCGGAGCCGGAGGTGATCAATGCTGCGATGCAATGGGCAGATGTGATCGTCTGCGGGCCGGGGATCGGTACATCGGACGCCGCACACCGGCTCGTGCAGCTGGTGCTTAAAAACGCGGCAGTCCCGCTTGTTCTGGATGCGGATGCCTTGAACGTGATTGCAGAAGATACAGATATTCTGCGCAGGCCGCACACAGATCTTGTCGTTACGCCGCATCTGGGTGAGATGTCCAGATTACAGGATATGCCGGTCTCTTATATCCAGGATCATCTGGTGGAGAGCGCAGAAGAATTTGCGCGTACCTACAATCTGATCTGCGTGCTAAAAGATGCGCGGACGGTTACGGCAGTACCATTTGGACAGACATATGTGAATCTGTCCGGAAATAACGGCATGGCGACCGGTGGCAGTGGGGATGTGCTGACCGGGGTGATCGCTGCCCTGATCGCGCAGGGCACTTCGCCGGAACTGGCAGCACCGCTCGGTGTATATATGCATGGCATGGCGGGCGATCTGGCGGCGGATACGTGCGGATGCTCTAGTCTGATGGCATCGACGCTGTTAGAAGCATTGCCGGAGTTATTTTTAAGAAAAGAGGGCATGGAATAATGGAAAATTATCCGAGAGTTCATGCAGATATTGATCTGGATGCAATTCGATATAATATGGAGCAGATGCACCACCTGACAGATCCTCATACAAAACTGATGGCAGTCATCAAGACGGATGGTTATGGACATGGCGCCATTCCGATCGCGCGTGAGTTAGAACCGCTGGATTACGTGTACGGATATGCCGTAGCTGCTGAGGAGGAGGGTATCGCACTGCGCGCAGCAGGGATTAAAAAGCCGATCCTGATTCTGGGGTATGCATTTCCGGAACAATATGAAGCGTTGCTCCGCGCGCAGATCACTCCTGCAGTCTTTACACTGGAAGCAGCCGAAAAGCTGTCAGAGACAGCGCAGCGGCTTGGTATGACTGCACATATCCATATCAAGCTGGATACCGGTATGGGGCGTGTCGGATTTCTCGTTTCTGAGGAGAATGCCGATGTGATTGCACAGATTGCGTCACTGCCGCATATAGTGATAGAAGGAATTTTCACGCATTTTGCACGGGCGGATGAGACCGATAAGACATCTGCCGAGCAGCAGCTGGCAGCATTTTTACACATGAATGATCTGCTGGAGGCACGCGGCGTGCACATACCGATCAAACATTGCTCGAACAGCGCCGGTATTCTGGATCTGCCGGATGCCAATCTCGATCTTGCGCGGGCAGGCATTACGCTGTATGGCCTGCATCCGTCGGATGAAGTACACTTAGAGCGCATGGATATGCGGCCGGTGCTGTCGTTAAAGAGCCAGGTTGTCTATGTGAAGACATTGCCTGCCGGCTACGGAATCAGTTATGGCGCTACCTATGTGACACCGTCTGAACGCCGTATCGCTACTATCCCGGTTGGTTATGGTGATGGTTATGCCAGAAGCCTTTCGAATAAAGGAGATGTGCTGATCCGGGGACACAGGGTGCCGATCGTCGGACGCGTATGTATGGATCAGTTCATGGTGGATGTGACAGATATTCCGGATGTCTGTGAAGGAGATATAGTCACCTTAATTGGAACGGACGGAGCGGAGCAGATCACCTTAGAGGAACTGGGAGAAAAATCCGGACGCTTTAATTATGAATTCGCCTGTGATCTTGGAAAACGGATTCCGCGTATGTTTTACCGGAACGGAGAAAGAGTTGGCAGTTGGACGCAATTTGAAGGACTCACGGAATAAAATGTTTTTAATTGGAAATACTTCAGAATAAGTTACAAAGTAATTATTTTTCTGGAGTGAGGACAATGACGATTCGACGAGGAGATGTATATTATGCAGATTTGCGGCCGGTGGTAGGTTCGGAGCAGGGGGGAATCCGCCCGGTGCTGATCATACAAAATGATGTAGGCAATCGCCACAGCCCGACAGTGATTGTAGCCGCGATCACGTCTCAGATCAATAAATCGAAGCTGCCGACACATGTGGAACTGTCTGCCAGACAGTATGAGATGGTCAAAGATTCTGTAGTTTTACTGGAGCAGCTTCGTACAATCGACAAGCGCAGACTCAAGGAACGCGTGTGTCATCTGGATGGCGAGATTTTGACAAAAGTGGATAAGGCATTGGAAATCAGCCTCGAACTGCCTACATAAACTTGACTTTGCTGGCAGACAATGGTATATTTCTAATGTTTTACGATAATAAAATCACAGAACAAGAGAAAATAGGAGTGTAGTCATATGGAAGATACCGGAAACCCACATAGGGGGTTTATTGGTAAAGTAAAGAGATTTTTCAACAAAAATTCAGAGGATGTTACGGAGGAGGAGATCATTTCCCTGGTCAACGAAGGACATGAGCAGGGATTTATCCGTGAGAGCGAAGCAGAGATGATTCACAATATTTTTGAGCTAAGCGATAAGGATGCCAAAGATATTATGACACATCGCAAGCAGATCTGTGCGCTGGATGGTAACATGACGTTCTCAGAGGCATTGGAACTGATTCTGACCGAGCCGTTTTCGAGATTCCCTGTGTACATAGAGGACATGGATGATATCATCGGCCAGGTACATATCAAGGAGATGCTGCTGCATGCGAGGGATGCGGAGTGCGCGGATATACCGATCCGGGCGATCGAGGGGCTGATGACACCGGTGGATTTTGTGCCGGAGACGATTGGCATCACAGCGTTGTTTCAACGGATGCAGACGTCGAAAAACCATCTGGTTATCGTGATCGATGAGTATGGACAGACAGCCGGGCTGGTCGCACTCGAGGACATCTTAGAGGAGATTGTCGGAAATATTTTCGATGAACATGACAAAGAGGAACATCATATCGTGACCCGCACAGATGGAGTCTGGTTTATGGATGGGTCAGCTGATCTGGAGGAAGTCGCTGAAGCGCTGGGGCTCGAAGAACTGGCGGAAAATGAGAATGATACACTCAACGGTTATCTGATCTCGCTCATTGACAAGATACCGAGTGACGGTGAGCGGTTTGAGGTAGAGGCACATGGATTTTTGTTCCGTGTACTGTCTGTGAAGGACAAAATGATCCGCCGTGTTGAGGTGAAAAAGATACCGGGAGTCGCTAAGGACTCTTTAGATAAAAATCAAAAAAATTAAACTAAAACGAAAAGAGGAAAGACGATGTCAGGACATTCAAAGTTCGCGAATATCAAGCATAAGAAAGAGAGAAATGATGCCGCAAAGGGTAAGATCTTTACCATGATCGGCCGAGAGATCGCAGTCGCAGTAAAGGAAGGCGGCCCTGATCCTGCCAACAACAGCAAGCTGGCAGCTGTCATTGCCAAGGCAAAGGCTAACAATATGCCGAATGATACGATTGACCGTGGTATTAAAAAGGCAGCCGGAGACGGAGATAATGTTAATTATGTAGTTGCTACATACGAAGGATATGGACCCGCCGGTACGGCGATCATCGTAAAGTGTCTGACCGATAATAAGAACCGTACTGCTGCAAATGTCAGAAATGCATTTACGAAAGGTCAGGGAAGCATCGGTACACAGGGCTGTGTGTCTTATATGTTTGACGAGAAAGGTCAGATCATTATCGAAAAGGAAGCCTGCGAGATGGACGCAGATGATCTGATGATGCTGGCACTGGATGCAGGAGCAGAGGATTTTCAGGAGGAAGAGGACAGCTTTGAGATCCTGACAGATCCGGGTTCATTCGATGCTGTACGTGAGGCGCTGGAAGCAGAGAAGATCGAGCTGGCGAGTGCGGAAGTGACAATGCTGCCGCAGACTTACGTGACCTTGTCCGATGAAGCAGATCTGAAGAATATCCAGAGAATCCTTGATCTGCTGGATGAAGATGATGATGTGCAGGATGTATATCACAACTGGGATGAGTAATTATAAGAAATTTAAAAAGTGTGTGAATGGAACCGCGTGTTTGCGGTTCCATTTTTTAATTGTCCGGTTGAGTATTGGGTTTAAGTATGGTAAAATAAAAAATAGTTGTAGAACTGCGTTGTTGTGAACAGCGTGAACAACAACCATGATACGACTGCTACAATAATCAGTTGGAGGAACTATGGAATTTATTAAGGGTACATGTCCGCATTGTAATGGCGAACTACAGATCCCGCAGGGGCGCGAGTCGATTATATGTATGTACTGCGGAAAAGAGATTGCCGTGAGTGATACGCAGTCGCAGCAGGTCAGCCGTCCGAAACCGGTGACAGACGATGATGCGGTTGAAGCATTACAGAATCTGCTTTTTGGCATCGAGGATCCGATGCAATATTTCAAAAAAGCATTGTATCTGGATTTTTACAATAAATATGTATATAAAAATGCGAATCATCTGGCGATGTTAGAGCAGTATTATCTGGCATCCGATGACAGGCAGGAGGCATTGAAGCGGGTGGCGGAGCCGTTGGTGGCACGTGTGGAGAGCAATATGAGTGGTCTGCGCGGCAACAAGAAGGATCAGCGCCAGATGGATTATAATCTGTCGATGGTCGTCTATATCTTCCCGGCGTTATTAGAGATCAATACGCAGTCCGGACAGGCATGGATCGATGCACTGGCAGCTACATGGAAACAGCATTTTCCGAAGACAGAACTCAAGGCAGCGACATCGAAGGAGATCAATGCCGGCTTCAAATATCGTTTCTGTTATATCACGACGGCTGTCTGCGAGCATCAGAATAAGCCGGATGATTGCTATGAACTGACACTGCTGCGGTCATTCAGGGATGACTATCTGCTGCAGTCGGCGGAAGGGGAGGCTATGGTACATGAGTATTATGATGTAGCACCGTCGATCGTCAAGCATATTGACCGCAGGGAAGATGCGAAACAGATTTATGAGGGGATCTGGCAGCAATATTTATCACCGTGTATCCGCCTGATTGAAAATGATCAGAACGAAGCATGCGTTGATTTATACAGAAAAATGGTTTATGAACTGAAAGATCAATATTTTCATTAGTATTTTCAATAAAAATCGGATGAAATCGGAGGGAGAATGGTATGAATAAGGTGTTATTTGCAGCATCGGAATGTGTTCCGTTTATTAAAACGGGTGGTCTGGCAGATGTATGTGGTGCATTGCCGAAGGAGTTTGACAAACAATATTGGGATATCCGGGTAGTGATTCCTTTTTATAGCTGCATTCCGGAGCATTTTCGCAATGAGTGTGAATATGTGACACATTTTTATATGAACTGTGGTACATATATCCAGAATAAGTATGTTGGTATTTTCCGATATGAGATGGATGGTATCAAGTATTACTTCATCGACAATCAGGAGTATTTCAACTGTGTGGTACCATATGGGGATATCCGGTATGATATTGAGAAATTCGTATTTTTCGATAAGGCTGTATTGTCTATGCTCAAACAGATCAATTTCCAGCCGGATATCATTCACTGTCATGACTGGCAGACTGGATTTATACCGGTATATTTAAAGACAGAATTCCAGGCAGATATGTTCTACTGGGGTATGAAGTCTATTATGACGATTCACAATCTGAAGTTCCAGGGTGTGTGGGATAAGCAGACGATGATGGGATTGTCCGGTTTTCCGTCTGATCTGTTCACTCCGGATAAGCTGGAATTTCATAAGGATGCCAATATGCTAAAAGGTGGTCTCGTATATGCGGATTACGTGACGACAGTCAGTGATACTTACGCGGGCGAGATTCAGACCCCTTATTATGGTGAAGGTCTTGATGGTCTGCTGCGTGCACGGCATTTTGATATGCAGGGTATTGTAAACGGCATTGATTATCAGGTGTATGATCCTGCAACCGATCCGAAGATCTATGTCAATTATGATGCATCGAGCTTCCGCAAGAAGAAGCCGACGAACAAGGAACGCTTGCAGCAGGAACTGGGACTGGCAGTTGACAAGAAGAAGTTCATGATCGGCCTGATCTCGAGACTGACGGATCAGAAGGGACTCGATCTGATCAATTATGTGATCGACCGGATTGCGGATGACTATACACAGTTTGTAGTGATCGGTACCGGTGAGCCGGAGTATGAGAATATGTTCCGGCATTACGCCTGGAAATACGGTGACCGGATCTCTGCAAATATCTGCTATAGTGATGAACTGGCGCACAAGCTGTATGCGGCTGCAGATGCATTCCTTATGCCGTCCCGGTTTGAACCGTGTGGACTGACCCAGCTCATTTCTTTCCGTTATGGAACCGTTCCGATTGTCCGTTCTACCGGTGGACTCCGTGATACGGTAGAACCTTATAATGAGTATGAGCATACCGGCGATGGATTTGCATTCACCAACTATAATGGTGAGGAGATGTTAGGCATTATCAATTATGCAAAGCATATTTATTTCGATTGCAAAAAAGACTGGAACAAGATGATTGACCGCGGCATGGCAAATGATTATTCGTGGAATTCATCCAAGCATAAATACGAAGATCTCTATAATTATCTGATCAGCCAGTAGAGAAAATCATAAAAATTCAAATTTAAGTACAAAAGACCATCAGAGGCGAAAGGCGCATTTGATGGTCTTTTTGTATCCGGCTATGCGTACTGATAAAATCGCAAAAAAACGGGCATACTGTACAAAAATAAGGAGGCTTTTGCGATGAGTGAAGAAAAGGAAGAAAAAAAAGAACCGGAACAACAGCAGCCGGAACAAAGTGATAGCATCATAGAATACGGAGATACTGATCTGGAAGATCCGGTGCGCAAACACAGGATTCATCTCATGACGATCATTGGTGAGATCGAGGGGCATGATGTGCTCCCGTCGACAAGTAAAACCACGAAATATGAACATGTATTACCCAGACTGGCAGAGGTCGAGGAGGATCCGGCGGTTGACGGCCTGTTGCTGCTGCTCAATACCGTGGGCGGAGATGTGGAGTCCGGACTTGCGATTGCAGAGATGGTCGCATCGATGTCCAAGCCGAGTGTGTCACTGGTGCTTGGCGGCAGTCATTCGATCGGTGTACCGCTGGCAGTCTCGACAAATCATTCGTTCATTGTACCGAGCGGGACGATGGTTGTCCATCCGGTACGGCTCAATGGATTGACAATCGGCGCACCGCAGACCTATGATTATTTTCAACAGATTCAGGACCGCATTACCGGCTTCGTATCCGGACATTGCCGGATCAGCCAGAAGCGTCTGGAGGAACTCATGCCGAATACGGCGATGCTCACGAAGGATCTCGGAACTGTTTTGGTGGGGGAACAGACAGTGCATGAGGGGATCATCGATGAGGTTGGAGGACTGCGCGAGGCACTCGGCTGTCTGCATCGGATGATCGGGAGCCGCAGATAGCAAGCAGGACAACCCTAAATCTAGTGGCGATTGAACTTTTTGGTGACATTTATGCCTAGATATGCTAATATATAGAAATATATGGGCAGCAATCATAAAGGAGGCACAAGATGTCATTATTAGAAGCGATTCTGATGGGTATCGTACAGGGTGTCACGGAATTTTTGCCGGTGAGCAGTTCCGGGCATCTTGCTTTGTTTAAGATTTTATTTCATGTAGAGGATGTGGGATTACTTTTTGATGTGATTTTACACCTGGGCACTTTGATAGCGATCTTTGCGGTGTATTATAAGGATATCTGGAAGATGATAGTAGCAGGTTTTTCCATTATCGGTGATGTCTGCAAAAATATTGGTATCTTTTTTAAGAATGTGACACATAGAACAAAGGGTGGCTATCATCATGTCATCTGTAATGGCTATCGCAAGTTTGTCATGCTTGTGATTGTCTCTACGATTCCGACCGGAGTGATCGGTGTACTCGCTTCTGATCTGATCGAGCAGGTATCCAAGCTGTTGATCGTACCGGGAATCTGTCTGATTATGACGGCAATATTACTGCTGTTGGCAGATCATTGCAAGGGCGGTGAGAAGATGCCCAAGCAGGTGACATATTCCAATGCATTTATTATCGGTATTGCGCAGGGAGTGGCTACACTGCCCGGCTTGTCACGCTCTGGAACGACCATCACAGCATGTCTTCTGAGTGGATTCAACCGCAAATTTGCAGTCAAGTATTCGTTTATTATGTCGATACCGGCGGTGCTTGGTTCACTCGTGTTTGAGTTGTCCGATCTGTCAACTGTGTCGTTTACGAGTACGGAGATCATGTATTATCTGGTCGGCATGGTTGTGGCTGCGGTCGTGGGATATATCTGTATCAAGACGATGCTCTATGTGGTACGGCAAAAGAAATTTACCGGATTTGCGATCTATTGCCTGATCATAGGAGCAATATCGGTGGGAGTGTATTTCTATCAGTTATAACACCTGCTTGTCCGGGATAGTGGAGGAGAAATAGAATGTCTGGACAGACAAAAAAGAAAAGCGGACAGAACACAAAACGTGGAAATGCCGCACAAAACAGAAAAAAACCTGCGGCGGAGCCGATACAGGAGAGCGTCTATCAGGAAGTGATTCTGTGGGTGATGTTAGCGGTATCCATCGTACTGTTTGTGAGTAATTTTGGTATTGGTGGCAAGATCGGCGGCATGCTCAGCGGTGTACTGTTTGGCCTGTTTGGGCTGCTGGCCTATGTTTTCCCGATTTTGTTGTTTGTGGGAACTGTATTTATATTGTCGAATCGGACGAATCGGATCGCTATGATCAAAGTGGTTGCAGCGATCTTATTTGTGTGCTTTTTATGCCTGTTTTTGGAACTTGTGGCAGGCAGCGTGGATGATTATTCGCCGGCAGCATCTTATATCTATGGCAGTGAGCAGCGCAACGGAGGCGGATTTTTCGGTGGCTTGCTGGCATGGCTGATCTGTCCGAATTTTGGCAGAGTCAGTGCGTATGTGATTGATTTTATCGTGCTGATTATTACCATGGTGATCGTAACCGAACGTTCTGCATGGAAGCATGTCAGAAATGGTGGACACCGCATGTATGAATCCGCAAAAGAAGGAAACGAGCGTCTGCGGATCATACAGGAGCAGCACAGGGAGGAACGCCAGCTGCGCCGGATGGAGCGAAAGGTGTCCGGGGTGTCCCAGGATACACTGTTGACAGCGGAGGATCATACATATCACGGCTCGGAGGCACTGACGGAGATTACACCGGATATGTTTGCTTCCCTGAGTGAAAAGCGAAAGAAGGCAGGGCTTCCGGTGGATTCGGCTGCACCGGCAGCTCCGGTAAACGTGGAGGAACCGGTGACTTCGGATGTGGATCTGTCTGCATATGAACCTTCTGTTGTCGGACAGCATCAGGTGAGCCTGCAGCCGGTCGAGGCTGTACCGGCAGAAGTGCCTGCAGAGCAAGAACAAAAAGAGGATGCCATGCCTGTATTCTCACCGGAATTACAGGAGTTGTTCGCACGCATTGAGCCGGAGAAAGCGGATGAACCGGTAGAGCCGGAAGCTGCGCCCACGATTGCTGAGCCGGAAGCTGTTTCTGCGGAGCCGGAGATCGCCCCTGCGGAGCCGGAGATCGCCCCCGCGGAGCCAGAACCGGCACCAGAACCGGTACCAGAGCCGGTAGCCGAACCGGCACGAACCACCCAGCCGGTTCGCAATCCGAAGCAGGATGCACAGACTGCTGAGGCGGATGTCGCAGATATTGCACAGGAGATCGAAGAGAAAGAAGCTGAGGAGCATCGTTGCTATACATTCC
>JBNMKT010000020.1:0-21004 GCA_050874485.1 bacterium
GCAGCACGCTCGTATAACGCTCGATGCCGATATAATTGATCTCGGGATGGGCAGCAGCCTGTCCGAACAGAAACTGACCTTTTCCCATACCGACTTCAATATGAATCGGCTGTTTTGTCTCAAATCTGTCATTCCAGTGACCGCGTAGGTCTTTGGGCTGTTCTATTACATAAGGGCATGCCGCTACTGCGGCATCTGCGCCCGGAATATTTCGTAGTCGCATGTTTTCGATTCGTCTCCTAAAAAAGTCTTGCGCAACGTATGCACGGATATTATACTAAAATAGGAAAATACTAAAATCAAGATAAAAATGAGGAAATTATGAAAAAAGTTAGAAATACAGCGATTTGCATGCTGATGGCATTACTTCTGGTGGTTCAGGCGGCGATACCCATATCTGCAAAGGAGACCTGGCCGAAGATGCCACAGGTAGAAGCACCATCGATCTGTGTGATGGACATCACGACCGGGACGATTCTGTACGAGCGAAATATGGATGAAGTCAATTATCCCGCGAGTATCACAAAGATTATGACCGCATTGCTTGCGATAGAGAACTGTTCGATGGACGAGATCGTTACTTTTTCTGAAAAGGCAGTATACGGCAATGAGGGGGATACATCACATATCTCACGTGATATCGATGAAGAGATGACAATGGAGCAGTGTCTCTATGGTATGATGCTCGAATCTGCGAATGAATGTGCGTGGGCAATCGGCGAACAGGTCGCTGCACATGTCGGCGGTACGATGGAGCAGTTTACCAAGATGATGAATGAGCGTGCCGCAGAGCTCGGATGTACGAATACACATTTCAACAATCCCAACGGTCTGCCGGACGAGGATCACTGGACGAGTGCTCATGATATGGCGCTGATCGCGGCAGAAGCATATAAGAATGAGACATTCCGTGTGATCGCAGGGACAAAGTCCTATACGATTCCACCGACCAACAAGCACGAAGCGGAGACACCGCTGCACAATCATCATAAGATGATCTACCCGTTCCACGGAGATTATGCATATCTGTATGATTATGCGACCGGAGGCAAGACTGGCTATACGAATGCAGCTGGAAATACACTGGTTACATTTGCACAGAAGGGTGATATGGCACTCGTGTGCGTGGTCATGAGAGAACAGACTCCGTATCATTACACCGATACGCGGACGATGTTTGATTATTGTTTTGATAACTTTAAATTACTGAAGGTGGCTGATTACGAGAAAAACACACAGACCGGCAGAGATGCGCAGCAGTTTGCATCGATTGACGAGGATGCGGTAGTGATCGTTCCAGTATCTGCGGACTTTTCGGATCTGACATCGCAGACCGTCTATGACAGCAGTGATGACAATGTACTCGGTACGTTTGTTTACAGCTATGCAGGTCATGAAGTCGGTCGTGCAGATGTGCGTATGAATGATCTGCCGGCCGATGGTTATGAGTTTACGGAGCGTGTATCCGCTGATACGTCCGGGGCAGATGATGAGGCAGAGTCAGACCAGCAGGAGGCTGTCAGTGAAGAACCTGTGACAGAGCAGCCACAGCCGGAAACCAGTGCACCGGAACAGCAGCACAGTATTCACATAGAGATCAATGTGAAGACCGTATCGATTGCGGCCGGACTGCTGTTAGCAGCAGTCATATTGATACTGCTCATCTACTGGCTGGCAACACATTCCTATCTGATCCGGCAAAAAATCGCCGGCATGAGAAGCCAGCGATCTGAACGGAATCGTTATCAGACGATCCATGATACAAGAAAGAGCCGTAAGAGAAGACGACAGTCCAAGAAAAGTAAACATTTGAGGTTTTAGTGGAACGGAATGGAGTTCGGTTTAACCTAACATTATAAGTCGCTGGAGCACCTGCTCCAGCTTCTTTTTATCTCTCGTATAGATCAGCAGACCATTGTTCGTCTGCTGGATCGTGACGTATTTATCCCGCAGTGTATCCGATTGTGTAAAGCGGTAGGTGATGTATTCGCGGTAGGCCGGATCGAGAGACAGAAAGAGCGTCTCACACTCGTCGAGAGAGGTAATCTGCATATGTGACTGTTCGAACAGTGCGTGCAGTTCCCGGTCCTGGGCAACCTGTTCGGGTGTCCGGTCAATAATAAAAAATCCATCCTCATCTTTGGGCATATTCATGGCTTTGACTGCCCGCTGTACCTGTTTGGTCAGACTGTCGGACGCGGGATAGAGTGCCTCGAAGTAAGTGATGAAATCGGTTGCCATGCGGAAATGTTTATTTTTCCCATTTTGCAGGATCTCGGTGATGAGAATGCGGCGGATGGTTTTTTCGCATTCCGCGCGTGAGGGATTTTTCTTCAATGTGTGATCCATAGGTCGTCTCCTATCTGTATTTGTCATATCGTGTGCGAATGTATGTTTGAGACAAAAATCAATGTCTTTTATTGATTATAGGACATATAAACATGAAGTTCAAGTACAGATCTCGATAAAAAGCGACAATATTGACAAATATCTGCGTAAAATTTATAATATAAAAATGACCAATATAACATGTACTGAGCGGAAGAAATAGACATTAAGGGACTCCACTCGTTGATGGGAGGATAGGCGGTATATGACACGGGAAGAGAAATGGAAGCAGGATGAAGCGGCGATTGAACAACTGGTGAGAGCACATGATGGTGTGGTAAAGACGGCAGAGTTATATACCCTGGGGATCGATTATCGCAGAATCCAGCAGTTTGTGGACTGGGGTGTCCTGGAGCGGATCAAAAGCGGCTATTACACATTGCGGGAGCATGAACTGACTGAGGATGAGATGATCGTCCGGCTGTTTGGGGAAGATGGTGTACTGACGATGGAGAGTGCGTTATATGAATATGGATATCTTTCGGTCAAGCCGGCAGAGTATCAGATTGCGATCGATAAAAATACATCGAAGTCCCGGTTCCATCTGAGCTATCCGTTTGTGCATCCGTATTACAGTGAGCCGAAGGTGCTGGCGCTGGGTATCACGGAGATCACATTCGGGGGCAGTACGATGAAGATCTATGATAAGGAACGGCTGATGTGTGACTGTCTGAAGTATGAGGACCGCATGGAGCATGATGACGTGAAAAAGGCACTGCTCGCTTACATCGCAGAGCCGCAGAAGGATATTTCGAGACTGCTGCAGTATGCCAGGGAGCGCAAAGTGTTGAATAAAGTGCAGAATCGGATTGGAGCGTGGTTGTAATTGAGTCGTACAAGGGGGACTACAGAGGTTACGATGAGAAGAAATCTGATCGGTATGGCTGCGATTCATGAAAAAAGTGCGGAGCTGGATCTGCCGATGGAACGGCTGCTGGCAGTCTATATGATGGAACAGCTTGTACTGCATCTGTCGGTATCCGAGCGTGGGGAACGACTGCTGCTGAAAAATCCGGGGGCGTTGAGCCTGAATGGGCGAAGCGGCAGCTATCAGCTCCACTATGTATATATCTGTGCAGATACCGAGCGGCTGACGAAGGCGGATTTTGCTGCTTTTTTAAAGACGGCAGTCAAGTGGGAGACGCAGACGAATATTAACTGGAGCTGGCGTTCACATATGGAGACCGGAGGACAGCGGCTGGTGGTCGAGCTGAATGGTGAACTGGAGGGCGTCAGAATACCACTGTCGTTAGTGGTAGATGGGATTCACAGTGCTGATCTGACGCATGAACCGGATACCTATGCCATGCGTCTGATCATGGAGACGAGTAAGGTACAGCAGGTGAAGGTCTATCCGCTGGAGGAGCAGTTTCTGGATGATCTGGGAGAGGCATTGGAGAGTCTGGAACTGATCCGGGATATGGGTGTCTATGAGCGTCTGTATGATGCGCTCGGGCTGCTTGGCTTTGAGGGCAGACAGTTTCAGAAGAAACTGGATCAGTATTGCGGGGAGCGGCAGATCTCACTGGACGCGACACGATTTGCGCAGATGGAGCATTATCTGAACTATCCATATATGAATAAGAAGTGGCAGGCTTACCGGAAGCGGTGCCGGAGACAGCTGCCGGACTGGGAGACAGTCTATGGCCGCTTCTGGCACTTTCTGATGCCGTTGTGGAGCGCCAGATTGCAGGATATGATCTATCTTGGCAGCTGGATACCGGATCTGGGGAGGTATTTGGACTAATGTTATTGGAGCGATTACAGGCATACGGTCAGACGGATACCTATCCGTTTCATATGCCGGGGCATAAGAGACAGCTTTGTTTGCCGGCGGATGCCTATCATCTCGATATCACAGAAATCGAAGGATTTGATAATCTGCATCATGCGCAGGGGATTCTAAGAGAAGAACAACAAAAGTATGCGGATTTTGTCGGGGCCAGGCGCACATTTTTCCTCATAAATGGAAGCAGCTGTGGGATACTGGCAGCGATCTCGGCGGCAGTGCAGCGGGGCGGCAGGCTGCTGCTGGCGCGCAACTCCCATAAAGCAGCCTATCATGCACTGGAGCTGCGTGGGCTGGAGGCGCATTATTGTTATCCGCTGATCAGTGATTATGATATACAGGGCGCGATCCGTCCGGAGACGATCGCAGATGCGTTGGAGCATGACCGGTCTGTGCAGGCTGTGTATATTACGAGTCCGACCTATGATGGAGTGGTATCGGATGTCCGGCGTATCGCGGATATTGTACATGGATATGGGCTGCCGTTGATTGTCGATGAGGCCCACGGAGCACATTTCGGGCTGCATGAGAGCTGTCCGCGCTCTGCGATCACCTGCGGAGCAGACCTTGTGATACAGAGCGTGCATAAGACGCTGCCTGCATTTACGCAGAGTGCAGTGTTGCATGTGTGTTCGGATCGGATTGCAGAGGATGTAGTCGAACGTTTCCTGGATATCTATGAGAGCAGTTCGCCGTCCTATCTGCTGATGGCGGGGATGAGCCGGCTCGTGCCTTTTTTACAGGAGAATGGCGCGCGCCTGTTTGCGGCACTGGATGACAATCTGCGCCACTTTTATGACGAAAGCAGGCAGCTGCGTTGCCTGCATGTGATACAGGAGACAGATTTTGACCAGGCATGTGCATATACACGTGACCGGTCGAAGATTCTGATCAGTACGAGAGATTGTAATATAGATGGGAGACAGCTGTATGATATGCTGCTGTCACGCTACCATCTGCAGATGGAGATGTGTTCGGGCGAATATGTGACTGCCCTTTGTTCGCTCATGGATACCAGAGAGGGCTTTGAACGTCTCTGGGCGGCTTTGGAGGAGATTGATGCGCAGCTAGAGCCGTATGGACAGGCACAGCGTGGTTTTGTGGCGCGGATATACCGGGAGAGGGAACAGGCATGCCAGATAGCGGCAGCGATGGATGTCGTGCAGTCACAGAGCGAGACAGTGAGCTGGCAGGAGGCAGCCGGACGGGTCAGTGGGGAATATGTCTACCTGTATCCGCCGGGAATACCGATACTCGTTCCCGGCGAGCGGATCGATACATCGTTTGTGTCGGATATCCACGAACTGAAGGCACGTGGGCTGGATCTCGAAGGCATGCGTGATAAAGAGGCAGTATATATAGAAGTGTTATAAGAGTGTTATAAAAGTGATATAAAAGTGCCGGAATAGTTGCTGGTCAGGCAGGCATTTGCAATTTTTGGAACGGAGCGAACAGCGACATATTAATTGCAATGCAGAAAAGATTAGGGTATACTGAATAAGGCAGAAAGGATCAGTCAGAGAATGGGATATATATTTTGTCTTATGGGAAAGAGCTCTTCCGGAAAGGACACGATTTATCAGCGGCTGTTGCAGCAGAAGGATCTGGGGCTGCAGCGTCTGGTGACAGGAACGACGCGCCCGATTCGTGAGGGTGAGCAGAACGGGGAGAACTATTATTTTTATACCGATCAGCAGTTTGAACAGCTATGTGCCGAGGGGAAGATCATAGAGAGCCGTTCTTATCATACTGTATATGGAATCTGGCACTATTTTACAGTGGCAGATGAGCAGCTTGATCCTGCGCATGGAGATTATCTGACGATCAATACGCTGGAAGCATATTTAAAGCTCAGGGACTATTTTGGAGCAGAGCGGCTGATACCGTTATATCTGGAAGTCGATGATGGTCTGCGGCTGCAGCGGGCGTTGGACCGTGAACGCAGACAGCCGGAGCCAAAATACAAGGAGATGTGCCGCCGTTTTCTGGCAGATGAGGAGGATTTTTCCGCGGAGAACTTAAAACGCGCGCAGATACAGCCGATATTTGAAAATAGAGTATTAGAAGATACATTGGAGCAGTTAGGCACATATATCAGGAGTATGAAAAACGGATTAGATTAAAAGATGGATAATTTCAGGGTAAATCAGACGACACCCTTGTCGTCTGTGAATCAGACAAATCAGACACAGGCAGCCGATGACAGCTTTCGTTTTACATTGACCAGTGCAATCGAGGATGCAGATCTTCAGGCGAAGGTCGAACGCATGTTAAAGGATATCAATGTGCAGGGCAAATTGATCGCCAGACATATGGATATCCGAGAGATGAAGCGTTATCGTGGACTGATCAAGGACTTTTTAAATGAGATCGTCAATCGTTCACACAAGTTTTCGAGAGAGAATTTTCTCGATCACAGAGGCAGACACCGTGTATACGGCATCATCCGCCTGATCGACCAGAATCTGGATGAACTGGCACAGGAACTGGTCGAAGATGAGAAAAATCAGATCGATATTCTCAGCAGAATCGGAGAGATCGAAGGTCTGCTGCTGGATATCTTAACATAAGGAGGCACTATGGCAGCTTTTTCGGATATATTGGGAAATGAACAGGTGATCGAGCATCTGCAGAATGCGATACGGATGGACAAGGTGAGTCATGCGTATATTCTGAATGCGCCGCAGTCAGCAGGCAAGATGATGATCGCAGAGGCATTTGCGAGTGCCCTGCAGTGCGAGAAAAAGGGCGTGGAGCCGTGTGGCGAATGTCATTCCTGCAAACAGGCAGCTTCACATAATCAGCCGGATATCATCTATGTACAGCATGAGAAGCCGAATACGATCGGTGTGGACGATATCCGTACACAGATCAATCAGGATATTGCGGTGAAGCCGTACAGCAGTCCCTATAAGATATATATTGTGGATGAAGCAGAGAAGATGAATGTGCAGGCACAGAATGCACTGTTAAAGACGATTGAGGAGCCGCCTGCATACGGAGTGATCCTGCTGCTGACGACCAATGCGGACACATTTTTGCCGACGATCCTCTCGCGATGCATTCGTCTGGACTTAAAGCCGGTTCTGGGTGAGCGGCTGAAGGATTATCTGATGAAATCATGTGGTGTCGTGGACTATCAGGCAGACGTATGTGTGGCATTCTCACAGGGCGTCGTTGGAAAAGCGATCGCACTCGCATCCTCTGCGCATTTTAATGAGATTAAGGATGCCGCCCTGCAGCTGGTCAAGCGGATTAAGGATATCGAGCTGTCAGAAATGATCGGTGCCGTGAAGCAAGTCAGTGAATACAAGCTGGAGATCAATGATTTCCTTGACATACTGATGATCTGGTACCGTGATGTATTGTTATATAAAGCAACGGCGGATGTGAACGGCCTGATCTTCAAGGATGAAGTGTATGAGATCAAGAAGCAGGCAAATACGTCTTCCTATCATGGAATCGAGTGCAAGCTAAATGCGTTGGACAAGGCGAAGGCACGTTTGAACGCAAATGTGAATTTCGATCTGGTGATCGAGCTGTTGCTCTTGACATTAAAGGAGAATTAAGATGACAAAAGTAGTAGGAATTCGTTTCCGCAATGCCGGAAAAATATATTATTTCGATCCGAAGGATCTCGATATGCATACAGGTGATCATGCAATCGTCGAGACAGCCCGGGGTATCGAATATGGAACCGTGCTCATAGCGCCGCGTGAGGTGGAGGATGATACGGTTGTACAGCCGTTGAAGCCGGTCATCCGTGTGGCGACCGAGGAGGATGACAAGACAGTAGAACGCAACAAAGAGCGCGAAAAGAGTGCATACAAAACCTGTCAGGAAAAGATCGCCAAGCATGGGCTGAACATGAAGCTCGTACAGGCAGAATATACATTCGACAGTAACAAGCTGTTGTTTTATTTTACAGCTGACGGCAGAATCGATTTCAGAGAGCTGGTCAAGGATCTCGCGGGTGTCTTCCGCACACGTATCGAACTGCGTCAGATTGGCGTCAGAGATGAGACAAAGATGCTCGGTGGAATCGGCATCTGTGGGCGTGAGCTGTGCTGCTGCTCCTATCTGTCCGATTTTGTGCCGGTGTCCATCAAGATGGCAAAGGAACAGAATCTGTCACTCAACCCGACAAAGATCTCCGGTGTATGTGGCAGACTGATGTGCTGTCTGAAAAATGAGGAAGAGACGTATGAGTATCTGAACAGCCGTCTCCCCGGTATTGGCGATCCTGTCACTGCCGTAGATGGTGCTGTCGGAGAGGTACAGAGTGTCAATGTGCTCCGTCAGAAGGTAAAGGTACTCGTGGAAGTAGATGATGAGAAGGAACTGCGTGAATATGATGTGGAGGAACTGAAGTTCCGTCCGCGCAAGAAAAATACCAAGGTCTCATCAAAGGAGTTGAAGGAGCTGTCTTCTCTTGAGGATGAGAATCCAGAGACAACAGAACGCAAGCCGGAGACAAAGCCGGAAGGCAAAGAGCGCGAAAAGCGCGAGGGCAGGGAACGCAGGGAGCAGAATCCCAACCGGGAAAACCGTGACCGGAATAAAAACGGCGAGCAGAATCAGCAGCGGAATCATTATCGCAAGAATCGTAACAACAATCAGAAAGACCGTGGAAATGGAAAGGATCGCGTAGACCGTGGGGACAGAGCAAATCGCGGAGGAGAAAAACCCTCCTCAGAGGAAAAATAATGCAGATCTGTTAAAGCTGGGCGAGCGGCTGGATGACCTCGAGCGGAACGGGTATCACATCATTCAGGATCCGAAACGCTTCTGTTTTGGCATGGATGCGGTGCTGCTATCCGGCTTTGCACAGGTGAAGCCGGGTGAGCGGGTGATCGATCTTGGAACGGGCACAGGTATTATCCCGATTCTGCTGGAGGCGAAGACGGATGGATCGCATTTTACCGGGCTGGAGCTGCAGGAGGAGAGTGCTGATATGGCGCGGCGCAGCGTGGCTTATAATGGTCTGGAGGAAAAGATCGACATTGTAACCGGTGATATCAAGGATGCTTCGACATTGTTTGGAGCATCTTCTTTTGATGTGGTCACGACGAATCCACCATATATGATCGGTCAGCATGGCCTGCAGAATGCAAATGCAGCCAAAACGATCGCCAGACATGAGATCCATTGTACACTCGAGGATGTCGTAGCCCAGAGTGCGAAGTTGTTAAGACCGAGAGGCCGGATGTACATGGTGCACCGTCCATTCCGGCTCGTGGAGATCTGCTGTCTCATGCATCAGTACGGCATCGAACCAAAGCGTATGCGGCTTGTGCATCCATTTGTGGATAAGGAGCCGAACATGGTGCTCATCGAGGGACTGCGCGGTGGTAATGCCAGACTGACAGTGGAAAAACCGCTCATTATTTTTGAAAGACCTGAAGTCTACACGGAGGAGATCATAGACGTCTATGGATACTAGAGGTACTTTATATTTATGTGCGACACCGATCGGAAATCTCGAGGATATCACATACCGCGTGCTGCGTACATTAAAGGAAGTGGATCTGATTGCAGCGGAAGATACGAGAAATTCCCTGAAGCTGTTAAACCATTTTGAGATCCACACGCCGATGACGAGTTATCATGAATATAATAAAATCGAAAAAGCCTATCAGCTCGTTGATCAGTTGCGGCAGGGAAAAAATATTGCGCTGATCACAGACGCTGGTACACCGGGTATCTCTGATCCGGGAGAAGATCTCGTGAGGATCGCACTGGAGGAAGGGCTGCATGTGACATCACTGCCCGGCGCGGCTGCATGTATCACAGCGCTCACGATGTCGGGGCAGCAGACGAGAAGGTTTGCATTCGAGGCATTTTTGCCGCGAGAGAAAAAGGAGCGTGCGAAGGTGCTCGAGGAATTAAAGGATGAGACACGCACGATCATTCTCTATGAAGCACCGCATCATCTGGTAGCGACGCTCACGCAGTTGCGTGAGACACTCGGAAACCGGTCGATTTCGCTGTGCAGGGAGCTCACGAAGAAATATGAAGATGTTCAGAAAACGACATTAGATGATGTCTTATTATATTATAAAGACAATGAACCGCGCGGAGAATATGTCCTTGTGATCGCAGGCAGAGACCGGCGTGAACTGGAAGCTGAAGCGCAGCGTGCGTGGGAGCAGATGACGATCAGTGAACACATGGCTATCTATGAAGCGCAGGATATACCCAGAAAAGAGGCGATGAAGCTGGTCGCCAGAGATCGGGGCATATCCAAACGTGAAGTCTATCAGGCATTGCTGGATGCAGAAGCCTGAGGGTAGTACAGCGGCAGATAGTTTTTAATAATCGAGAAAGGTGCAGGGCCGATTGCGAGCAGTGCCTGATGAAATGCTTTGTCATTATAATCAGAGCTGAATCGGGTCATTGCATCTTTTTTAAGTTCCAGAAATTCGAGATAGCCGACATAATACTTTAAGTAGTTAGCGGGAGTCTCTACGATAAGTTCATACACATGATCCGCAGTCTCAACGGAAGTGATACCATAATCAGAGAGAAATTCGAGTACGATATCACGATCCCATCCCTCGTGATGGATGCCGATGTCGATCGATGCATAGAGACTGAGTGTGGCGGCAGCGTTGAGCTGCAGCGCGCGTGCAAGTGACGGGTCGAGTCCGGCATAGCTATAGGAGCACATCTCAACATAGGTCGCCCATCCTTCATTGTATCCGCCAAAAGACATGATGTGCCTCAGAGGAGAGAGATTCTGCTCATAGGAAAAGACCGTCTCATATAAATGTCCGGGATAGCCTTCATGTGCCAGCGTGGTAAACAGTTCCAGATCAGACCTCTCATAAGCCGGGTTAATGTAGATGTTGTTTTCGTCCGGATCATCCATCGGAGCAGTCAGATAGAAGGCCGGAGACAGGAATGACTGCATGGCAGGCTCGACCGTCTTGATCTCATAGCTGTGTTCCGGAGCCTGCGGAAAGTCGTTGATCATGCATTCCTTTAAGTGTTCTACCATCTGCTGCGGGGTATTCCACTTTAAGTTCACGCCAGACATGGAGGACAATATATCCGGATTTGATTTTATTATTTTTGCCAATTCAGACAGATTTGATTGTCTTTTTGTTGCTATCATCTCATTTAGTTCATCGACAGAGCGGGAACTGGCGGTAGATTTTTTCACAAGATAGGCATAGTAGTCATCGCCATCCGGGAGCTGGCACAGACCGCCATCATGTGTGGATGTGCCGCGCAGACGGGTGAGGCATTCGCGCAGTGATTCATAGGCAGGGATCAGATTGCCCTCGATCAACGCGTCGTGTTCACGCAGGTAGTCGATGCGATCATCCGGTGTGAGTCCGGAGACCGTGTTCAGTTTGGCCGGAAAAGTCTCCCGCAGACAGTTGAATGCCGGTTCTGTGAGCAGGGAGGATATCTGTTGGGAGATTGCATCAGCAGCAAATGTGGGCATGAATAGTCCCTTTGTAGCTTTGCGTTCTTCAAAATCGATAATCTGTGAGAAATATGCGGGCGCACTGTCGATCAACGTGAGGTAATCCTCGACATCGTCACGGCAGCGGAACGTGTACTCCGCCAGCAATATAGGCAGTTCGGCCTGTACACCGCTGATTGCGCCGAGAGGTTCATCGTAATCATAATAGTCACAACCTTCGAGATTGCGGTCAAGCATATATGTAATAACATCATAGGTCAGCTGGTCATCTACGGAGAGGGCTGCATAATCGTATCGGTCAAGGGCTGCCCGGATATTTTCACAGGACAGGCACATGGCAAAGCGGTCTGCCTCAGATAAGGAACCGAGCGAGACATCATAGTCCTCGATACCATAGTTTGACGGCTCTGCCAGTGTGTAGTGCAGCGCGAGCGTATCCGATGCGAGCTGCTCCTGGAATAACCGTTGTGTGTAGGAGGAAAAGTCCGGCTGCTTTTTCGCTTGTATAGAGGAAAAAGCGGACATACCGCAAGTAAAGAGTATGGCAATGCATAGTCCCAGACTCAGCAGCCGGAGTTCCCATGAGATTTTGTTATCTATTTGTTTTTGATATGACTTTTTATTTATGATCATTGCCCTTTCTGTGGGACTATGCTAAAATAGAACCCTAATTCTTATGTCTTTAGATTCTATGTGTCGAATCCCTGTTCTATGAATAAAAGTAGAGGGAGGACATGCATATGAACAACTATCGTCCGGGATCTGGGCGAATGTTCGCAGCGGTGAGCACGATATTACTCGTGCTTTGTCTGGTATTTTGCGAGGCATCGGCTGCAGCGGATTCACATCAGGATCTGTATCAGGAAAATCTGCAATTTGATTCCAAAGGCAATTTAAAAATGACAACACATGATAAAAAGGCATCCGGAGGTGTCAGATACCGCACGATCGGATGGACGATCAAGCGCTGGCCGGGAAAGGTATCTGCCGTGCAGCGTGCACGTATCAGGCTGACACAGGAGGGTTCATCCTACGCTGACCCGGATGACCATACTTATGTATACACCCGGTTTACGTGTGATAAGCAGGAGATCTTTGCGCGCATCGGCGAAGCATCAGCAGATTGGCAGATCGAGCTGTATCAAAAGGGCGGCATGGTCTATCTGGATGCGGTCATGACGGTTGTCGAGGATGGAAAGGCACTTGGCTGGATGGACGCGGATGGTGCACTGCATGGAGAAGTGTATGTGACTGCGGATGGTATCATGAATGCCAGAGGCTGGGCAGATGCAGAAGGGCTGCGCACGCATTTTAATAAAGCGGTATATTTTCCGGCGATTCCGGAGATGATCGAGCTGCCAAAAGAGATTATGCAGGAGGATGAGATCCGGCTGGTCTATGGTGAGGATGAATGTGGACAAAATGAGGCAGCAATCACATCGGTGCCACTTGCAGAGCCGGAGTTTGATACGGCAAGGGGCATCCCAACCGGAGAACAGGTAGTGGCACACGGGTCGCTGCAAAAATATTTTTACGAATGTATGCTCAGACATTATCATGGGCTGGTGGCGGTCCCGGTCGTGTTAAACGTGACATACACGTATACTTATATGACGGAAGATGGCCCTGCAAAGGGTAGTTATCAGACACAGATGACGTTGTATGTCAGACGGTCATATTCCTATTACCGTATTCAGGAGCTGCAGATGTATACGTTAGAGGGCGTGCGCGTGGAAAATGAGGCGCTGCCGGAAGGTGCGGCAGTATGTGACCGACTGTATACGCCGAGGGTCGATCTGCTGCGGGAGCAGGAGAACTATCTGGAGATCCCACATGTTTCAGGAAATGTGTACGGTGGAGATCTCTCTGAGGGAGCGTGTCTGACGATGGATCAGCTGCAGCAGACCGCGGAAAATATCGCCGGAGATGTGTGGGTACGAAATGACCGGTTTGTGATCGATGGCGAGACGATTCTGCGCGATGGATATGTCTACCGTGAGGCACCAGAGCCGGTGCATCAGGCGGGAACCAGGCGGCAGCGCTTCTGCTCACAGGAACTGACGATCCCCCATACAAAGCGTAATGACTGTTATCAGACGCAGGCGCAGGCAGTTTACTGCAATATATATGGAAAGGTCTATAAACGAAGGCCCGTGATACAGGTCAATGATGTGACCGTGCATACACCAGTTGTCTGCAAGGCAGGTATGACCGATGACCGGGCACATAATCAGCAGGTTGTGCCGACAAACTATCTGTCACTGGTGCTTGGGCGGCCGTTTACTGTCGGGATCTCCACTTATGGTACACACCGGGATCTGCCCGGTTATGGAAAGCGGGATTATAAGAAATATGTCAGCGGTCGCCAGATCCGGTTTCCATTCACTGTCTATATAGGTGGGACTGCTTATCAGCCGGATACATGGATTGATCTGCCGGCTGGAAACCAGCAGTTTTATCTTCCACCAGGTGTCAGGGAAGGTGACTACCGTATCCGGTACCGGACACTGGCACAGAATGTGGCTGCGGCACGGGATGGCATAGATCGAAATGGGGCATTGGCGAATCTGGAATTATCAGAATACGGAGCATACGATGAACTGACGGTCACTGTCATGGGGCGTATGTATGATCTGGCGGTTACGGATATTGTCGATTATCCGCGTTGGCGCGGTGTCTTTTATGATGCCGATGGAACCGCCAGGGGTACTGCTTACTGGGCTGGCAGAAATGATCCGGATGGAGTACCGGTCGCTGCGCGTGCTCAGAGCGGTATTCTTCCAATATTACCTGGAGATCACCCATATAATCGCACTTCGCATGCGGTCGGATTGGGATATCGGGTAAAGCTGCAGTTAAAAACGATCGGCGATATGCGAGAGGCAGGATCAAAGGTGATCGGCATTCCTGTGTATTATTATATCTCGCGTGATGGAACGGAGCGCAAGCGTGTACGGCTGTATCAAAAGCAGGATCTGGCACCGGTACAGCCGGGGCTCGTCTTTTCCTCTGCACATCGTCGGTTTGTCGCTGTCTGGGAGCGCAATGTCGCAGACCCGCTGATCTGTGCGCAGTCGATACAGGTATGGAATGGGGAATATCAGCTGCCGGCAGATCTGCAGATTGTGGATGCAGAGCTGGATCTGAATGCTTATATCCGCAGCCATGGCGGCCGGATCAGTCAGGCTGAGCCGATTTTCTATAAAGATGGCTATCTCCTCGTGCAGTTTGAGATCCAATCCTATCCAAATCTGACAGATGCAGCGCATCTGAGTTATGAAAACAGTGAAAATGCCAGCCGTGGATACTGTAATATGTGGCAGATGCAGGGCTTTTCACAGATACGCAGTGATCAGCTGGGACATACCTATTCATTTGCGGATGGTGACTGCCTGCTATTTGATATCAGATATGGCCTGCACACAGATTATGAGAGCTGGGGCACGCATTGAGGATGATGGAACTAGAGCATGGTATGTGCCAGAAATACGCTCATACATATACCGGATAGTGTGGCGAGCAGGGCACAGGGCAGTGTCCACCGCGTCTTTCGGATGCGGACAGACATGAAATAGACAGACATCGTATAGAACACGGCCTCCGTACAGCTTAGCATGATGGAGACACCCAGCCCCGGCAGAGAATCGGTGCCGTATTCCTTGAATATATCGAGTGCGAGTCCGGTAGCCGCAGACGAAGAAAACAGCTTGACGAACGCCACGGACAGCAGCTCCGGAGGAAAAGAGAGCTGTTCACAGACCGGCGTCAGCAAGCCGGCAAACCAGAGCAGAAAGCCACTGGCGCGGAGAATGCCGACGGCGAGCATCAGGCCGATCAGTGTTGGCAGAATCTGCACAACAATCTTTAGTCCACGCACAGCACCGTGGATAAATGCATCATATACGTTGCATCCTGTGAGTAACCCGTATCCGACAATGACAAAGATCAGCAGAGGAATCATAGCATCCGATAAAAACAGCAAAACAGACATAATAGCTCCTTATCTCTATAGCGTTGCTCTGCATTAATATATGAAGCGAAGCGAAAAAGGTTCCTGTACACGAAGCGTATGAACAGTCATACAAAAAGTGCATATATATAAGATAATGGTGATTGAAAATCAGTCGGGGAAGGGTGTATATGAATTATTTATGGGGAGCAATGATTGCGATAGGTATTCTGTTCGGTGCATTTCACGGAGGATTCAGGCAGATCTCGTCTGCAGCCATCGATGCAGCAAAGGAGGCAGTCGATCTTGCGATTACGATGGCAGGTGTGATCGCTATGTGGACGGGACTCATGGAGATCGCGCAGGAGACCGGCATGCTCGCGGCATGTACAAGACGGCTGCGCCCGGTGCTGCGGTTTCTGTTTCCGAAGCTGCCGCAGGATAGCCGTGCCAATGAGCTGATTGCGACCAATTTTATGGCAAATATCTTTGGGCTGGGCTGGGCAGCGACTCCGGCGGGACTGGAGGCGATGCAGGAGCTGCAGTTGCTTTCTGGAAAGAAAAAAGGCGTGGCGAGTGCCGAGATGTGCACATTTCTTGTGCTCAATATCTCATCCTTACAGCTCATCCCGGTCAATATGATCGCCTACCGCAGCCAATACGGCAGTGTCAGTCCGACAGCGATTGTCGGCCCCGGCATACTGGCGACGTGTGTGAGTACGCTGGCAGCAGTGATTTTGTGCAGGATTATGTGTCGCTGTGAACGGCATGTATCGTAACCTGTATATCAAAAATAGTCGCAAATAGAACATTGTCAGATTGGAAAAAATAGGATACTATAGTACTAAAGTATGATAAGAATTGCTAAATCTGCCAGTAGGGAGGTGTCGGTGATGTCAGAAGCAATTGAAACATTGAAACAGATGGTGAAGGAATCGAACAGAATCGTATTTTTTGGTGGTGCGGGAGTCAGTACGGAGAGTGGGATACCGGATTTCCGGAGTGTGGATGGACTGTATAACCAGTCCTATGATTATCCGCCGGAGACGATTCTCAGCCATAGCTTTTATATGCAGAAACCAGAGGAATTTTATCGGTTTTACAAGGATAAGATGCTCTGTCTGGATGTCGAACCGAATGTGACGCACAAGGTGTTGGCGCAGTTGGAGAAAGCCGGAAAGCTGACATCCATTGTGACACAGAATATCGATGGGCTGCATCAGGCAGCAGGCTCTAAGCGTGTGTGGGAGCTGCATGGCAGCGTGCATCGCAACTATTGTCAACATTGTGGGAAAGCGTTCGATGCGCGTTATATTCTGGAGTCACCTGATCTGGTGCCGGTCTGTGATGCATGTGGAGGCAGGGTAAAGCCTGATGTCGTACTCTACGAAGAGGGGCTCGATGATTATACCATGCAACAGGCGATCCACGATATCAGCCATGCGGACATGCTCATTATCGGCGGTACGTCGCTCGCGGTCTATCCGGCAGCGGGACTGATCGATTATTACCGGGGGCATAGGCTTGTGCTGATCAACAAGTCAGCGACTCCGATGGACAGCCGTGCGGATCTGGTCATTCAGGATAGTCTGGGAGCAGTATTCGGACAGCTTGAGGTATAAAAAAGGAAGCGGCCATGGAATATAAGGTAGGAGATATCGTAACATTAAAAAAAGGACATCCCTGTGGAAGTCATGACTGGAAGATCCTGCGTGTCGGCGCAGATTTCCGGCTGGAATGTCAGGGATGCGGTCATCAGATCATGATCGCGCGTAAAATCGTGGAGAAAAACACGAAGGATCTGAAAAGTATGTAGGAAACAGTAAAAAGAGTGCGAAATATCATAAAAAGCACCGAAAATCATGAAAAAGTACTTGATTAATCACGGAAAGCATGCTAAAATACCATCTCGTGAACTATGTTTCCTTGCTCACTCCATGATCCGATTGGAGAGTGGGCCAGAGACCAAAAGGAGGTAAAAACGATGCACAATTATGAATTAGCACTCATTGTGAATGCCAAGATCGAAGACGATGCAAGAACCGCTACCGTAGAGAAGGCAAAAGAGTATATCACTCGTGCCGGCGGAACCATCACAGACGTTGAGGATTGGGGCAAGAAGAAGTTAGCTTATGACATCCAGAAGATGAGCGAGGGCTTCTATTACTTCATTCACTTTGATGCAGAGGCTACCGTGCCTGCGGAAGTTGAAAGCAATGTCCGTATCATGGACAACGTTCTTCGTTTCTTGTGTGTAAGAACAGACGAGAAATAGAATAGGAGAACCGAATGAATAAGGTTATTTTGATGGGTCGTCTGACCCGTGACCCCGAAGTGCGCTATACACAAGGGGAGAATGCAACAGCAGTTGCAAGATATACGTTAGCAGTAGACAGACGGATGAGCCGCAACAATCAGAATGGCGATCAGACCGCTGATTTTATTCAGTGTGTTGCATTCGGCCGTTCCGGAGAGTTCGCAGAGAAATATTTTCATAAGGGAACAAAGGTAGTTGTGACAGGCAGAATCCAGACCGGATCTTATACGAACAAGGACGGACAGCGTGTATACACGACAGATGTTGTAGTAGAGGATCAGGAGTTCGCTGAGAGCAAGAGTGTTGCCGCACAGAATAGCGGCGGTGGATTTGCTCCTGCTGACAGACCGTCACCCAGTGATGCGGGAGACGGCTTCATGAATATCCCTGAGGGTATTGATGAGGAATTACCGTTTAATTAAGACATATTTCCTGAACATTTATGTTCGGGGAGACCAATAATATAGGAGGTAGAGAGCTATGCCTTACAACAAGAGTGACAGAGACGGCGCTCCGGCAAAGAGACGCCCGATGCACAGAAGAAAAAAAGTATGTGTATTCTGTGGAAAAGACAATGTGATCGATTACAAGGATACAAATAAGTTAAAGAGATATATCTCTGAGAGAGGTAAGATTCTTCCCAGAAGAATCACCGGAAACTGTGCAAAGCATCAGCGTGCACTGACCGTTGCTATCAAGAGAGCACGTCACGTAGCATTGATGCCCTACGTTCAGGAGTAAATATTACAAGCCACTTCGCAGCAGAAGCTGTGAGGTGGCTTTTTTATGTGATAGGAAGTTCTTTATATTATAAATTTTACATAGATTTTACAATATATGGTTAATGGAATTTACATTTGTCTGTTAAAATAAAACGAATAGCATCAAGAAAAGTTATCGTGTGTACAGGATTTGATCAGGATAGAGGAATACGAAAACAGGCAGGAGATAAAACAGATGAAGAAAGTACAAAAATGTTACACAAACAGAGAATTATCATGGCTGCAGTTCAATGAGCGGGTCTTAAACGAGGCAGGAAATCCGGATGTACCACTGGCGGAGCGGCTGACATTTGCATCTATTTTCCAGAGTAATCTGGACGAATTCTTTATGGTGCGTGTCGGAACCCTCATGGTACAGATGAATTCCAAGGAAGAGATCTGTGAGAATAAGACAGGTATGTCCAGTGAAGAACAGGTATGTGAGATTCTGCACCGTGTGAATGAACTGGAAGAAAAGAAGACAAAGATCTACGAACAGCTCATGGGGGAGCTGGAGCCGAAGGGAGTACGGATCATCAATTTTAACCGGTTGTCAAATGAAGAGGGCCGGTTATTGGAGCATTATTTTGATGCACATATTGCGCCGTTTTTATCACCGATGATCATTGGCAGACAGCAGCCGTTCCCGTTTCTGGCAAACAAACAGCTCTATGCGATTGTGCTGCTCACGACCCAGAAGGGCAAGAAAAAGACCGGGATCGTGCCCTGTTCGAATGATGTATTCAAGCGTCTGATCGAGATTCCGACCAGACCGGGCTATTTTATGTTGTCCGAGGAGCTGATTCTACATTTTATCTCCAAACTGTACCCGAAGTACATGATACGTGAAAAATCGATCATGCGTGTGACACGAAACGCGGATATTGATGCTTCCGACCTCAAGGATGAAGATATGGATTACCGTGACACAATGGAGCAACTGATCAAAAAGCGGACCAGACTAAATCCGGTGAGGGTAGAACTGAGCCGCAGCATTAACAAAAAGGCAAAAAAAGAGTTATCAAATTTCCTTGAGATCGGAACTGATCATATCATCGAAGTAGGTACGCCGCTTGACTTGTCGTTTGTATTTGAATTACAGAATATGCTGCGTGACAAGACCGCTTTATTTTATAAAAAACGTATTCCGCAACCGTCAAAAGAGGTAGATATTAAGGAAAGTATCATAGAACAGGTAGAGAAGAAGGATATTTTGCTGTCCTATCCATTTGAGAGCATGAAGCCGTTTATCAAGCTGTTGAATGAAGCGGCAGAAGATCCGGATATTGTTTCGATTAAGATGACACTTTACCGTGTGGCAGACCGCAGCAAGATCATTGAAGCGCTGGTTGAAGCGGCAGAAAACGGAAAAGAAGTGGTTGTCTTAGTAGAACTCCGTGCACGGTTTGATGAAGCGAATAATATCGAGATGTCGCATCGATTGGAAGATGCGGGTTGTCAGATCCTGTATGGACTAGGCGAATACAAGGTACATTCCAAGCTCTGCCTGATCACAAAGAAAAACGGTGACAGCTTCTCCTATATCACGCAGATCGGAACCGGAAACTATAATGAAAAGACATCCCGCCTATATACGGATCTGTCGCTGATGACGGCAGATCAGACGATCGGTGCGGATGCCGCCAATGTGTTTATGGCATTACAGCGCGGAGAGGTAGTAGAACACTCCAATGAGCTGCTGGTAGCACCGAAATGTCTGCAGAACCGCATAGTTGAGATGATTGATGAACAGATTCAGAGAAAACTGGATGGCAAAGATGCATATATCGGTATCAAGATCAACTCTTTGACCGATAAGACGCTGATAGACAAGCTGATCGAGGCATCTATGAGTGGTGTGACGGTAGAATTGATCGTTCGTGGTATCTGCTGTCTGAAGCCGCAGGTTCCGGAACTGACGGATCATATCCGGGTCATCAGTATTGTGGGCAGATATCTGGAGCATTCGAGAATCTATCGTTTTGGTGTCGGAGAGGACGAAAAGATGTATATAGCATCGGCAGACTTCATGACGAGAAATACGCTTCGCCGTGTGGAGGTCGCTGCGCCGATTCATGACGAACATATCAGGGATCGTATCCGGTATATGTTTACAACGATGATGTCAGATGATGTGAAGGGCAAAGTACAGACTGCAACGGGCGAATATGTTGACCGCCACATGAACGAGCATCCTGTGAACTCGCAGGAGATCTTTTTTGAGGATGCATATCGGGAATCATAGCATGCGGTGTATAAAAAACGAGCTATCATGTAGATAGCTCGTTTCAGACTGTAGACAAAGCTCCTTCCTGAGAGGGAGCTTTTCTTGTGTCATGACTGCAAAAAGTGTGCACTTACAAAC
>JBNMKT010000021.1:0-20924 GCA_050874485.1 bacterium
CTGGCAGATATGCCGCAGGTAAAGAGCGCGGTACTCGTCAGCTATAACGGAGATTACATGGGATAATAGAAAGGAGCTATCGTATGTCAACGCATAAAAATATCGATAGGATCTGCATAGCGGCGCTGGTGATCGCGATGATCGTGACGGTCATTTTTATGCATGCAGATACCGCGGGTGTCATCACCGCATCCGCATCATGTGGCTATGAGAGCCGGTTGTTTGACACCTCTAAGGTACACAGTATTGACATCGTGATGGATGACTGGGACAGTTTTCTGGAGACCTGTGAGGATGAGGAATATACGAGTTGTACTGTCGTCATAGACGGTGATTCTTATAAAAATGTAGCGATCCGCGCCAAGGGAAATACGTCGCTGAGCACGGTCTCCCAGCTGGGCAGTGACCGCTACAGCTTAAAGATCGAGTTCGATCATTACAATTCGGCTGAGAGTTATTATGGGCTCGATAAGCTGTGTCTGAATAATATCATTCAGGATACAACTTATATGAAGGATTACCTGTCATATCAGCTCATGGCACAGATGGGTGTGCCCTCGCCGCTGTGCAGCTATGCCTACATCACGATCAACGGCGAGGACTGGGGATTGTATCTGGCGGTCGAAGATGTGGAAGATGCATTCTTAGAGCGCAACTATGGCAGTGATCACGGCGAATTATACAAGCCGGATAGCCAGAGCTTTGGCGGAGGCCGCGGCAATGGCAAGGACTTTGATATGGATGATCTGGACATGGATGATTTTAATCCCGATGATTTTGATCCGTCACAGATGCAGCCGCCAGAGAATAGTGCTGACCAGAGCAGTGATGCATCATCAGAGAGTAATAGCAATAGTAATGACCGTCCGCAGCCGCCGGATGGTGCGCCGCAGGGACCTGGAGGCGATGATCAGGGACCGGGCGCAGGAGCACCGGGACAGGACGGCGACGATCACGGACCGGGTGGCGGTGGCATGTCGATGGGCAGTGATGATGTCAAGCTGCAGTATATTGATGATGATGCCGACAGTTATTCGAATATTTTTGACAATGCCAAGACCGATATCACCAAGGCAGATAAGAAACGCCTAATTGCGTCACTGAAATCACTGAGTGAGGGAACAGATCTCGAGGATGTCGTCGATATCGATGAGGTGATCCGCTATTTTGTCGTACACAACTTCTTGTGCAACGGCGACAGCTATACCGGTTCGATGATCCATAACTATTACCTGTATGAAGAGGACGGACAGATGTCGATGATCCCGTGGGATTATAACCTGGCGTTCGGCACATTCCAGTCATCGGATGCGACGGCAGAAGTCAATACGCCGATCGATACACCGGTTTCCGGCGGTTCGATGGATGATCGTCCGATGCTGTCCTGGATCTTTGCGGATGATACCTATACACAGTTGTATCATCAGTATTTCAGCGAGTTTTTAGACAGTGTAGATTTTGATACTCTCATAGAAACGACAAAAGAGCTGATCGCTCCTTACGTCGAGAAAGATCCGACGAAGTTTTATACCTATGAGGAATTTGAACAGGGCGTGGAGGCATTGAAAACATTCTGTGAACTGCGTACAGAGAGTATCGAGGGACAGCTGGATGGCACGATCCCATCTACGACCGATGGACAGTCGCAGGATGATGCGAATCTGATCGATGCATCATCACTCACATTGTCAGATATGGGTACGATGAACAATGGGGCTCCGGGTGGAAGGTAATCGTTCAGAGCCATTCGCAAAATCGCTGTTACACAGCTTTCCTTTTGCTCATGCTTTGGTTCTCACCAAAGAAATTTACACAAAAATCGATTCGCCCAAGTAAACTTGGCTCATGATTTGTTGTGTAAATTGCCTTGGCTCTGAACGATTATGACACATTTCTGATTCTGTAAAAAACGGACAAAATACAATTTGAATCATCATATCATGCGTGCTAAGATATAGTTGTAGGGGTAGTAGCTGTCTGGAACTGCAGACAGCTACATGGTTTTAAATGTAATGTACAAACACAAAAATCATGGAGGTATTTTACAATGAAAAAACTAATCAACAGCGTAGAAACCGTAGAAGATGAGATGATTCAGGGTCTGGTAAAAGCCTATCCGAAGTATTTGAAGAAGATTGATGGACACAACGTGGTTGTCCGTGCGAACAAGAAAGAGGGTAAAGTAGCATTGATCAGCGGCGGCGGCAGCGGACATGAGCCTGCACATGCAGGATATGTCGGCGAAGGTATGCTGGATGCAGCAGTAGCAGGAGCTGTATATACGTCACCGGCTTCTGATGCGATCTTAGAAGGCATCAAAGCGATCGCTACCGATCAGGGTGTTCTCATGGTCATTAAAAATTATACCGGAGATGTCATGAACTTTGAGATGGCAGCTGAGATGGCAGAGATGGAAGGCATCAAAGTTAAACAGGTCATCGTCAATGATGACGTAGCAGTCAAAGACAGTCTATATACAGTTGGACGACGCGGTGTGGCAGGAACTGTCTTTGTACATAAGATCGCCGGTGCGCTGGCAGAGACCGGTGCGAGTCTTGACGAGGTGCAGGCAGTGGCACAGAAGGTCATCGACAATGTCCGCACGATGGGTGCAGCGATACTCCCGAGTACGATTCCGGCAGCAGGAAAGCCCGGATTTGAGCTGGCAGACGATGAGATGGAGGTAGGTATCGGTATCCATGGCGAGCCGGGTACACACCGCGAGAAGATGATGACAGCGAACGAGATCACGGATCATTTATTGGATAAGATTCTGGCTGATATCGATTACAGCGGCAGCGAAGTAGCAGTCATGGTCAACGGCGCAGGCTCTACACCGCTCATGGAACTCTATATTATCAATAACCGTGTCGCAGATGTGCTCGCAGAAAAAGGCATCAAGGTCGTACAGACATTTGTCGGAGAATATATGACTTCGATCGATATGGCAGGCTTTTCTATTTCCGTGCTGAGACTGGATGATCAGCTCAAAGAGCTGCTGGCAGCCAAGGCAGACACACCTGCATTTAAGGCATAAATCGATAAAAATATAACGAGGTGACCGGAATATGACAGACCGAAAAAAAGTAGTGGAGATCCTGCTTGCGATGGCAAAGGTACTCGAGGAAAACAAGGAATACCTGACAGATCTGGATAATGTGATTGGAGACGGAGATCACGGCATCAATATGGCACGCGGATTCTCAGAGGTGGAAAAACAGGCAGATGCCCTGATGGAAAAGGATATTGGCACGATCTTAAAGACTGTTGGCATGACGCTCGTCTCCAAGGTAGGAGGCAGCTCAGGGCCACTGTACGGCACGGCATTTATGAAGGCCGGCATGGTCATTGGTGCAAAAGATGAGATCGATATGAATGATTTCCTGCATGCATTGGAGACTGGTATCGAGGGTGTCAAGACGCGTGGACGCTCCACAACGGGTGAAAAGACGATGTTAGACGCGATGGTGCCTGCACTCGATGCGATGAAGGAAAAACAGGCAGCAGGTGCGGATACAGCTGAGATCCTCAAGGCTGGTGTCGCAGCTGCTGAGGAGGGCGTGGAGGCGACGAAGCCTCAGGTAGCGACCAAAGGACGCGCCAGCTATCTGGGTGAGCGCAGTGTCGGACATCAGGATCCGGGTGCTACATCATTTACATTGATGCTGACAGAGATCGCAAAGGCATATTAGAAGGAGGCAGCATGGTAGGAATCGTAGTGGTATCCCACAGTGAAAAGCTGGCGGAGAGTATCGTGGATCTGACCAAAATGATGGCAGACGGAGCACATATCGCGGCAGCCGGAGGTCTGGAGGATGGCAGCTTCGGAACGAGCTATGAGAGGATCAAGGCGGCGATCGATGCGGTGTATTCCGAGGACGGTGTGATTGTGCTCATGGATATGGGCAGTGCCGTCATGACGACGGAGATGGTGCTGGATGAATACGACAGTGCCAAAGTACGCATGGCAGATGCACCGGTCGTAGAGAGCGCGGTAGCAGCTTCTGTCAGTGCAATGTGCGGTAGTGATCTGGAGACGATCCTCGAGGAGATCGAGGATGTGAAACAGACACCGAAATTCTAAACAATCATAACTGAATATTAGTGATCAAAAAGAACTGTGCTGATCCGGCACAGTTCTTTTATGTGATAGGAAGTTCCTATCACACATCATGCGCTGAGAGGACAAGTAGAGACAATATGCACAAAATATATGACGATAAATGTACTATTTTGTCGAAAATGATGCTTCAGGCTTGTTTTTTCAGGCAAAAAGAGATATAATAATAGACAAATAGGGAAGTTGTTATATAGCAGCCGAGAGAGCAGAGTAGGGCAATGGATAGCAGAAATGCTATTTGTTTATGCATGCTCTTTTTTTATTTTCTGATTTTTTTAAAATTAGAGAAAATGCGGTATTTGTTAGAATGATTATAGACAACCCATCGTATATTTAAAGGAGGATGTGATGAAACAGCAGTTATATGATGCACTTTCAGACAACCCGATCATCATGGCGATCAAGGATGAGAGTGGATTACAGGCGTGTCTGGACGTACAGGACGCGAACGTTGTGTTTGTGCTATACGGCGAGGTGGCAACGATTGCTGATATCACGGACAGACTCAAGGCAGCCGGTAAGCAGGTGATGGTGCATATGGATCTGGTTGCAGGTCTTAGCGCTCGGGAGGAGGCCGTAGATTTTATCGCAAAGTATACAAAAGCAGACGGTATCATATCTACGAGACTCGAACAGATCAAACGCGGAAAACAGCTGGATTTGAGTACCATCTTCCGGATTTTCGTGATTGATTCAAAGGCAATCTCGAATCTGAATCGTCATATCGGTGATTATGCCGATATAGTTGAGATTCTGCCGGGGCTCATGCCCAAGATCATCCGCAGGATGAAAAAACAGTTAAATGTTCCGGTGATTGCGGGCGGTCTGATCGCTGACAAGGAGGATGTGATCCAGGCATTGGATGCAGGGGCAGTGGCGATCTCGACAACAAATGAAAGTGTATGGAATATGTAAGGTAAGCAGGTAGTATGTTGCTGTAAACAGAGTGGACAGTAACCGGGTATCAGGGAAGAGACGTAAACATGGAATTTTGCATGAGACCGGGAAAGCGGCGCAGATAGGAGGAAAACGAATATGTGTTATGCTACAAAACGTAAAATTGCAGATTGTGTCAAACAGCTGATGAAGAAGAAAGAGATCCGTAAGATCACGATTCAGGATGTGATGGATGCGACGAATATGAGTCGCCAGAGTTTCTATTACCACTTTAAAGATATCTATGATGTATTGGAATGGATTGCAAAGTATGACTTCTCTGATCGGATCGTATGTCAAGAGGGACAGACGATGGAAGAGTGGGCATTGCATGTGCTGCATGTACTTGAGGAGGAACGGCCGTTTTTTGAGCGTGTGGTTAATCAGATCGAGTGGCCGAAGCTGGTGCCGATGATCAGCGGGCCGATCGAAGAACAGATGCGTACACTGCTTCTGCGCAACCATATGGCAGGCAGTGACCGCGGTGTATTTGACTTCTGTGTACATTTTGTGACGAATTCCTATTGTTATTATATACTGGATTACATGTATTACAGAAAACATAAGACAGATGAGCAGATGCGTACAGAGGTGAACAGCCTGCTCATGCTCGTTGCGAACCAGCCGCTGCTTTGTACGATGGATATGCCGCAGGTACATACGAGAATGGTTGGATAAAAACAGAAGTAATAAAACATTAAGCAAGAATAGAAAATAAAAGCTCCGTGGAATCGGTCTCCACGGAGCTTTTTTCTAATGTATAATCATACAGCTGCAATATCTTTTGTTGCGATGATGTCAACGCCGGTACCGGCTGCGTTTGCTACGATCACATCACCGATCTTGACCGGTGCAGCGACAGTTACATGTTCGATGCTTGCCATGATATCCATGATCTTTTCCTTGGGGATATCATGTGCGGTCTTTACGGATACCATAGGGATCGTGCCGCCTGTCACATAGACAGAACTGGTGACGATACGTGTCGGATGCGTGACTTCCTTGCGAGCGTAGTCATCGCCACGTTTACATGTATTTCCGGTGACGCTTGTCACTTCTCCGTTATCCATTTCTACTGTCAGCAGACAGCCCATCGGACAACCGATGCAGGTCAGATTTCTTTTTTCCATGATTTACGCCTCCTCAATCTTTACAGTAATCTTCTCTAATCCGTTAAATGCGGCGAGCTGCTCTTTCTTCAGCTTGATCTCCTCCATCTCACCGGGAGCCATGATCTGGCGTTTGCGGTGGATGATGCGTTCGTCATTCAGATAAGCGGATACATAGCAGTTCTTATATACAGCGCCGACACGGAAACGGACGATCTGTTCATCAGCCATGCGGTTGACATGGATGTTTTTCGGTACGGTATAGCGTACACCGTCGACAGCCTGAATCGGGATCTCTGCGCCCATCTCGCCGAGTGAGCCACCGGCCTTGACATAGCTTGCAGCATTGCGTCCGGCGGTAGCAGCTTCCTCAGATACAAAGTCTACGAGGTCATGTACGTGCAGGACATTGCCACAGGCAAATACGCCTTCTACGCTGGTCTCGAGACTCTCGTTTACGATCGGGCCGGAGGTGACAGGTTCCATGTCTACACCGATGCTGCGTGAGATCTCATTTTCGGGGATCAGACCGCAGGAGAGTAATAGTGTATCACAGGTGTATTCCTCTTCCGTACCGGGGATCGGCTTGCCTTTGTTATCCACGGCTGCGAGTGTGATGCCCTCGAGACGTTCTTTCCCTTTGATATCTACGACCGTGTGGCTGAGTTTGAGCGGGATACCAAAATCATCCAGACACTGAACGATGTTTCGTTTCAGACCACCGGAGTAGGGCATGAGCTCTGCGACGACTTTTACCTTTGCACCCTCTAAGGTCATACGTCTTGCCATGATCAGACCGATATCACCGGATCCTAAGATCACGACTTCACGGCCGGGCATATAGCCTTCGATGTTGACCAGACGCTGTGCGGTTCCGGCAGAATAGATGCCGGCGGGGCGGTAGCCGGGGATATTGAGAGCACCACGGGAGCGCTCGCGGCAGCCCATTGCCAGGATAATGGACTTCGCCTGGATGTGGAACAATCCATCGGTACGGTTCATGGCTGTGATCTCCTTATCCGGAGTGATATCCATGACCATCGTGTTCAGTTTATATTCAATTTTCAGTTCTTCTACCTGGTCGATAAAGCGCTGTGCATATTCCGGGCCGGTCAGCTCCTCTTTAAATGTGTGGAGACCAAAACCGTTATGGATACACTGGTTTAAAATACCGCCGAGCTGGGTATCGCGCTCTAAAATCAGAATACTGTCAACACCTTCTCTTTTGGCAGCTGCTGCAGCCGCTAAGCCGGCAGGACCACCGCCGATGATTACAATATCATATGAACTCATAGTTTATGCCTCCTCAATGCTTTTCTTGCTGTAGCCAACGACCATCTTGGATGAACCACCGTTTTTGGTGATCTCTAACTGGGAGATACCCAGCTCGCGGGAGATGATCTCCATCGTTCTCGGAGAGCAGAAGCCTGCCTGACATCTTCCCATACCGGCGCGTGTTCGGCGTTTCACACCATCGAGTGATTTGGCGCCTAACGGTCGGTTGATCGCATCCATGATCTCACCTTCCGTGATCATCTCGCATCTGCAGATGATATTGCCATATGCAGGCTGCTCTTTGATCAGTTTCGCATAATCCTCTTCTGAGAGTGATTTCGGATCGAGAACACCCTTGCGTGTGCCGTTAAAGTCGGGGTTCTTTTCCGGCTGTAACAGGTCTGCGACGATACCGGCTACCTTGACACCGATAGCGGGTGAACTCGTGAGTCCGGGAGACTCAATACCGGCAGCATCTACGAAGAACGGTGCGTCCTCGAGCTCTTTGATGATAAATTCATGGTGATCCTCATGGGCACGGTTGCCGGAGAATGAGGTGATCACCTGACGAACCGGGACGGTCGGTACGGATCTGGTAGCAGCGGAGATCACGTGCGCGAGACCCTGTGCCGTTGTATTGGTAGCTTCGCGATCCTCGTGGTCATCAGCAGTCGGTCCGATCAGTGTGTTTCCGTGCACGGTAGGGGTGACGAGAATACCCTTGCCATATTTACCGGGCAGCTGGAAGATGGTGTTGCTGACGATGCCGCCGGTTGTCTTGTCGAGCAGACAGTACTCACCGCGCCGGGGAGTGATGTGGATCTTGTTCTCGCTGACCATGTTGTGGAAGATATCAGCGTTGACACCTGCCGCATTGACGACTACCTTGGTGAGAATATCACCGTTATTTGTAGTGAGCAGCCAGCCTTTGTCCGTCCTGGTGATCTTGCGGACTGTGGTGTTGAAACGGAACTCGACACCGTTGGTATAAGCGTTCTCAGCCATCGCGATATTTAATCCGAACGGACATACAATACCGCCGGTCGGGCAGTAGATCGCTGCGATCGCTTCATCGGAGATATTCGGCTCCATCTGGTGCAGTTCTTCTTTTTCGATGATCCGGCAGCCCGGGACACCATTTTTCTCAGCATGTGCGTACAATGCTTCCAGATTCGGACGATCCTCCTCGGAGAAGCATAGGATCAGGGAGCCATTGCGCTTGAAAGAGAAGTCCAGTTCTTTGGACAGGGGCTCCATCATTTCATTTCCTTTGACATTCAGTTCAGCCATCAGTGTACCGGGCGTGCAGTCGATGCCGGAATGGACGATCGCACTGTTTGCCTTGGATGTACCTGCGCAGACATCCTCTTCTTTGTCTACAACACAGATGTTTAATTTGTAGCGGGATAATTCCCGCGCACTGGCGCTTCCGGTCACGCCTGCGCCGATGATTACTACGTCATACATAATTTTCCCTCCTGAAAAAAAGCCGCGCTAAGGATGATACCGTTTCCGGTATCTCCTAGCACGGCTCTCATCTCTTGCTAGTTATTTAATTTTAGAAAACCTTTCCTGCCTGTGATTACCAGGGGATGATGTTGAATAAACCAACTGCCAGCAATCCACCGATGATAGGTCCGACTACCGGAATCCATCCGTAATCAAAACGAGAAGATCCTTTACCCTTGATCGGTAATACAGCGTGTGCAAGACGAGGACCTAAGTCTCTGGCGGGGTTGATTGCGTATCCGGTCAGTCCACCGAGTGACATACCGATGGAAACGATCAGACCCATAACATAGAGGTTTCCGATACCGCCGGCTGCGTCTACATTGCCAAAGCCCTTGATTGCGAATACGAGTACAAATGTGCCGATGATCTCACTGAGCAGGTTCAATCCGGTATTCGGGATAGAAGGACCGGTAGAGAATACACCAAGCTTTGTTCCAGGATCGTCTGTAGCGTCGAACTGACCTTTGAAAAGAACGTATACACAGCAGCCACCGAGGAAAGCACCGATCAGCTGAGCGATGATGTATCCGGGTACCATGTTCCATGCCAGGCTGCCTTCAGCAGCGAGAGCGATGGTCAGAGCGGGGTTGAAGTGTGCGCCGGAAGCAGCTCCGAAGATACAGGCGGGTACCATAACGGCAAGACCCCATGCAAATGTGATCTGGATAGATCCTGCACCCTTCATACCTGATTTGTTCAATGTTACGTTTGCAACAACGCCATCACCTAAAAGGATCAACATAAAGGTTCCAATTAACTCTGCTATATAAGGTAACATAAAAATTCCTCCTGTCAAGATATTTTTGCTTTATCGCATTGCACAGATGTTATTTTGTTACTATTCTTCTTTTGCCCAGTTGAAAGAGTAGGTAACAGCTTTCTTCCACATCTTTACCTTCTTCTCTGACTCTTCGGTAGAGATCTCCGGTGTAAATGTACGGTCGATTGCCCAGTTCTGGATAACATCCTCTTTGCTCTTCCAGTAGCCGACTGCCAGACCTGCCAGATAAGCAGCACCCATAGCAGTTGTCTCTACACATACCGGACGGTTGACCGGAGCCTGGATGATATCTGACTGCATCTGCATCAGCAGGTTGTTGGCAGAAGCACCGCCGTCTACCTTTAATGCTGCCAGGTCAATACCGGAATCAGCCTTCATCGCCTGCAATACATCGTTTACCTGATATGCCAGTGACTCGAGAGTCGCACGGATGATATGATATTTATTGACACCACGGGTCAGGCCAACGATGGTACCTCTTGCATACTGATCCCAGTAAGGAGCGCCCAGACCTGTGAATGCGGGTACTACATAACAGCCGTTGGTATCCTTTACCTTACGTGCCATGTACTCAGAATCGGGAGCGAAATCGATGAATTTCAACTCATCGCGCAGCCACTGGATAGAAGCACCTGCAACGAAAATGGAACCTTCCAATGCATAATTGACTTTTCCGTCGAGTCCCCATGCGATGGTAGTTACCAGGCCGTTCTTGGAAAATACAGGTTTTTCTCCGGTATTCATCAACAGGAAACATCCGGTTCCGTAAGTGTTCTTTGCCTCGCCTTCTGTGAAACAGGTCTGTCCAAACAGAGCAGCCTGCTGATCACCTGCAGCACCTGCGATCGGGATCGGTCCGCCGAAATATTCCGGATTTGCGTTGCCGTATACGCAGCTCGAAGGCTTCGGTGTCGGCAGCATGCTCTTCGGGATATTTAATTCTGCCAAGATCTCATCATCCCACTCTAAGGTGTTGATATTAAATAACATGGTTCTTGCGGCATTGGAATAATCTGTTACGTGGACTGTACCCTTGGTCAGCTTCCAGATCAGCCATGTCTCTACAGTACCGAATAATAATTCACCCTTCTCAGCTCGCTCACGTACCCCCTCTACGTTATCGAGAATCCATTTTACCTTGGAACCAGAGAAGTAAGCATCGATGACAAGTCCGGTCTTTGAACGGAATGTGTCAGTCAATCCTTTTGCCTTTAATGAATCACAGTACTCAGAAGTTCTGCGGCACTGCCATACGATTGCATGGTATACAGGCTCGCCTGTGTTCTTATCCCATACGATTGTAGTCTCGCGCTGGTTGGTGATACCGATCGCTGCGATATCTGCTGCGGTAGCGTTCACGTTCGCCATAGCAGCCTTGGCAACTTCAAGCTGTGTAGACCAGATCTCGTCTGCGTCATGCTCCACCCAGCCGGGCTTCGGGAAATACTGTGTAAACTCTTTTTGTGCCACACTGCACATTTCACCTTTTTCATTAAAGAGAATACAGCGGTTGCTGGTTGTTCCGGCATCCAATGCCATTACGTATTTTGCCATAATAATTACCCCCTCCGTTTGTTTATTTTTAAGTTATACTCAGTGTAACGGTTTTGTTTATTGGTGTCTATAGACAAAAATCGATGATTGTATAAACGATTTCTGTGCAATTTTACACATTTTGAAAAATGACAAAAGAAGAAATACCGTCATACTGGAATAAATCTGTCATTGCAAATATGATAGAATATGGTACAATAAAAATAGTGATAAATATCTGTGCTGTGTGCACAGACCACATCTCGTTCATATAGTAATATGGATGATGTTGAATAAGTAATAAAGGGAAAACAATGAGAGCTTTAGACGATTATAATAAAGAAAGAGATCGCAAGCTTGGCAATATGCTGGGTGCGTGTATTACAAACATGTGGATCTGTTCCTGTATCATGAACACATTCTGGTTTCTGCTGGTGTGTGCGAATAAAGAATACCGGAGCGGGCTTTTTAGTGAGTATCTGCTTCCGATAGCGGTGACAGGATTGTTATGTCTGCTCTATCAGAAGCTGATTGTGAAGCGGGAGCGTGTGATTAAAAAGTGGATGGCGTATCTGCTGCTCAATTGCTATCTGATTCTGCTGCTCGTCCATCCGTCCAAATTGATTTTGCTGGATGGATTGGTGTTTGGTGTGATGGCGATGTATCCTGTATGGACGGATCGCAGATGGGTGAAGTGGCAGACGATCCTGCTGGTTGCGATGGTTATTATCCGGCATGTGATCCTTCAGCAGATGGCACTGCCGCTGCCAGGTTACTGGCAGTTGACAAACATCGTAGGCATGCTGTCGATTGGTTTCATGTTGTATTCCAATGCAGAATATGTCCATCGTCAGACGATGCTGCTGGGAGATGCAACGCGTATGGATGCGGCGACAGGACTGTACAATCATGAGAGCTTTTATGAAGAACTGGAAAAGCGCATGAAGGCGTTTACACAGATATCAGACCGGGAAAAGGAGGAAAACGCATTCTGCCTGTTTATCGCGGATATTGACAATTTTAAAAAGGTCAATGATACATACGGCCACGCGTTTGGTGATGAGGTATTGCTTGGTCTGGCAGGTCTGTTTAAAAAATACTGTGGGAACAAAGACTTCTCAGCCCGTTACGGCGGCGAGGAGTTTGTCATGATCGTTGGCGGATGCCATAAGAAGGATGCGCTCACGCGCGCCAACACGATTCGCAAAGAGTTCAGCAACATGGTATTTACGGATGCTTCAGGAGCGGATCACCAGTTTACAATCAGTCTGGGTGTTGCGGAATATGACAAGCCGTGGGATACAGCCAGTAAGTTCTTTGATCAGTCGGATCAGGCATTATATCAGGCGAAGAATACCGGAAAGAACAGAGTCTGCTCAGCATAATCGAATAGTCTGTATCCGATATCGGAAACGGAGGTATGTAATATGGAGGGTAGTAGTCAGAAGCAAAGAGATAGCGAGAGACAAAACGCGCAGGAACAGCCGACACGCTGGTATTGCGATACGGATTGCCGTGCGGCAAATCGTCCGTGCCGTGGCGAGAAAGGCAAGGATCCTACAGCAAAAAATCTCTGTCCTTATTACGAAGATATGCTGTTTTGAGTTGGTCTATGGATAATCAGATAAAAGAGAACCAGATAAAAAAGGAACAACAGAATCGTATACAGCAAACACAGACACTCCAGCAGGTGCGCATCTCGGTGCGCAACCTGGTGGAGTTTTTGATGCGCGCGGGAGATATCGATAACCGTGTGAGCCGTGGGATGCAGTTGAATGCGATGCAGGAGGGCACGCGGATTCACAAGAAGCTGCAGCGTGCGATGGGCAGCTCCTATCAGGCGGAGGTACCACTGCGTCTGGATGTGGAGACCGATCGGTATGTGCTCACGGTCGAAGGACGGGCGGATGGTATCTACGAGCGGGACGGCATCACCTGCATCGATGAGATCAAGGGCGTGTACCGTGATGTAGACGAGATGGAGTCACCGGTACCAGTGCATCTGGCACAGGCAAAATGTTATGCCTATATCTATGCGCTGCAGCAGGGGCTGGATCCGGTCGGTGTACAGATGACCTACTGTGATCTCGATACCGAGCAGGTGCGGCGTTTTTATGAAGATTATGCATTTGCAGAATTAGAGACATGGTTTGACGCGCTCATGGCCGAGTATCAGAAGTGGGCGGATTTTCAGTATGAATGGCGGCAGACCTCCATCGCTTCTATTAAAAAAATGGAATTTCCATTTCCTTACCGACAGGGGCAGCGGGAGCTGGTGGCCGATGTGTACCGCACGATTTTACGGAAAAAGAATCTGTTTATCCAGGCTCCGACAGGAACCGGTAAGACGGTGTCAGTGCTGTTTCCGGCGGTGCGTGCGGTCGGAGAAGGCTGTGGAGAGAAGATCTTTTATCTGACAGCAAAGACAGTGACGGCAACCGTGGCGATGGATACCTTCGCACAGTTCCGGGAGAAGGGTTACCGTGGGAAGGTCGTGCAGATCACCGCAAAAGAGAAGCTCTGCAAATGTGAGACGCCGGAGTGCAATCCGGATGCATGTCCGTATGCCAGGGGACATTTTGACCGGGTCAACGATGCGGTCTTTGATCTGCTTGGGCGGGAGGACTGCTTTTCCCGCGATGTGCTCCTGGATCAGGCAGACCGCTATATGGTGTGTCCGTTTGAACTGTGTCTGGATGTGTCCACGTGGAGTGATGTGATCGTTGGAGACTATAACTATGTGTTCGACCCGACGGTCTGTCTCAAGCGTTTTTTCGCAGAGGGCAATAAGGGCGATTATCTGTTTCTGGTGGATGAAGCACACAATCTTGTGGAGCGTGGCAGGCAGATGTATTCCGAACGTATCGTCAAGGAAGATGTACTGGCAGTCAAACGTGTATTAAAATCACACAGCAAAAAGGTCACGCGTGCCCTCGAACGTGTGAATCAGATCCTGCTCGCGTATAAGAGGGAGTGTGAAAATTACAGGATTCATGATTCCATCAATGACCTGATCTTTGCACTCATGCGCCTGGCATCTGAGATGGAGCGTTTCTTGCAGCGACCACTGGTGATCCCGGAACGCGATGATGTGATGGAGTTTTATTTTACGCTGCGCAACTTTTTAAATATCTATGATCTGGTGGATGAAAATTATGTGGTGTATTCTTCGATGCAGGAGGATGGCACGTTTGCACTGAAACTGTATTGTGCCGATCCATCGGTTAATTTGCAGGAATGCCTGAATAAAGCGCGCAGTACGGTGTTCTTCTCCGGAACATTGCTGCCGATCGCCTATTACAAACAGCTGTTGTCTACGGAACCGGAAAATTATGCGGTCTATGCACATTCGGTATTTACGCCGGATCAGCGGCTGCTGTTCGTGGGGACGGATGTCAGCAGCAGGTATACGAGACGTACACCACAGGAGTATATGCGCATAGCTTCTTATATTAGTAAGATTGCTGGCGCCAGACAGGGCAATTACATTGCGTTTTTCCCCTCCTATAAGATGATGCTCGAGGTCGAGCAGTCATTTGAATATCTCGCAGGGGAGACTGTGGATATTATCATCCAGCAGCAGAATATGCGTGAACAGCAGCGCGAGGAATTTTTGCAGGAGTTTGCCGTACCCAGGGATCACTCGCTGGTGGCATTCTGCGTGATGGGTGGTATCTTTGGCGAAGGTGTGGATCTGAGAGAGGATCAGCTCATCGGTGCGATCATTATCGGAACCGGAATACCGCAGATCGGTGGTGAATCAGAGATCCTCAGAAACTTTTTTGATGAACGGGATGGAAACGGCTTTGATTATGTGTACCGTTTTCCGGGGATGAATAAGGTACAGCAGGCGGCGGGGCGTGTGATACGGACACTGTCGGATGTGGGGGTGATCGCACTGCTGGACGAGCGCTTTTTGCAGCGGGATAACAGACGCCTGTTTCCGCGGGAGTGGGAAGATTATCGGACGACTGATCTGGAACGTGTAGACAGCCTGCTGGCTGATTTTTGGAAAACAAAAGGTTGCAATCTGTGACATTTCTGATTATTATATAGATATCGTTGTAAAACACAGACAAACGGAGGAACAATCATGAGTAATGTGCGTCGCGTATATGCGGAGAAAAAGCCTGATTTTGCGGTGGCTGCAAAGGATCTGAAATCAGAGATCAAGAGTTATCTGGGAATCGGGACGGTGACAAACGTGCGGGTACTGATCCGCTATGATATTGAAAATATATCGGATGAGACCTATGAGAAAGCAAAGGTGACTGTATTTTCAGAGCCGCCGGTAGATGATCTGTATGAGGAGACTTTTGATGCGAAAGGTGCAGCGGTCTTTAGCGTGGAGTATCTGCCCGGACAGTTTGACCAGCGTGCGGACTCGGCGGTACAGTGTGTACGTCTGCTGAATGAAGAGGAGGAGCCGATCATCCGTTCCGCGACCACATATGTGATCGAAGGGGATATCGATGCAGATCAGTTAGAGGCGATCAAAAAGCACTGCATCAACCCGGTGGATTCCAGAGAGACAGGTATGGAAAAGCCGGATACACTCGTTCAGGATTTCCCCGAACCGGAAGATGTCAAGATCTTTGACGGTTTCACGGCTATGGCAGAGAAGGAACTGAAGGAGTTGTATGATTCACTGAATCTGGCGATGACGTTCAAAGATTTTCTTCATATTCAGAATTATTTCAAAAACGAGGAGCAACGCGATCCGTCTGTGACAGAGGTGCGTGTGCTCGATACCTACTGGTCAGATCACTGTCGTCATACGACATTCTCGACAGAATTGACCGATGTATCATTTGGAGACGGCTATTATCGTCAGCCGATGGAGGATACTTATAAAGATTATTTAGAGACCCATCAGAAGATGTATGCGGGACGTGATGACAAGTTTGTCTGCCTGATGGATCTGGCGCTCATGGCGATGAAGCGTCTGAAAAAGGAAGGAAAGCTGGACGACCAGGAGGAATCAGACGAGATCAATGCATGTTCGATCGTCGTTCCGGTAGAGATCGATGGTGAGACACAGGAGTGGCTCGTCAACTTCAAAAATGAGACTCACAACCATCCGACAGAGATCGAGCCGTTCGGTGGCGCTGCGACCTGTCTGGGCGGTGCGATCCGTGATCCGCTGTCAGGACGTACTTATGTCTATCAGGCGATGCGTGTGACCGGAGCAGCCGATCCGACCGTATCAGTAAAAGATACGATCCCCGGAAAGCTGCCGCAGAAAAAGCTCGTGCGCGGCGCTGCACAGGGATACAGCTCTTACGGAAACCAGATCGGACTGGCGACCGGATATGTCAAGGAGATCTACCATCCCGGATATGTCGCAAAGCGTATGGAGATCGGTGCGGTCATGGGCGCAGCACCCAGAAGTGCCGTACAGCGTCTGACTTCCGATCCCGGTGACGTGATCATCCTGCTCGGTGGACGTACCGGCCGTGATGGTATCGGTGGTGCGACCGGATCTTCCAAGGCGCACAATACACAGTCGACCGCAGTATGCGGTGCTGAGGTACAGAAAGGTAATGCGCCGACAGAGCGTAAACTGCAGCGTATGTTCCGCAGACCGGAAGTATCTCATATGATCAAAAAATGTAACGATTTCGGTGCAGGCGGTGTGTCTGTAGCGATCGGAGAGCTGGCAGCAGGTCTGCGTGTGAATCTGGATCTCGTGCCGAAGAAATATGCAGGTCTCGATGGCACAGAACTGGCGATCTCAGAGTCACAGGAGCGTATGGCAGTCGTTGTCGCTCCGGCAGATGTCGAGCAGTTCCTGATATATGCCGCAGAGGAGAATCTGGAGGCTGTAGAAGTCGCTACCGTGACAGAGGAGCCGCGTCTCGTGCTCACCTGGAGAGACAAGGAGATCGTGAATATCTCACGTGCATTCCTCGATACAAACGGCGCACATCAGGAGACGACTGTGGCAGTCGACATTCCGGAGGAATCTGAGAATTTCTTCCATAAATATGAATTGCCTGCAGTGGCACAGGCGCTCGAGAGCGGAGATGTGAAGGCTGCATGGACCGAGACATTGAAGGATCTGAATGTCTGCTCACAGAAGGGGCTCGTGGAGCGTTTTGACGGTTCGATCGGAGCAGGCAGTGTCTACATGCCTTATGGTGGACGTTATCAGTTGACCGAGACACAGTCTATGGTGGCAAAACTGCCGGTATTAGAAGGAAAATGTGATACCGTGACGATGATGTCCTACGGTTTTGATCCGTATTTATCCAGCTGGAGCCCGTATCACGGAGCTGCTTATGCAGTGGTAGAATCTCTGTCCCGCATCGTAGCGGCAGGTGGAGATTATTCCAAGGTACGTTTTACCTTCCAGGAGTACTTCCGCCGCATGAGCGAAGATCCGGCGCGCTGGAGCCAGCCGTTTGCAGCGCTGCTCGGTGCTTATCAGGCTCAGATCGCACTCGGACTGCCTTCTATCGGAGGAAAGGATTCCATGTCCGGTACATTCAATGAGATCGATGTACCGCCGACACTCGTATCCTTTGCCGTAGATGTGGCGACCAAGCAGGATGTGATTACACCGGAATTAAAAGCAGCAGGCAATAAGCTGATGTTATTTAAGATGGCACGTGATGCCTATGATCTGCCCGATTATGAGCAGGCGATGAAGCTGTATGATACGGTACATGCATTGATCGGAAAACAGGCGATTGTATCTGCTTACGCATTGGATGGTAAGGGAATCGCAGCCGCAGTCAGCAAGATGGGATTTGGAAATAAACTGGGTGTCACGATCGACAGTGGCGTATCCAGAGAGACATTGTTTGCTCCGGCGTTCGGCAGTCTCGTGGCAGAAGTACCGGTAGCGGCAGTCGATACAGTAAAAGAGGCATTTGCAGCAGCCGGCATCGCGGATGCATGTGCAGTGATCGGACGCGTCAATGATACGAAGTCCTTTGTCTATGATGAGATGACACTCGCGATGGATGATGCGATCAATATCTGGAGCGGCACACTCGAGAAGGTATTCCCGACAGTAGCCGTAGAGGGCAAAGATGATGTAAAGACAGGTCTCTATGAGGCAAAAGAGATCTATGTATGCAAAAATAAAGTAGCAAAACCGACTGTATTTATCCCGGTATTCCCCGGAACCAACTGTGAGTATGACAGTGCAAAGGCATTTGAGCGTGCCGGAGCCAATGTAGTCACCAAGGTATTCCGCAATCTGGATGCAGCCGGTATCCGTGATTCGGTCGATGAATTCTCCAAAGCGATCGCACAGGCACAGATCATCATGTTCCCCGGTGGTTTCTCAGCCGGAGATGAGCCGGAGGGCAGTGCAAAGTTTTTTGCCAATGCATTCCGCAGTGAGAAGATCAGCGAGGAAGTCATGAAGCTGTTAAACGAGCGTGACGGACTGGCACTGGGTATCTGTAACGGATTCCAGGCACTGATCAAGCTCGGTCTCGTTCCCTACGGAAAGATCACGGAGCAGACCGCAGATTCACCGACACTGACTTATAACACGATCGGCCGTCATATCAGCAAGATGGTATATACAAAAGTCGTTTCTAATAAGTCACCCTGGATGGCAGGCGCGACACTCGGCGGAGTCTACACGAACCCGGCTTCACACGGCGAGGGACGTTTCGTAGCACCGAAGGAGTGGCTGGATCGGCTGTTTGAGAATGGACAGGTTGTGACACAGTATGTGAACGAGTCCGGCAAACCGACGATGGATGAGGAGTGGAATGTCAACGGCTCCTACATGGCGATCGAGGGTATCACCAGTCCGGATGGACGTGTACTCGGCAAGATGGCTCATTCCGAGCGCCGCGGTGATGCAGTCGCTATGAACATCTATGGCGAGCAGGATCTGAAGATCTTTGAGTCAGGTGTAGCGTATTTTAAATAGTAATCAGAGATCAATAATAAATATAAGGAACAGAGTAGAAGTCACGCGTAAAGTGCCAATGGACGGGAAGTTGCCATTGGACGAAGAGTGGAGATTGTACGACATATGATCGGAAACTCGCGGTGTGCCTTCGCATCCGCTGTCAGAAAATATGAGACACTCATTTCCTGAGAACGGCAAATGGGTGTCTTTTTTTGGGAGAAAAAGAATGACCTATACACAGGCAGTAACATATATCAAAGAATCACATGATCAGGTCATACGGCTTGGACTGGAGCGCATGGAGGTGCTGTTGGAGAGACTGGGAGATCCGCAGAAACAGCTTCGATTGATCCATGTCGCAGGAACGAACGGAAAAGGATCGGTCTGTGCGATGACGGCACAGATCTTACAGTGCGCCGGGCTGAAAACCGGATTGTTTACATCACCAGTGATCTCTGATTACAGGGAACAGTTTCAGGTAAACGGTGAGATGATCTCTCAGGACGCATTTGTGCGGCTTGCGGATACGTTAAAACAGGTATGTGACCAGATGGACGATCCTCCTTCCGAGTTTGAAAAAGCCGTGGCGCTGGCGTTTTTATATTTTGCAGAAAGCAAGTGTGATCTTGTCGTTCTGGAGGTCGGGCTCGGTGGCGTGGATGATGCGACAAATGTCATAGATACACCGGAAGTCGCGGCGATCGTAAACATTGATTATGACCATATGGGATTTCTGGGAGATACACTGGAACAGATCGCGCAGAAGAAGTCCGGGATCATCAAAGAAGGCGCTATGGTAGTGACCACAGATCAGCAGGATACAGTGATGGACGTATTGGAGAAACGCTGCCGGGACATGCATGCGACACTGATCAGGGCATCTGCGAAACATGTCTGCATCCTGGAAAAGAGTCTGGGCGGCCAGCGTTTTATTTATGATCAGCTGCCTGTCAATTCCAGCAAGTGTAGTATTGATCATAAAGAGGACGGTGATAGCAGGCTGCCGCGTGAGATAACCCTGTCGCTGATCGGTGACCATCAATGTGCAAATGCCGCAGTTGTGCTGGAGATCATACGATGTCTGCAGATGAAAGGCTGGCATATTTCAGAGGATGCGATACTGGAGGGCATGAAAACTGTGCGATGGCCCGGACGGTTTGAAGTTGTGTCGATGGATCCGCTGATCATCGTAGATGGGGCGCATAATCCGGATGGCATTCGTGCGTTGAGCCACAATCTGGCAGAATACTGTGCAGGAAAAACATTCATTTTTATTACAGGTATTCTAAAAGACAAAGATTATCATGAGATGCTCATGCAGATGCTGCCGTCTGCCTACTGCTTTCTAACGATCGCGCCGGATAATCCGAGAGCCATGTCAGCGGATGCATGTGCACAGGAGATCCGAAGGTGCGGTTTTGACGGGGAGATTGTGGCATGTTCAGACAAGCAGCAGGCAGTGAAGCATGCACTGGGGATCGCAAAGCAGACGGGGTATCCGGTCTGCGCATTTGGGTCGCTCTACAGTGTGGGAGCATTGAAATCAGCAATATCAGAAAATATCGAATAGAGGAAAAAATAATGGATAGTGAGAAAATCAAAGAAGGTGTCAGACTGATCTTAGAAGGAATCGGTGAGGATACAGGCAGAGAGGGACTATTAGAGACTCCGGACCGGATCGCCCGCATGTGTGAGGAGATCTTTGGCGGCCTGACAGAGAATCCGTCGGAACATTTGCAAAAGCAGTTCCATGCGACGAACAACAATATTGTATTAGAA
>JBNMKT010000022.1:0-20606 GCA_050874485.1 bacterium
GTTTGGAAAATGGTATATCTATTATGCCGGGGGTGACAAGGATGATATCTGGGCGATCCGTCCGTATGTGCTCGAGTGTCAGGGCGATGATCCGATGCGTGATCCGTGGATTGAGAAGGGCAAGATGACACGCGCGGCAGACGACGAGTTCTCGTTTGAGGCATTTTCGCTGGATGCGACGGTCTTTGAGGCAAATGGCGACTGGTATTATATCTGGGCAGAAAAGGTCGGAGTCGGCAAGCAGATCTCAAACCTGTATATCGCGCGCATGAAAAACGGCTATACGTTAGATACCGTCCAGGTGATGCTGACGACACCGGACTACGACTGGGAGCGCTACGGCTTCTGGGTCAATGAGGGACCGGCGGTGATCCAGCGTGATGGTAAAATATATGTGACATATTCTGCGAGTGATACGGGTATCCATTATTGTATGGGTATGCTGACTGCGGATGCGGACAGTGATCTGCTCGATCCTCTGTCCTGGAAAAAGGAGCGCTATCCGGTGCTGACATCGAGCGAGGAGCATGTGGTCTATGGACCGGGACACAATTCGTTCACGACGGACGAAAACGGTGCTGATATCATGGTATACCATGCACGCACAGAAAAAGAGATCGTCGGAAATCCGCTGTACAATCCGAATCGTCATGCGATGCTGATGAAACTCGGCTGGAAGGATGGCAGACCGGTATTTTCCTATGATTCATAAAAACAGGAGTCATAGTGATACCGCAGGTCAGCAGACCTATGGTATAGTCATAGAGTTCTGGAAAATATGGAGGCGCAGATGGAGCAGCGTATATGTACGAGATGTCTGCTGCGGGAGATGATCGGTTCAGATGCGTCGAAGCAGTCAGAGTGGGAAATGATAGAGAAATACCGCGCCGCGATCAAGCAGGCAGACCGCGTGGATGATGCGGAATATGAGAGACGGCTGTCGGTGTGCAGGGCGTGTGATAAACTGCTCGCCGGGACATGCAATGCCTGTGGCTGCTATGTGGAGCTGCGCGCGGTCGCGCAGGTGTCCCATTGCCCAAAGAAAAAATGGTAAAACTGTAATATGAGTATGAGAAAAACGCTTCCGGTTCCGGAAGCGTTTTTGTATTATGAGTATTTTTATTTATCTGTTGCCGGTGCGACCGGTACATTCGGTTCTAACGGCATATAATTGATGCTCACCTGAATATCCTGTGCATAGTTGCCGAAGTTTTTGCCAAACAGCGTCAGCCCGCCGACATGAACGGCATCATCTTCGACTGCCAGACGAAAACGAATGCTGCTCGTATAGTCGAGATGGAGCATGTTGATTGTGACATCGGAGATCTTCATACCGTCGATGTAAGTGCCCTTTTTGTTGATGACGAGCAGCTTGAGCAGACCGTACTGGTTACAGTTGACCGGCCACCACTCAGGGGTGAAGATACCGCGCACATCGCCAAAATCTCCAGGTGATGTCCAGAAACCAAGGCGTGTATCGTTGATGTAAAAGCTGATGTCCGACGGCCAGTTGTTGGCGCTGCCGGGTGCCTCGGAGCCGATCTCCATCGAGATCGAGATCTGTGAGATCTTCTGCTGTACCGGGATCAGGTTGGGAATCGCATATTCCACAAATCCTTTGGAAAACCACATCAGATCCGCATTGAAACGATCCGGGTGGTCGAAATAGCGCACATCGTCCATCTCACCGATGACGGATTCGCTCGTGGCGACGCCGCACGTGGGGCAGACGCTGTAAGCAGAAAACTGACCGACGCGTATCTGCGTATTGAATACATTTGTATAATCAATCGGTTTTTCGATATCTACAATAATACGATCCTGGATGATCGAGCACATCTTCTGGTTGCCGTGACCGGCGGATTCGTTGGAAGTGCTGATCAGTCCGCATTCCTCCAGTTTTTTGATATGTCCGGTCAATGCACCGTTGCTGATATTGAGCTCGCTTGCTAACTGATTCATGCTCATCTGGTCATTGTCCAGCAGGATATTCAATATCTGAAGCCGGATCTCTGATCCTAATGCCTTGAAAGTCTCCAGACCTTCGTCAAGCGAAGTAATATGAATCATTTGTGTATTCTCCTGTCTACTAATAATTATGGCTATCCATATGTAATCATTATAAAAGTTATGTTATAATGTGTCAACGAAAATCACTCTGCAACTTTAATTTTCGATGAATTACTTTAGAAAAATATGACGAGTAAAATAGAAAACGCAAGTATGGTGTAAAAAATGCACAAAACATCAATGAATTGCACAAATCAATTGTGCCATTTTTGTGCAATTTGCGGAAAAGGTAAAATACTTTAAAGAAATCTAAAATAATAATTGACACAGACGAATGGAAAAGGTATAGTAAATGCATAAGGAACGCGCGAGAGCGTGAGGCACTTAAAACTAAATTATTTTAGGAGAAGGATTAAAAGGAGGACAATTATGAAGAAGAAACTCATTAGTGCACTGATGTGTACCGTATTGGCAGCATCTATGCTCACAGGATGTGGCAGCGGTGAGACAAACCCGCCGGCAGATGCAACTACGGATGATGCAGCTACCGATGATACTGCTGCGGATGACACTGCAGATGATTCTGCATCAGCAGATGACTCAGAAGATGAGACTGAGACCGCAGAGGCAGATGTAGTGACTAACACATTCGGTGATCCGAACGGTACACATTTAGAGATGTGGACATTCGTTGAGCTTCACGGACAGCATTACGGCAAGATGGCAGAGGTATGGAACGAGGAGCATCCCGATGAGACAATCGAGATCACATGTACCACATATCCGTATGCAGATATGCACACCAAGCTGCTGACTGCTTTACAGTCTGGCGTAGGAGCACCTGATATCTGTGACGTAGAGGTCGGACAGTTCCCGAATGTGTAGCAGGTCTCGATAACTGGCTCGTTCCGTTAGATGACTATGCAGCAGATTACATGGATACAATGGTTCCTGCCCGTATGGATACATATGCAGGTGAGGATGGCAAACATTATGGAGCTCCTTACCATGTAGGTGCAACTGTTATGTACTACAACGTAGTAGCGATGGCAGATGCAATGGGTATCTCAGAGGATGAGGTAACAGCAAAGATCGATGCCGTAAAGACATGGGATGATTACACCAAACTTGGTGATGAGTATGTAGCAGCAATCGGAGAGGATGGAAAATACTTCACATCTGTAGATACAGGTGCAACAGACTGGCTGTGGCTGGCAATGGCAGAGTACGGCGATGACTGGACAGGTGGATTCGACAATCCTGCAAACGTACAGCTTGATTCTGTAAAGAAGATGTTAGAGATGCAGCAGGGATGGTTAGACAGCGGATTCGCTGAGGTATCACCTGACGGACATACAGACCTTGAGGCTGGTTTCCAGAACATCATGGATCACAACATCGTATCTTTCCCGAAAGCTATGTGGTATATGAGCCGTTTCACAAACTACATGCCTGAGGAGAGCGGTAACTGGTACATCGCTAAGTGTCCGGTATTCGAAGATGGACAGAAGATGTCAGTAGGTATCGGTGGAACCGGTACAGTCGTTACACAGCAGTCACAGAGCACAGATCTTGCAGCCAGATTCCTTTGCTGGGCAAAGATGTCTGAGGAAGGTGAGCAGAACATCTGGGATACATTAGGATTTGACGTATGTAACACCGCTTGCTGGACCATGGATTCATTCGCACATGATGACAACAACCAGTACAATGCTTACTTTAGAAATTATCCTTACGATGTATTAAATGACATCGGACTCGACAATATCGGAAAGATCTCTGTAGTAGCAATCAGCCCGACGATTAACGAGTATGTATGTAACACAACTTTAAATGAGGTACTTGAGGATAAGATGGATGTATCTGAGGCACTTCAGGAATTACAGGATGCAGTTGATTTAGAACAGTAAAATCAAACGGCATTTGAGTGATGGGGATGTCGGGGAGGTTTTCCTCTGACATCCCCATTTTCATCCGTAAGGAGGGTTTTGGTTTGAAAATTAAGAAGATATTATATTCACAAAAAGTAGCACCGTTTGTGTTCGTACTTCCTTTTATACTGAGCTTTCTGATCTTCTGGATCTATCCGCTCGGTTCTTCGATCACAATGAGTTTTCAGAAAATCACAGCAGTAAAAACAGATTGGATCGGTACGGCCAATTATGCCAAGCTGTTGAAGGATAACGTATTCCACATAGCAATTTTAAACAGTGCAAAGTATATGCTGTTTACCCTGCTTTTACTCATTCCGTTTCCGCTGCTGTTTGCAGTATTGATGGACAGCCGTCTGGTTAAGGCAAAGGGTGTCTGGAAGGCAGTTTTGTATATGCCGGCATTGACATCCGTTGTTATCTCAGGAACGCTGTTTCGTCTGATGTTTACTGAATATCCGACCGGACAGATGAATCAGATTACACAGATGCTCGGTCTTGGAACGTATAAATGGTTAAAAATGGGCTGGTCCGGTATGCTGGCGCTGTTGATCGTCGCATGCTGGCGCTGGACAGGTGTCAATATGCTCTATTTCCTGTCGGGTCTGCGGTCAATCGATACCTCCCTTTACGAAGCCGCAGAGATCGATGGCGCGAGCGGATGGCAGAAATTCCGTTATGTGACCCTGCCACTGTTAAAGCCCACGACAGTATATGTACTGACGATCTCGATCTACGCAGGTCTGGCGATGTTCCTCGAATCCTACATGCTATGGGCAGGAAATAACTCGCCAAACAATATCGGATTGACGATCGTAGGATACCTGTATAAGCGTGGTATCGAAAAGAACGATATGGGATATGCATGTGCAGTCGGTGTCGTACTGCTTGTCATCGCACTGGCAATCAATATCGTACAGTTAGTCGCAAATGGAACATTTAAGAAGGAGGAGGACTAATCATGGCAGATATGGATATGAGCGCCTCCAGACAGGGCAAGAAAAAGAGAATCGTAGGTACGATTCTTGCGACCGGTTTCTTTGCGGTTCTGAGTCTGATTATTATTTTCCCGGTATTTGCCGGACTACTGGCATCGTTTAGACCCGGAACAGAACTGATCCGTCGTGGTCTGTCGATCAATCTCGACTTCTCGACGATGAACCTGAATAACTACAATTATCTGTTTTCCGGAAATGCAGACAGCCAGAGATATTTTATGTGGTATCGGAATTCACTCGTGATCACGATCGTGAGCGTTGTACTGACACTTCTCATCTGCTACTTTGTAGCATACGGACTGACGATGTACAACTTCCCATTGAGAAACTTCCTGTTTTTCCTCGTGATCGCAACGATGATGGTGCCGTTTGAGATCCTGATGCTTCCTTTATATAAGGAAATCATCGGATTAAAGCTGATCAATACATATACCGGTGTGATCATCACCGGACTGTGTAATGCGTCAACGATCTTTTTCTTCCGTCAGTTCCTGTCAGGACTGCCGAAGGAGCTGCTCGATGCAGCGCGTATCGATGGTGCGAGTGAGTATCGCATCGCGACAAAGATCATCATGCCGTTAGCAAAGCCTGCATTTGCCTCTATGGGTATCTTACAGGCAATGGGTGTGTGGAATGCGATCCTGTGGCCGCTGCTCGTATTAAAGGGTGCGGAGAAATTCACACTGCCGATCGGTCTGAACACACTGCTCACACCTTACGGAAACAACTATGATGTGCTGATCGCAGGATCTATGTTTGGTATTCTGCCGATCTTCGTGATCTTTTTGATCTTCCAGAAATATATTATCGAGGGTATGACTGCAGGAGCGGTCAAAGGCTAAAAGGAGTAAAACGATATGTCAAAGCTGATTATTAACAACGAGAGTAAAAAAAGTACAATCGCACCGGAGATCTACGGACATTTTTCCGAGCATCTCGGACGGTGCATCTATGAGGGACTGTATGTCGGAGAGGACTCTGACATCCCGAATGTCAACGGAATGAGAACCGATGTTGTCGAGGCGTTAAAGGAGATGAAGATCCCTGTACTGCGCTGGCCGGGCGGATGTTTCGCAGATGAATATCACTGGATGGACGGTATCGGACCGAAATCTGCCAGAAAGAAAATGATCAATACCCACTGGGGCGGAGTCGTAGAGGACAACAGTTTCGGAACACATGAGTTTTTCGAACTGTGCCGTCAGCTCGGATGTAAGACTTATATCAACGGTAATGTCGGCAGCGGCACGGTACGCGAGATGAGCGAGTGGGTCGAGTACATGACATTCAACGGTGTATCACCGATGGCAGAGCTGCGCAAGCAGAATGGGCATGAGGAGCCGTGGAAGGTAGATTATTTTGGAGTCGGAAATGAGAACTGGGGCTGTGGCGGAAATATGCGCCCGCAGCATTATGCAGATGAATACCGCAGATATCAGACCTATGTGAGAAACTATGCAGGCAACGAGCCGATCACCAAGATCTGCTGCGGCGCAAATGTGGATGACTATGCATGGACCAAGGGTGTGTTAGAGACCTGTTTTGATCATTGCGAGCCTCGCTACCACGGATGGATGGATGGTCTGTCACTGCATTATTACACACTGCCTGAGGTCGAGGACGACTGGAATATCAAGGGCAGCGCGACAGACTTTACCGAGGAGATCTTCTACCAGACGTTAAAGCGCAGCTATTATATGGAAGAACTCATTAACAGACATGGAGCGATCATGGATGAGTATGATCCCGACAAGAAGATCGGCATGATCGTCGATGAGTGGGGTATCTGGAGTGATGTAGAACCGGGCACAAATCCGGGCTTCTTATATCAGCAGAATACGATGCGTGATGCACTCGTCGCAGGTATGAACTTAAATATCTTCAATAAACATTCCGACCGTGTGAAGATGGCATGTATCGCACAGCTGATCAATGTGTTACAGTCCGTGATGCTCACAGATGGCGAGAAGATGATCAAGACACCGACCTATCATGTCTTCCACATGTATCGTTATCATCAGGGTGCAACGTTACTGTCCAGTGAGCTGGTTGGTGCAGGTACGGTAGGCAGCGGCAAGAATGAATTGCCGAAGGTATTTGAATCCGCTTCTATCGATGCAGATGGTGTGATCACTGTGACACTCACGAACAACTCTCTCGAGTCCGGCGAGAGCGTAGACCTGCAGTTGGCTGCAGACGGAGCTGCTTACGATGTCGCAGAGGCAACGTATGTTGCAGGCACTATGAATGCACATAATACCTTCGAGGCACCGGAGGTCGTTACCGAACAGAAATTTGAGATATATACAAAGACTGCAGACGGTGTACACGTAGAACTGCCGGCATGTAGTGTTGTCAGCATCCGCCTGAAAAAATAAGGGTTTGCAAATGTGATGAAAGGTGGGAATGATGTTCCCACCTTTTTGCATTTAGCTGTGGTCGCAACAGTATCCCGATCATCTGCTCCGGTTGCCCGGCGGTGTCTCGCTGTTTCTTCAGCCTTGGCTCGATGTGTCCTTCGCACACATAGCCTGCGGCTTTCAGTTATGACACGCGAATTGTTATTTAATGCGCTCGCACTTCGCCGGACAAAAGTCGCAGATGCCGAGAACTGTTGTGCCCACAGCCATTTACGTTACGTGCATTTTGTAAACGTAGCAGCACGAGCAAAGTCATGTCTGATTTTGCTGCCTTTGCACGATGGAGAGGAGACTCCAAATTGTGGAAGCCTTTGCTGACACAATTTTGTTTTTAAGAGGCTCATCGGAATGGTTCGTGCAATGAAAGCAAAACAGACATGCTTGCGGGAGCTGCGACCTGATGGAAAAGTTCTACTATCATTTATAAAAATTAAGAGAGTAAAAAGGAGAATCTATGAGTAGTGAAATCAAATTAAACCAGGTGCAGATCATCGACGATTTCTGGTCACATATGCAGGACCTGGTCACAGATGTTGTGATTCCGTTTCAGGAGCGCGTATTAAACGACGAGGAGCCAGGCGTGGAGAAAAGCCACGCGATCGATAATTTCCGTATCGCAGCAGGACTCGCCGAGGGCGAATTTTATGGCATGGTCTTTCAGGACAGTGATGTCGCAAAATGGTTAGAGGGTGTTGCGTACTCGCTCATCATCAAGCCGGATGCCGAGCTCGAGGCGCGTGCGGATGCGATCATCGAGATCGTAGCAGGGGCACAGCAGGAGGACGGTTATCTGAATACCTATTTTACGATCAAAGAGCCGGAGCACCGCTGGCAGAATCTGCTCGAGTGCCATGAACTGTACTGTGCCGGACATATGATGGAGGCAGCAGTGGCATATTATGAGGCGACCGGAAAGGATCGTCTGCTCGGTGTCATGGAACGCATGGCAGAGCACATCATCCGCCGTTTTGGGGATGGAGAGGGAAAAGTGACCGGTATTCCCGGACATCAGGAGGTCGAGATCGGTCTGATGCGGATGTATCATGCGACTGGCAAGCAGCAGTATAAGGATATGGCACGTTATTTTCTTGAGGAGCGTGGCAAAAATCCGGATTTCTTCAAAGAGGAAGCCGCAAAGCGGGATTGGGAGCACTTTGGCATGAAGCCGGAGGATACCAAATACAATCAGAGCCACGCGACTGTCTATGAGCAGGATGAGGCCGTCGGACACAGTGTACGTGCGGTCTATATGTACACAGCGATGGCAGATCTGGCAGCCGAGGATGGTGATGCGCGCCTGCTCGATGCGTGCAGACGTCTGTGGAACAACATCGTACAACAGAAGATGTACATCACAGGTGGCATCGGAGCGACTGTTGTGGGAGAGTCATTTTCTGTTCCCTATGAGCTGCCGAACGATACAGTGTATGCGGAGACCTGTGCATCGATCGGACTCGTATTTTTTGCAAAGCAGATGTTAAAGAGCGAGAAAAAGGGCTGCTATGCAGATGTGATGGAACGCGAACTGTACAATGGTATCATCAGCGGTATGCAGCGTGACGGCAAGCGGTTTTTCTATGTGAATCCGCTCGAGGTCAACCCCGGAACATCCGGTGTGGCTGCGGGCTATGAGCATGTGATCCCTGAACGTCCGGGCTGGTATGCCTGTGCATGCTGTCCGCCGAACCTTGTGCGCATGGTCACTTCACTCGGAAAATATGCGTGGGATGAGGAAAATGATGTCATCTATTCACATCTGTTTATCGGCGGAGATGCATCGTTTGCGCATGCCGATGTACACGTTGAGAGCAAGTATCCCTGGAATGGAAAGGTAACATATGAGATCAAGGCAAATCAGAGTGATGCATTTACGTTTGCGATACATATTCCTTCCTATATTAATAGGAAGACATTGCGTGTATGTCTGAACGGTTCAGCTGTGGATACACAGACACTGATTCGTGATGGATATCTGTATCTGGAACGGAACTGGGGCAGGGCTGATCAGATCACGCTGGAATTCCAGATGCCGGTGAGAAAACTCTATGCGAATACAAAGGTGCGTGAAGATGTCGGCTGTGTCGCACTCATGCGTGGCCCCATTGTCTATTGCTTTGAAGGCGTTGATAACGGCGAGCAGCTGCAGGCATTGTATGTGAACCGGACATTGGATGCTACGGTTATCGGTGGAGAAGGAAATCTCTTTGAGGGCATGAGCTTGCTGGATGTAGCAGGAAAGCGTCTGATCTATTCCGGTGGCAGCGAACTCTACAGCGAAGAAGAACCGGTATTTGAATCTGTGAAGCTGCGGGCAATTCCTTATTTTGCATGGGGCAATCGCGGTCTGAACCAGATGCGTGTGTGGATGCATGAGGAGCACTAGATCCGTCCATTTCGGTGCCAGTTTTGGTAAAAATGTTGCAAACAGTGTCTGGGTGATTGCAATGCCACAGGTGCACAGCTATAATAAAATATAAGAAGACGGTGGTGGAATGCAGGCGCGTTTTCACCACCTTTTTTTGCAGGATGCTATTATCAGGAGGAGGAAAATATACGATGCAGCAGAAATTAGTAGAAAAATTTACGGAATTATTCGGATCGGACGGGGAGATCCGTACTTATTTTGCACCGGGACGTGTGAATCTGATCGGTGAACATACAGATTATAACGGAGGACATGTATTTCCGTGTGCACTGACGATCGGTACCTATGGTGTCGTGCGCAAAAGAGAGGATCGTGTTCTGCGTTTTTATTCTATGAACTTTGAGCAGCTTGGCGTGATCACATCCAGCCTCGATGAGTTGAAGCCAGACCCGGCAGCAGACTGGACGAATTATCCGAAGGGTGTGATCTGGGCATTTGGTGAGAAGGGTATGCCGATCACGCAGGGTATGGATCTGCTGCTCTATGGCAATATTCCGAACGGCTCAGGACTGAGCTCTTCGGCATCTGTAGAGGTGCTGACCGGATATATTTTAAAGGATCTGTATGGCTGTGAGGTCACAAATCAGGATATCGCGCTGATTGGACAGTATTCTGAGAACAAGTTTAACGGTGTCAACTGTGGTATCATGGATCAGTTTGCAATCGCAATGGGCAAGAAGGATCATGCGATCTTTTTGGATACTGCGACATTGGAATATACCTATGCACCGATTGTACTGAAGGATGCGAAGATCGTGATCTCCTGCTCGAATAAGAAGCGCGGACTTGGCGATTCAAAATACAACGAGCGCCGTGCAGAGTGTGAGAAAGCACTGGAAGAACTGCAGCAGTATGTGGGTATCAGCAGCCTGGGTGACCTGAGCGAAGAAGAATTTGAAAAATATAAGGATGCCATCAAAGATGAGGATCGCAAGAAGCGTGCAAAGCATGCGGTCTACGAGAATCAGCGGACGATCCATGCGGTCGAAGCACTGAAAAACGGTGATCTCGCATTGTTCGGAAAACTCATGAACGAGTCACACGTGTCACTGCGTGATGATTATGAGGTGACCGGTATTGAGTTAGACACATTGGCAGAGGAAGCATGGAAGGTCGATGGCGTGATCGGTTCCCGTATGACCGGAGCCGGATTCGGCGGATGCTCTGTCAGCATCGTGAAAAATGATGCAGTGGATACATTTATCGAGCAGGTAGGAAAGGCTTATCAGGAGAAGATCGGTTATGCAGCAGATTTCTATGTAGTAGAGATCGGAGATGGACCGGTGAGACTGGCATAAGCGTTTCTGTTGGAAGGAGATTATTATGAGCGAACAAAATATAGAGAAAAATATACTGGATCTGACGGATTATGCACTTGCGACCGGATTGATCGATCCACTGGATACGACGTATACGATCAACCGGCTGCTCGAACTGTTTGAGCTGGATGAGATCGATGACCAGTTGCTGTCAGACTGGAAAAAGCGTACACCGATGACACAGGAGCAGGCAGAGGATGCACTGGAAGGTCTGTTAAATGACATGTGCGATTATGCATATGCAAAACATATCACGACAGAGAATAGCATCGTATACCGAGATTTGTTTGACACAAAGGTTATGAGTGTGCTCATGCCCCGGCCGAGTGAGGTGATTGGCAGATTCCGTGATCTGTATGCAGAAACTTCTGCGCAGGCGGCGACCGATTATTTTTATAAACTGAGCCGTGACAGCAACTATATCCGCCGTTACCGTATCAAAAAAGATCTCAAGTGGACAACTGATACACCCTACGGTACGCTCGATATCACAGTCAATCTGTCCAAACCGGAGAAAGATCCGAAGGCAATCGCGGCTGCCAAACTCGCAAAGCAGAGCGGCTATCCGAAATGTCTGCTTTGTCCGGAAAATGAGGGTTATGCAGGACGTGTGAACCATCCGGCGAGACAGAACCACCGTGTGATCCCTGTGACGATCAACGAGAGTGACTGGTGTTTCCAGTACTCACCGTATGTATATTACAATGAGCATTGTATTGTGTTCAATAAGCAGCATATCCCGATGAAGATCGAGCGTGCGACTTTTGGCAAACTTCTTGATTTCGTCGAGCAGTTTCCGCATTATTTCGTCGGCAGCAATGCCGATCTGCCGATCGTCGGAGGATCGATCCTAAGCCACGATCATTTCCAGGGTGGACATTATGAGTTTGCCATGGCAAAGGCACCGATTGAGCAGCAGATCGTATTTGAGGGTTATTCTGATATCGAGGCTGGCATCGTAAAATGGCCGATGTCTGTGATCCGGCTGAGTGGTACGGACAAACAGCGGCTGATCGACCTTGCGGACAAGATCTTGCTGGCATGGCGTGGGTATACCGATGAGGATGCATTTATCTATGCCAACACAGATGGCGAGCCGCACAATACGATCACACCGATCGCGCGTATGCGTGACGGACGGCTGGAACTGGATCTCGTATTGCGTAATAATATTACAACCGAAGAACATCCGTTAGGTGTGTATCATCCGCATGCGAAGTTGCATCATATCAAGAAAGAAAACATCGGTTTGATTGAGGTGATGGGACTGGCAGTGCTTCCGGCACGTTTGAAGGACGAGATCGCCGGACTCGCAGATGCAATCGTAAACGGCAAAGATCTGCGCGCCGATGAGCAGCTTGAGAAGCACGCTGACTGGGTCGATGAATTTCTGCCGAAGTACGATTCGATCACAGCGGACAATGTGACGGATATCATCAAAAAGGAGATCGGACTCGTATTTTCACAGGTACTCGAGGACGCAGGTGTGTACAAATGTACACCCGAAGGACGCGCGGCGTTTGCGCGGTTTATCGAGGCAGTCAATCAATAGAATGGAATAGGACTTAATCAAGAGAAACCTTATAAAATAAGGATTTGAATGATTGAAGTCCTATTTTTATATCCATTTTGAGGTGAGAATTAGGACAACATCGAATGAATAGCAGGACAAAAGACTATACTTTTGGATAGTGCGGCGGGAAAAGGAAAAAGTTATAATATACCATACAAGAGGTTCGAATTTATAGAAAAAGGAGGATGCTTATGAGACTTGCAAAGAAATGGAGACCCTTAGTTACGGTATGTGCAGCCGTCGTAATGATGTTGGCATTTACTATTACGGCAAATGCAAAAACAACTTACAAAGCACAGGACAAAGAGACGACTGTCACATTTGACCATGATGACGAGGCGAGAGCCGAGGATGGATTCTATTACCTGACACTCAATGACAAGAAAACCCCGGTGACTGTGAATATCAAAGTCAATCCACCGGAGGGTAAAAATGTGGAAGATGTCATTTGCCACGCATCCAATGGCTACGATACCGATGATTATTGTAGTTTTACTCCAGAGAGCAATACGGGAAAGGTGACTGTCAAAATGTGTGGCACATTTAACCTGTTGATTAAGTTTAGTGATGGCAGTTCAACCCAGATGAACTTTTATGTCGGATCAGCGAGACCGACAAAGATTGGAATTACGGCTTATTCAGACCGTATCATGTTCAACACGAACGCACTGGATCCGATGTATTACGGCAGTGAGACCAGAGTTATCGATAAGGCAAACGGCAATGTATTCAGTATGAAACAGTTCTGGCAGGAGGATCAGCAGCTGAAAGGGCTGAAGCCGGACACCACTTACAACTATATCATTGCAGGCTATTATGAGGATCAGAATACCGGATATTGGGGCTACGGTAATGCACTGGATATCAAACTGACCACAGGCTCCAAGGTTACTCCGGTTATCAAATCGGTTAAGATCAGCAATGTTAAGAAAAACAGATATTTTGACAAGGAATACTGGGAATATCGCTACAATATCAGCTACAAACTGACAGTGACCCTGAGCAAAAAAGCAAAGAATAATGACGGCGTCATTCTGAATACGAGTTACAGTGGCATGACAGGCGGAAAGCAATATGTGATTAAGTCCAATAAGGACACATTCTCTACGACTGTCAATATCAATTCGGTCAGCTCTTACAGCAATCAGACGGTTAAGGTCAATGTTGCTACTTACGAGAACAAGTTCTACAAGGTAGGAAATAAAAAATATTCTTATGAGGCAGTCAGCGCACGTTCAAAGACAAAGAGCGCGAAACTGAAATAAAGAGAAATAGAAAGAAATAGAAAGAAAAATAACAGATCATCCATAACGTAAATCCCGGCATAAGGTTTGTCGGGATTTATGTTTTTTAGTATAATGATAATAAAATAAAGCAGGGAGACACGAAGGTGGAGAGAGCAGGAAAAGAGACGATACGAAATGTGATCATCATAGCAGCACTGATTTTGACTGCGATATTGTGCCGCAATATTGGACGGGAAATTCCGGGTAGATTTCTGGCTTTGCCGCGCTCTTTTATTTATGTGGGACTTTTTATGTACTGGGGTATTTCTGTCCGAAGGCGTGTAATCATGAAGCAGGCGCGAAGCCTTCTGACGGTGATTGCTATGCTTATGGTGTTCTGGATTGCTGGTCGGACTGTGAAGCATCTTTTTGTGAATGCCCCTCAGATGATCCGTTATCTGTGGTATCTGTATTATGTTCCGATGCTGCTCATTCCGTTTCTGGCAGTGCTGGTTGCGGCATCACTTGGCAAACATGAGAATTAACGGCTGCCAAACTGGACGAAGGTACTTTATATTCCGGTTCTGGGACTCGTGTTGCTGGTTCTGACGAACGATCTGCATCAGATGGTCTTTGCATTTCCCAAAGAAGCGGTTGTGTGGCTGGATACTGATTATACCAGAGAGGGCGGATATTTTATCGTAAGCGGCTGCATGGCAGTCTGTGCGCTTGCGGCTGTGGGCATTATGCTGTATAAGTGTCGGGCAGTAAAAGGGCGTAAAGTCTGGATACCGCTGGTTTTTCTGCCGCTTTCGCTCGTTTATAGTGCCCTCTATGCAATTTATATGGAGGATCATACGTCGCTGTTGTATTATGTGGCCGGTGACATGACGGTGACTTTATGTCTGCTGTTTGCCGGTATGCTCGAAAGCTGCCTTCTGACCGGGCTGATTCCGACTAACACTGGTTATGAGCGGCTTTTCCCGCATGTTTCGGCAGGTATGCAGATTACGGATAAAAATAACCGGGTAAGATACATTTCCGATCAGGCAGTACCGCTTGACGAGGCGGATCTGGTGCATGCACAACATGCAGGCGCGGTGGGATTCCGATATGATGAAAATACGATACTCAAGTCGCATGCGATCCGGGGCGGTTATGTCGTGTGGCAGGAGAATATTACGGAACTTGCAAATGCCAGACGAAATCTGGAGGCAGTCAAAGAAGAACTATCGGAGCGCAATGACATCCTGCGTGAACAATACCGTCGAGATGCACAGCGGTATAAGCTGGAAGAACAAAACCGGCTCTATGATCTGGTGCAGCGGGAAACGCAGAAACAACTGCGGGAGATCGACGCGCTGGCAGATTCTTTTACCCAAACTGAACCTGACCGGACAGTGCCGGTGTCAACGGAGATACAGAGGAAACGGCTTTTGCGCATTTTATTGCTTGCTACCTATATCAAACGTCATAAGGATATGGTCATTGCAGCAGACCGCAGTCCGGAAATACCGGTTGCAGTGCTTGGAGCTGCTATCAGTGAGTCGTGCAGCAATCTGATCATCAGCGGAATCGATTGTAATTTTTATCAGACGAAAACAGCAGGCAGTCTGGCTGCGAGGACATTGTGCGATGCGTATGCACATTTTGAGGAGATTCTGGAAGCGGTGCTGGATACGCTGACCTATCTGCTGGTCAGCATCAGCTACAAAGAGGGGAGGCTTTCTTTGAGTCTGACTGCGGACTGTGGGACAGATGTTCAGATGATCCGGCTGACTGACCCGGATATCGTTGTGGAGTCGGGTGAAGATGGTTGTGCGGTATGTATTCCGCTGGCAGGAGGTGAAAAGGCATGACAATCTGGTGCATAGCGGTGCAACAGCATTTTTACATATTAACAGGTTTGTTTCTCATACTCTGCACACAGCTTTTTTATCTGATCTGGACTTGGGAAAACCACAGACAAAGAAGCTGGTATCTATGTGCCGGCTGGTTTTTGCTCTTGTTTGTCATTTTTGCGATACTTTTTGACACACCGTGGTTTGGGTGTGTGCCGCTGATATGGATTTGGGGCATGACCGTCCTGTCAGTGGTGGCAGTGGTGATTCTTTTGGTGCGTACTTATCAAAAGGAAACGAACCGAATTACAAGGAGCAGTATTAAGGAAGCAATGGATGAGCTGCCGGTTGCCGGCTGCTATTTCAACGAACGGGGTAGTGTCAAGCTGTGTAACAGGCAGATGTACCGGCTGTACCATGCGATGACCGGAAAAGATTTCCGGATGGTATTTATTATGCACAGGATGGAAGGATGTGGCAGTATAACGAGGAAAACAGAATGATTGATGGAAAAGAATATACAGAAGCGGTGCTGACGGATATTACCGAGGTTGTACGCGCCAACGCAGAACTGGCGAAGGACAACGAGGCACTGCAGGCTGTCAATCAAAAACTGTGCAAAATGTATGCCAGAGCCGAGGATTCGGTTCGTGAGCGGGAATACCTTTCTTTTAAACTCAAAATTCACGATGAAATCGGTCAGAGCCTTGCGGTTTTGCGGAAAATCCTGCAGAATGGTGAGACAGACGACAGGCAGACAATGCAGGCACAGCTTTGCAAGCTGTCTGTCGCAGCCGGAACTCTGCTCTTTCATCCGGACGCGGACAGCATAGATGAGTATGATGTGTTGTTGAGCGAGTGTGCGGATCTCGGCGTGGAATTGAAACTGGATGGTATGCTGCCGATCGAATCGCTGATTTATGATCTGACGGTAACAGCGATGCGGGAATGTGTGACGAACTGTGTCCGACACGCACATGGCACGCAGGTCGAAGTCAGAATCAAAGGAGTTCCTGGCGGATATCTGGTGCGGATTACCAACGACGGCGAAGCTCCAAAAGGTGAGATTACAGAGGGAAGCGGGCTGGGTGCTCTTCGCAGAAGCATTGAACACGCAGGCGGGGAAATGCGGATTTCGCATGAGCCGGTATTTGCAATGAACCTGATTTTTATGAGGGAGGAGATGGATTTATAATGACAAGGGTCCTCATAGTGGAAGACAATAAATTTACGCGCGTATATCTTGAGAATATGGTAGAAAAAAGCGGGACATTCACACTTGCCGGAAGTCTCAAGGATGCAGAGCAGGTGACGACTTTCTGTTATCTCAACGATGTGGATATGATTCTTATGGATGTGCAGACGGTTCACGGACATTCGGGACTTGTCGCAGCGGAGACGATCAGACAGCAGCGGCCGGAAATCAAAATCGTGGTGGTTACTTCGCTGGTGGATGCCGCAGTGCTGGAAAAAGCCAGACAAATCGGTGTGGACAGTCTGTGGTACAAAGATCATGGCGAAGAAGAAATCCTCGATGTGATGCAGCACACCATGCAGGGAGAGCATCGTTTTCCGGATCATGCGCCGAATGTGAAAGTCGGTGAGGCGTGGTCAGACGAACTTTCGGATATGCAAAAAGATATTCTGCGCCTGTATATTCAGGGCAATTCCTATGCAGCGATTGGGAAACAACTGTTTATCGAGGAGGTTACCGTAAAATACCATATGAACCGGATGATAAAAAAATGCGGTTTTGCCTCCAAACAACAGCTCATTGCCGCTGCGATAGACAGTACGATTGTTGCACCACTGGATGAAATGTAAATCAGACAGACCGGATGTGCTCCCGATTGCATTCTAAGGTTGTCTGTGATACAATAAAGCCCATATGAGCAAAAATAGAGATAGTAAAAACAAGCAAAAACAAACTGAAAAAAAGAAAATAAATGAGATGGTTCGCCGTAGAAACCGCAACATTCCGCGCTGGGATAAGCTGGATAATACCGCACATCTGTTTCCGGTGATCGCGGGAGAGAGTATGACGAATACGTACCGCATCGCCGTCGAATTGACCGAGGAAGTGAATGGAGAGATGCTGCAGGAGGCACTGGATCTGGTGCTGCCGAAATTCGATCTGTTCAATGTGCGCATGCGCACCGGATTTTTCTGGTATTACTTTGAGGAAAATGGGAAGAAAGCGCCGACCGTGCGTGAGGAGCACACGTATCCGTGCCGTTATATCCAGCCGAACAAAAACAGAGGCTATATGTTCCGTGTCAGCTATTATAAGAAGCGGATCAATCTGGAAGTGTTCCATGTGCTGACTGATGGCATGGGCGGCATCAATTTTCTGAAGGAGCTGACGTATCAGTATCTGCGGCTGGCGCATCCGAAGCTGCGCGAGGAGGTCGGCGATACGCTGAGTACGAATACTTCGCTCAACCGTGAGGATAGCTTCCTGCGTAATTACAGAAAGAGCGCGAAAAAGGGCTACCAGTCGAAGAAGGCATTTGCGATCAAAGGAGAGCGTTTAGACCAGGAGGAATTCGGCGTGATCCACGGCTATGTGAAGATCCCTGCACTCAAAGAGGTCTGTCACAAATATGGGATGAGTATCAATGAGTATCTGGTAGCGACCTATGTATGGAGTATTTATAAGGAATGTCTGCACGGTATGACGAGTGACCGTGCGATTCGTGCGGCAGTTCCGGTCAATCTGCGTCCATTTTTCGATTCGGTGACGACAAAGAACTTTTTTGCGATGGTATCCGCAGAACTGATACCGGATCGGGAGAATCTGACTTATGAGGAAGTATGCGAACGGGTGAAGCAGAGTCTGCGTGAACAGATCAATAAGGAACATCTGGAAAAGCTGTTTTCCTATAATGTGTCCAATCAGCAGAATCTGTTTGCCAGTGCGGTGCCGCTTGTATTGAAAAATCTGGCGATCCGTCTGGTCTATACACAATCGGCGCTCGCCAATACGACAACGATTACGAATATCGGTAATATTAAGCTGGAGCCGGAGTACGAGCCGTATGTACAGATGTTTCATGCATTTCTGGCAATGAGTAAGGGACAGCTCTTAAAGGCCACGATCTGTTCCTATCGAGATACACTGGCTGTTACATTCAGTTCAGTACTGGCACAGGCACATGTCCAGCGGACATTTTTCAGGCAGCTGGCGGCAGATGGACTGGAGGTTGTCATAGAAAGTAATGGGGTGTATGAATGAGTAAGTGCAGACAATGTCATGTGATCGTCCGCGATGATACGCAGATCTGCCCATTATGCAATTGCGTACTGGATACAGACGATCAGGTGGAAAATAAATATCCGGATATCTGGGCAAAAAATCATGTGTTAAAGCTGCTGATCCGCATCTATCTGTTTGTGGCGATTGTCACGGAAGGGGTGCTGGTGGCACTGAATTATATTTATTTTAACGGACTCTACTGGAGTGTGATCGTCGGGGTGATACTGGCATATATTTATCTGACGCTCGCCTATACTGTGAGCTACAGCCGTGCCGGGTATCGCATGAAGATCATTGTAGGAGTGGCAGGAGCGGTGCTGCTGCTGTTTGTCATTGATCACGTGCTTGGAAACAATGGCTGGTCTATGAATTATGTATTCCCGGCGGCTCTGATGGCAGTGGACGTAACCGTTCTGTTTCTGATCATATTTAACAGAAAAAACTGGCAGAGTTATCTGAGCTTTGAGATCGTGATGATCTTGTTTAGTCTGATACCGGTGATCCTCGGCAGGGAGGGCGTGATCCATTCCATGCAGCTGTCCTATGCAGCACTTGCCGTATCGGTATGCCTGTTTTTAGGCACTGTAATCATCGGAGGCAGACGTGCGACAACGGAACTAAAACGAAGATTTCACATAAAATAACAGAGGAATTATGGCAGAAAATAAAGTAAGCAGACAGGGAAAGCTGATGCGTCAGGCGATTGCGGCACTGACGAAGGAGAACCTGATCGGACAAAAATTTAAAAATGGAGAGATCCGTAAAAGGATCGTAGAACCTGCGAGTCACTGGAGATGTCCGGAGTGTTTTACCAATACGGTCATTGAACTGGCAAATTGTCAGGCAGAACTGCTGGAATTTGAACAGCCGAATCATGAGAAGGTGATACTACAGCTGCATGGCGGTGGATATATCGGTGGAATGAGACATGCTTACCGGTCATTCGCAGGATTGTATAATGAAGTGGGAAAACGCTACAGTGTGTTATCGGTAGATTACCGCATTGCGCCAGAGCATGTGTTCCCGGCGGCATTGATCGATGCGCTGGATGGTTATGAGTGGCTGTTACAGAACGGCTACACGGAGGATCAGATCATTGTAGTCGGTGATTCTGCGGGAGGTGGACTGGCACTGGCATTGTGTCTGGCGTTAAAGGAAAATGGCAGAAAACTGCCGTGTGGCATCATTGCGATGTCGCCGTGGACGGATATGACCGCGAGTGGACCTTCTTACAAAGAGAATTTTGATAAGGATCCGTTGTTTGGCGGCACGGATGATTCGATGATCAATAACCGCGAATATGCGGGGGAGGAGGATCTGACCAATCCACTGCTTTCACCACTGTTTGGTGAGTACGAGGGATTCCCGCCGATGCTGATTCAGGTCGGGTCCTATGAGATGTTGTTGTCCGATTCGGTGCTGCTCGCACAGAAGGCCAGGGAAGCCGGCGTCAAGGTGCGCCTGAGCATCTATGAAGGGATGTTCCATGTGTTCCAGATGGCACCGCTCACGCTGCCGGAATGCAAACGTGCATGGGTGGAGATCGGACATTTTATAGAGGAAATATCTGGTGGGAGAGCCGAGTACGGACAGCCAGAAGAGGAAGA